>DASWIG010000248.1:0-17304 GCA_036397835.1 Thermoanaerobaculia bacterium
CACCTTCTGCGTCACCTCGACGTGGACGGTCTCCTCGCCGAGGTAGCGCAGCGTGAGCTGCGTGGCCTGGCCGTCGCACTCCTCGCAGCCGGTCACGTCGTCCTCGCCGTCGCCCTCGCCGTCGTCGAGCGGACACAGGCGGCCGCCGTTGCGGCTGAAGCCCTCGAGCACCTCGAAGTCGCCGACCACCAGACCCGGGCCGATCGGCTCCGAGCAACTGGTGTGGATCCGCCCGTGCCAGCGATCGTCGACGTAGATCAGGATCTTGGCGCCGAAGGTCCCCTTGTTGCTGACGCCGGTCACGGTGAAGGACTGGCCCGGCTCGACGAGCTCGTCGAAGACGGTGACCTCCCGGCCGCGGACCCTCTGGGTCACGCGGACCTGCCTGGCCTCCTCGCCGGCGTAGAGCAGCGTCAGCTCCGTGACCTGGCCGTCGCACTCGTCGCAGTCCGGGTCGCCGCCGCCGTCGTCATCGTCGTCACCGCCGCCGCCATCGTCGTCATCGTCGTCGCCCTCGCCGTCGTCGTCGTCGTCGTCGCCGTCGTCGTCGTCGTCGCCGTCGTCGTCGTCGTCGCCATCGTCGTCGTCGTCACCGCCGCCGCAGTCGTGCTCCGCGGCGACGATCTCGAAGTCGCCGAAGACGAGGCCGGGCGCCGGGTCGAGCGAGCAGTTGGTGCGGATCGTGGCGTTCATCCGGCGGTTGACGCGGATGCGGATCACCGGCCCCAGGGTGCCGTTTCGGTCCTGGCCCTGGATGTCGATCTCCTCGCCGGGCTGCACCACGTCGTCGAAGATGACCGTCTTCGTCTTGGCCACCAGGGAATTGCCCTGCGTGGTCTGCTCCACGGTCACGTGGGCGTCGATCGTGGTGCCGACGTAGCGCAGCGTCATCTCCTGGACGCCGCGTGCGCCCGCCGGCACCGCCGACAGCGCCAGGAGCGCCGCCAGCAGCGTGAGAGTCGAGGTGCGTGTCGTCATGGTTCGTCCCTTTATAGAAGTCCATCGATATGCCGATGCTGGACCCCTTCCGCCCGGCCCCCTATGGCGCGGATCACACTCCCGGTGTGAAACGCTTCACACGGTGGCTTAGCGGCAACGGGAGGCGAGGGCGTCGCGGTCGAGGACGACGATGTGGTGGTTGCGGCGCACCGAGACGTGCTTCTGCTGCTTGAGGAAGACCATGGCGTGGTTCACGCGCTCGCGCGAGGCTCCCACGAGCCCCGCCAGGTCGCTCTGGGTCAGCCGCAGCGGGATCGTCACGTCGCCCGCCTCGTCGCTCCTGCCGTAGCGCTCGGCGAAGGCGAGGATCTGGCGGGCCACGCGCCCGGTCACGTCGAGGGTCGAGAGCGCCAGCACCTGCTCGTTGGCCAGGCGCAGGCGGCCGGAGAGCACCCGCACGAGGTTGTTGGTGAGCCCCGGCATGGTGTCGAGGCAGCGCTGGAAGCTCAGGCGGTCGAGCCACAGGAAGGTCGACCTCTCCATCGTGATCACGCTCGCCGAATGGCCGGCCGAGTCGACCAGGCTCATCTCGCCCACGGTGTCGCCGGCGCCCAGGAGCGCCAGGATCACCTCGGTGCCGTCGGGCTTGTCGACGTAGATCTTCACGGTGCCGTCGAGGAGGATGTAGATGGCCTCCCCCGGCTGCTGCACCGTCATCACGCTGGCGCCGGCGGGAAACCTCTTGCGGTGCAGCAGCTCGTTGAGCCGGCCGAGCTGCTCGGGCGGCAGGCCGCGGAAGAGGGAGATGTCGTCGAGGGCGCTGGGATCGTCGACGGCGGGCATGGGCGCCATTGTAGCCGACGCTCGCCCGCGCGTCAGGCGCGATCCCGCGGGGTGAAGAGCGGGCTTCGGGCGAGGCCTGACCGGTGCGCGAGCCAGACGCCGAACGTCCACAGCGTGGCGAGCGCGTAGACCGTCGAGCGCGACAGGTCGATCGACGAGGACTCCTCGAGGTAGCGCACCGGCATCGGCAGGTCGCCGAGCTTGAAGCCGAATTGAACGCACTGCAGCAGCACCTGGGAGTCGAAGACGAAGTCGTCGGAGTTGCGCTCGAGCGGCAGGGTCTCCAGGACCTCGCGGCGGTAGGCCCTGAAGCCGCTGTGCCACTCGCCGAGGTTCTGGCCCGCGAGCACGTTCTCGATCATCGTCAGCAGCCGGTTGGCCAGGTACTTGACGAGCGGCATGCCGCCCTCGAGGGCCTCGCGCCGCGTGCGGATGCGGTTGCCCAGCACCACGTCGCAGACCCCGACGCGCAGGACGTCGAAGGCCGCCGGAATCAGGCGCGCGTCATACTGGAAGTCGGGGTGCAGCATGGCCACGTAGTCGGCGCCGCGGGCCAGGGCCTCGCGGTAGCAGGTCTTCTGGTTGGCGCCGTAGCCGCGGTTCTCCGCGTGCTCGATCACCGTCACCGGGAGGCCGCGGGCCACGGCGACCGTGCGGTCGCGGCTGGCGTCGTCGACGAGCAGGATCTCGTCGCAGCAGCCCGCCGGAATCGAGCGCACGAGGCGCTCCAGGGTGGCCTCGGCGTTGTAGGCCGGCAAGACGATGATCGTGCGCTCGGTGGTCACGGTCGGGTCGTCGCGGTCAGGTCACGGTCGGGTTGGCGTCACGGCCGCGGATCCGCGGCCTCGGGATCACTGCGAGGCGAGCTCGAGGCTCTTGAGCTCGGTGACGTCGCGCAGCACCATCACGAAGCAGGCCTTCCCTTCGAGATCGACGATCTCGCCCGAGAGCAGCGTCAGCCGTTTCTCGCCCGACTTGCCCGTGAGCTCGAAGGCGAGGTTGCGCACCGCGCCGCGCTCACGCAGCAGGCGGGTCATCATGGCACGGTCCTCGGGCTCCACCCAGAGCCGGAGCTCGACCCCCGTCTTGCCGAGCACCTCGTCGCGCTCGTAGTCGAACTGGCGCAGGAAGCCGTCGTTGACCTCCAGGATGCGGCCTTCGGCGACGGTGGAGATCAGCATCGCGTCCGGTATCGAGCGCCAGGCCTTGAACAGCTTTTCCTCCGAGATCCGGCGCGCCTGGGCGTCGGCGCGCTCCTGGTCGCGGCGCCGGCTCTCTTCGCCGCCCCGGCGCTCGGAATCGGAGTCTTCGCTCGCGAAAGGATGGTGGCGCAAGCGCGCCGCCAGCACGAGGAAAACCAGAGGTACGCTCCAGCCCAGGCCGTAGACGACCCCTGATCGCGGCACGACGCCGGCAAGGCGCAACAAGAGGATTGCGTCGTTGACGAGAACGCCGATCATGGTCAGCGCCAGCAAGGAATAGAGCATGCGCCAGCGCGGCGCGCGCGTGACGCCGCCGAAGTGAATCAACTTGCCAATAGCGAAGAGGTCGAGCACGACGAGCATGTAGAGAAGCTGGCGATAAACCGCGTCGACCGCGACGTCGACCGCCGCGGAGACCAAGGCGAAGTAGATGAACAGCCCGAGGGCGAAGACCGTACCCGACCAGCCGCGGCGGCGGGCGGGGCGCGCGAGGGCGGAGAGCAGCGCCACGAACGCGGCCGCGAACAACGCGCCGGCCGCCACCGCCGAGACGACCGTCCCGGCAGCCGCCAGGGCGAGGAGCGCCCATGCCAGCCCCCAGAGGACGACCGCCCCGGCGATCTCGGCCCACAGCCGGCGTTCCCAGCCGCGGGCGAGGCGCGAGATCCCGGCGGCGAGCGCCAAGAGCGCGCAGGCCGGCCGCAGGAACGCGGCGGCCCGGGCCCAAGGCTCGAGCGCGCCGACGAAAGGCGCCGCGGCGGCGAGCGCGGCGATCGCGGCGATCGCCGCCAGCGCCGCCAGCCCCGCGCCGTCGCGGCGCAGGGTCCGCCACAGGGCTCCGAAACTGGTGTCGTCCTCGTGTTGCCCGTGCGTGCCGGAGCCGACTCGAATCCACCCGAACAGGCCTGTGGATGCCTTGTCGGCACGCGTCACTCGATCGCACCTCCGGGCCGCGCGTTGCCACGGCGGCCGTAAAACATCTCCTCCCTGCCATGGGAAGGCCCCTGACCCCTCTGCGCTCATTCTACACGAGAATGGTCGTCGAGAACGGCAATAGTCGTCCCTGAGATTTCGTTCCTTTCATGCACGTATGCGAAAGAGCAAAAGCAGGTAGCGGCGCGTTTTCTTGAAGGTCGTCGCGTCGAGAAATTCGCGACCTGCGATCAGTCTGGCGAAGCGTCGGCGCAGCAACGATCGCCCGAGCGCGAAGAGCCACGGATGACGCGACGCCACCGCGTCCGCCAGGATGCTCGCGGCGGGCTCGACGTACAGGTCGACGAGCTTGCCGGCCAGCTCGAGCGTCGGCGCGGCGGCGTCGGTGACGTCCTCGCGCTCGAGCAGCTCGCAGCGGTGCCGCTCGGCCTGGTCGAGGAAGTCATCGAGGGGATGGCCGCTGCCCGCCGGCAGCGCGCCGCCGGCGGCGCGCTGGCGGAAGTAGTCGGCGAGCAGCAGGTAGCCCTGCGGTGCGGCGCGCCGCACCGCCGGAAAGAGCTTCGGCAGCCACACGTACTGGGCCACCTCGCTCATCATCACCAGGTCGCAGGTCCTCGCGGGCACGAAGTCCTGGAAGCGCGCGAGGTGGAAGGGCTCGCCCACGCGCTCGGCGTAGAGCCGCTGCTGGTGGGGATCGGGCGAGAGGCCCTCGAGGCGGTAGCCGCGGGCCTTGAGCAGGGCGCTGAGCGAGCCGGTGCCGCAGCCCACGTCGAGGATCGAGGCCACGCCCGCGGGAATGGCGCGCGCCAGACGCTCGGCGTAGCGCTCCTGGGCCGCGCGCATGCCCTCCAGCGTCAGCGGCTCGCCGTCCCACAGACCGTAGTGCAGGTAGTCGAGGTGGAAGACCTCGCTGTAGAGCCGCAGGGCGACGCTGGTCTTGATACGCCGGCGGCGCCGTCGCCGGCGTTCCCAGAAGCCGGGCCGCTCGGCCGTGGACGAGGAAGGCGTGGCGCCGCTCATGGGCCGAGTCTGACACAGGCGGCGCTCCCTGGCAGGGGAGTCCCTCCCCCTCTCCTCGCTCACCCGCCACTATTTCACGCTCTATAGAAATGGCGTCCGTGCGCTGACCATGACGCCGGCGTCAAGGCGATCGGACGCCTCTGGTATGCTCCCGCCGATGTGGCGCAAGGTACTCCGCGCGATCGGCTGCCTCGGCTACCTGGGCATGTTGGGGGCCCTCTTCGGCCTCGTGGCCTACCTCGCCTTCAGCCTGTTCGTGCGCCGCGGCGTGACGCCGACGCCCGAGCTCTTCGGGCTTCCCGAGAGCGAGGCGGTGGCCCTGCTCAACGACCAGGGGCTGCGGCCGGCGTGGTCGGAGGAGGACGAGCGCTACGACGAACGGGTGCCGGCCGGCCACGTGATGATGCAGCGGCCCCGCGCCGGCACCCTGGTCAAGCGGGGCAGCCCGGTGTCGATCTTCCTGTCGCGCGGGCCGCAGCTCCTGCAGGTCCCCGACGTCGTGGGCGGCGCCCTGCAGGCGGCCCAGGTCACGCTGACCGCCGCCGGCCTCACGGTGGGGCGGACCCTCAGCCTGCGCAGCGCCGAGGGCGCCGGCGGCGCGGTGATCGGCCAGCGGCCGGCCGGCGGCAGCCGGGCCGAGCGCGCGGCGGCGGTGGACCTCTTCTTCGCCGGCGAGAGCTCCGGCCAGACCTGGGTGATGCCCGATCTGGTGAACCGCGGCTACGACCAGGTGCGGCGGTTCTTCGAGGCGCGGGGCTTCCGCCTCGGACGCGTGAGCTACGAGCACTACACCGGCATCGATCCGGGAACCGTGCTGCGGCAATTCCCCCAGGCCGGCCATCCGCTGCGCCGCGGCGACGTCATCGCGCTGACGGTGGCGGCGCCGCCGCCCGGCGCGCAGGGCGGCCGCTCGCAAACCTCGGCCCCGGGCTCGGCGCCCTCCCCGTCATGAAGCTCGCTCCCTCGATCCTCGCCGCCGACCTCGCCGACCTCGGAGAGGCCGTGCGCCAGTGCGAGGAGGGCGGCGCCGACCTCGTCCACTTCGACGTCATGGACGGCCATTTCGTGCCCAACCTGACCTTCGGCGTGCCGGTGCTCGAGGCCCTCGCCCGGCGCACCTCCCTGCCCGTCGACGTGCACCTGATGGTGGCCGATCCGGGGCGTCTGCTGGCGGCCTACCTCGCCGCCGGCGCCGCCTGGGTGTCGGTACACTGGGAGGCCGCGATCCATCTCGACCGCCTGCTGAGCGAGATCCGCGCCGCCGGCGCCCGGGCCGGCGTGGCGCTGAATCCGTCGACGCCGGTCGAAGCGTTGACCGACACCTTGCACAACCTCGACTTCGTGGTCCTCATGTCGGTCAATCCGGGCTTCGCCGGCCAAACGTTCCTGCCGCGGGTGCTGGAGAAGGCACGGCGTTTGCGAAGGACGATCCGCGAACGGGGTCTTGACGTCGCCATCGAGATGGACGGCGGCCTCGGGACCGATAACATTCGCCAGGCCGTGACCGCCGGCGCCGACGTCTGCGTCGCCGGCTCGGCGGTCTTCGGGAGCGGCGATCCGGCGGCGGCCATGCGCCGGCTCCGGCGCGCGGCCCGGCCCGACGAGCCCGGCAGGCCGAACTCGGCAGGCCGAACCCCTGACAGGACGAGCTGATGAGACGAACGAGCCCCCTTCTTCCGCTCACGGCGCCGGTCGCCCTCGCGGCCCTGGCGGCCGCGGTCGCCCTCGCGGTCGGCTGCGGCCGCGGCGTGCGCGAGGATCCCATCCTGCGATTGTCCGCCGAGGAGGCCCTGGAGCAGGGCAAGGCGCTGCTGGCCCAGGAGAAATACTCGCGGGCGGGCCCCCTGCTGATCCACGCCTTCGAGGTGGAGCCCAACTCGCGCAGCGGCCGCGAGGCGCTGCTGCTCGCCGCCGACGCCCTCTATCTCGGCGGCGGCACCGAGAGCTACATCAAGTGCGAGGCCAAGTACCGCGACTTCCTCAACCGCTTCCCGACCAGCGAGCGCGCCGACTACGCGCAGTTCCAGGTGGCCAACTGCCAGGCCGAGCGGATGGAAAAGCCCGATCGCGACCAGAAGGTCACCCTCCAGGCCCTCGAGTCCTACCAGGAGCTGATGCGGCTCTATCCCGCCAGCCCCTACGCCGCCGAGGCGCGCGCCCGGATCGACGACGTCACGGATCGCCTGGCGGCGCACGAGATGGTCGTCGCGCGCTTCTACCGGCGCTTTCGCGTCTGCGCGGCGACGATCCACCGCCTCGAATACCTCCAGGAGGAATACCCCTCCTTCAGCGAGATGGACCACGCGCTCTTCACCGTCGGCCTCGCCTACGAGTCGTGCAACCGGTCGGAGGACGCCGAGGCGGCGTACGAGAGGCTGCGCCAGAGATACCCGGGGAGCCCCTATCTCGCAAACCTCGACAAAGAGCGCAGCAAGATCGCCAAGCAACGCGACAAGCGCCTCAAGCAGGCGGCGAGGAAGAGAGGCCGCTTCCAGCCCGCCCCGCCCGAGGACGACGGCGACGGCGCCGCGGCGCAGGACGCCGAAGGCGCCGGCGAAGGAGAGGACGGCGTGCCGTGAGGCGCTTCGCCGTCCTCGCCCTGGCGGCCCTCGCCTTGCTCCTGGGTGGGTGCGGCGGGGGGCTGCTCGGCGATCCCCGGACCGCGCCGACCGAGGCGGACGAGCTGCGGCGGCAGAACGTCGAGCTGCGCCGTGACAAGACGGTCGCCGAAGTGGAGCTGGCGCGGTTGCGCCAGGAGGTGGCGCGGCTCGAGGCCGGGCTCGCGGCCATCCGCGAGGAGCTGGCCCGCGCGGCGCCTCCCGCCGGCTCCGGAACGGCACCGGGAGCGGCCGGCCCTCGCCTGACGCCGGCGCCGCCGGCCGTGGAAGAGGAAGACCTGGCCGACGAGGAGCTCGTGCCGCCGCCGGCGCCGCCAACGCCCGCCCCCGCGCCGCCCGTGCCCGCGCCGGCGCCCGCCGCCCGGGCCGTCGACGCGGCCGCCCGCGCCCTCTACGACGAGAGCTACGCCCTCTTCCACGAGGAGCGCTACGCGGAATCCGAAGCGGGCTTCGAGCGCTTCCTCGAGCTCTATCCGCGGACCGACCTCGCCGACAACGCTCAGTTCTGGATCGGCGAGTGCCGCTTCGCGCGCGGCGAGCACGAGCGCGCCCTCGAGGCCTTCATGCGCACCGTGGAGGCGTATCCGGAGGGCAACAAGGTGCCCGACGCGCTCCTCAAGGCCGGGCGGTGCCTCGAGCGGATGGGCGAGGGCGCGGCGGCGGCGGCGACCTACGAGGAGATCGTCAGCCGGTTCGGCGCCAGCGCCGCGGCGGTCGCGGCTCGTGAACGGCTCGCCGAGCTGGAGTGAAGTCGGCGCCGCGCCGAAGCCGCCGCGGTGTGGTAAACTCCGACCGATAAAGGCTTTCGCCGTCCGGTTCCGCTTGACAGGGACGGCCGCGAACAGGTACCGTCCCCGGTGGGTGGTTCATGGACCTATTGGCAATTCTCTATCGGCGCCCCGGTGACGGCGAGCCGCCTTCACCGGCGCCGGGAGGCGCGGACATGAACGGACGTGGTTGGTGGGCACTGCTGAGCGCGCTCGTGGTCACGGCGGCACTGGGGCCGGCGGCACTGGGCCAGCCGCCGATCCATCAGGTCGACGGCCGCTGGAGCGCCTGGGATCCCCCGCGGTCGATCCCCGAAGGCGCCCAGGTCTATACGATCGAGCGGGGAGACACCCTCTGGGACCTCGCGCAGCGGTTCCTGGGCGACCCGTACCGCTGGCCCCAGATCTGGGAGGCCAATCGCTACATCCTCGACGCCATGTGGATCTATCCGGGAGATCCTCTGGTCCTTCCCGGCGAGCTGGCGCAGATGCCGGACGTCGCCGGCCCCTCGATCACCGAGCTGCCGGATTCGGGCCTCCCCTCGCAGGACCGGCCCTTCGAGACCGAGCCGGATGACGGCTCCCGATTCACCCTGCAGCCGGAAGCGGCGGGGGAGGCGCCGGTGCCCCTGGGCTCCGAAGCCGACATCTACTGCACGGGGTTCATCGGCGATCTCGACGAGGACTTTCCGTACCGGATCGGCAGCTCGGAATACGAGTTCATCCAACCCTCCCTCGAGCTGACGATCGAAGCCCGCAGCGGCATCCAGGGGACCTTCGGCAAGACTGACGCGGTCAAGTTCCTGCTCGGCGTGAGCGACGTCGTCTACATCGAAGGTGGCCGGGCCGACGGGCTTTCGGCCGGCACTACGCTGGTGGCGATCGAGCCCCAGGAACGGGTCGTCCATCCCCTGAGCCGGGAGCTGGTGGGGCGCTTCTACCACTACACGTCGCGTATCCGCGTTCTGTCGGTCCAGGAGGAGACCGCCATCGGCGAGATCGTCGCGTCGTGCGATCCGGTCAAAGTCGGCGACGTGCTGCGCCCCTTCCAGCCGGAGCCGGTGCCGCTGCGGCGCCTGACCCCCATGCGGCCGGTCAACTTCCCGAACACGGTGGAAGAGATCGAGGCGGGACCGACGATCGTCCGCGTGCGCGACAACGTGGTCTCGATGGGATCGGGGGCCGTCGTCTTCGTCGACCAGGGCTTCGGACACGACCTGGCGCCCGGCGACGTCTTCACCGTCTACCGGCGGGGACGGCCGGGCTACCCGCCCATCGTGCTCGGCGAGGCCGCCATCCTCTCGGTGACCGAGAGGGCCTCGCTGGCGCGGATCATTCGCTCGCGCTATTCGATCTACCTGGGCGATTCCATGGTGCTCAAGTAGGCCGCGCGCCGGCTCGGAGATGGCCGCGGCCCGGGCGTCTGTGCTAAGCTGGGCGCACTCCCTCCTCGTGGGGACAACGTATCGCGGACGTCGGAAGCCCTCTGTTCGAGGGCGGTGGGTTTTTGTGGGACAAAACCATGAAGGGTAGCTTGACGAAGAACAGTCTGCAGGGGCGGCTCATCGAGATCGTCGACGAGCTGGTGGAACAGGGCGTCACCTTGGAACAGGCTCGCAAGGAGTTCGAGAAGCAATTCATCGTCGCCTCCATCAAGTCGCACGAAGGCAACCTCGGGCGCTCGGCTCGCTCTCTGGGCGTCCACCGCAACACGCTCAGGAACAAGGTCTGCAACCTGGGCATCGGCTCGGAGGAGCTTCACCGCCGCGCCTCGGCACGGCGAGCGCGCCGCTTCAACCACCAGAGCTGAGGGCCGATCCTGGCCCCATTCTTGCTAGGATGATCGGCAACAGGGCCGGTCTGCTCACCTGAGCGACCGGCCCGATGGTGTAAGGTCCGGTCAAGGCGCCGCTCGCGCCAACGCAATCCAAGCAGAAAGACGAGGTTCGGATGTCGATACGACGACTGAAGCGTGGAGTCATGCTCCACCTGGCGGTTCTGGGGTGGCTGATCGCGGCCTCGCCGACCGATCCGAGCTCCATGGCGGAGCTGGTGATCGAGGCGCAGAGCCCCGACGAGATCGCCCTCCTCGAGGAGCTGGCCGGCTGGATCGATCCCGCCGCCGCCGAGGCCTCCCTGACCGACGCCTACCGCGAGCACCGCGAGAGCTTCGAAGTCTTCCGCAGGTTCCACGGCGAGGCGCCGCGCTCTGCCGTGCTCTCCACCCTGCCCTACGGTCGGGCGATCCACCGTTCGGCGGCCCGCCACGGCCTCGATCCGCTCCTGCTGGCGTCGATCGTGGAGATCGAGTCGGGCTTCGACCCCGAGGCGGTGTCGCGCCGGGGCGCCGCCGGCCTCATGCAGGTGATGCCGTCGACGGCGGGCACCGGGAGGGCCGAGCTCTGCGATCCCGAGCTCAATCTCGACGCCGGCGCCCGCTACCTGCGCTCGCTGCTCAGCCGCTACCAGGGCGATCTCGAGCTCGCCCTGGCGGCCTACAACGCCGGACCGACCAACGTGCGGCGCTACGGCGGCGTGCCGCCGTTTCGCGAGACCCGCGGCTACGTGGACAAGGTGCTCGAGATCTACGTGGATCACCACCGCCGGGTGTGGCAGGACAGCGACACGGCCGACCAGCTCGCCCTGCTCTAGCGCGAGGCGCATCTCAACCGACGGGTCGTAGGGTGCGCTAGTCGGGGCGAGAGGTCTCGTCCTCGCCCTCGTCGTCGGCCGGGCCCAGCTCGCGGTCGCCGCCCTTGAGGCCGCGCTTGAAGTTGGCGATCCCCTGGCCGAGACCCTTGCCGAGCTGCGGCAGCCGGGTGGCGCCGAAAAGCAAGACGATGATCCCCAAGATCACCAAAAGCTCCTGGAATCCTAGGCCCATCACGGTTCGTTTCCTCCGCCGGCGTCGCGCCGGTGGATCCAGCATAGCAGATCCGGCGCCGCGGGCCGCGATGGCGCGGCCCGCATCGGGCGTCGGCCAGAATGGCACCTGCGGGCCGTTTGACAGCCCACGGGAGCGCACGGGATAATGGCGCCCTTCAGGGGGCTGGATTGAGATCGCAAGACGAGAGAATCCGTGAGATGCTGGGCGCCTTCGGCCGCGCCCTGGTCGAGGCGATCAACGGCTCGAGCGAGATCAGCGGCGCCGCCCGGCGGCTCCGGCGCGAGGGCTATTCGCTCCACCTGGTCCTGGGCTGTCTCCAGGAGGGTCAGACCGAAGGCGCCGAGGAGCCCGCGGCGCCGCCGGGCAATCCGGCGCGCAAGCCCGCTTTCCGCCTCGACGGCAAAGACGTCACGTTCCTCAAGTCGATCGGCATCGACCCCACGCGCTCCATCCGCCGCCGCCGCAAACCCGGGCCTGCGTCCTGATCTCCCTTCCCGCCCCGCCGAGGTCCGCCGATGCCGGATCCCGATCGCGTCACGATCGACCGCACCACGCCTTCACCGGCGCTGCCCAACCTGCTGGGGCTGCCGCGGCGGCGCCTCGCCGAGGCCCTGGCGCCCCACGTGGACCGGCCGTATCGCGTCGAGCAGGTCTACCGCGCCCTCTACGAACACCGCGCCGAGGGCTTCGACACCATGACCGACCTCGGCAGGGCGCTGCGCCGCGAGCTCGCCCGGCACTTCGCCATCCGGCGTCCCGAGATCGCCGCCCGCCACGTCTCGGGCGACGGCACGGTGAAGGTCCTCTTCCGCCTCGACGACGGGGCGACGGTCGAGGCCGTCGACATCCCCGACGGCCGGCGGCGCACCCTCTGCGTGTCGAGCCAGGCCGGCTGCGCCCTGGGCTGCCGCTTCTGCGTCACCGGCTTCTGGGGCGCCGGCCGCGACCTGACGGCGGGCGAGATCGTGGGGCAGGTGCAGGTGGCAGACAGTCGAGTGGTAGACAGTCGAGTGGTAGACGGTCAGACGGCCGAAAGCTGGCCGGCCGGCGACGCGGACGGCCTCAACTTGGTCTTCATGGGCATGGGCGAGCCGCTCCTGAACCTCGGCAACCTGGCCGACGCGCTCGAGATCCTCTTCGAGCGCATCTCCTGGCGGCGCGTCACCGTCTCGACCGCCGGAGTGATCCCGGGCATCGAGGCGATGGCCCGCTGGCCGCGGCGGCCGCAGCTCGCGATCTCCCTCCACGCTCCCGACGACGAGCGCCGCAGCGCCCTGATGCCGATCAACGACCGCTATCCCCTGGACGCGCTGCTGGCGGCCCTGGAGCGCTGGCCGCTCGCCCCCAGGCAGCGGTTGACCTTCGAGTACATCCTGATCCGCGACTTCAACGACGCGCCGGCCGACGCCGACGCCCTGGCGCGGCGGCTTGCCCGCCTGCGCGCCAAGGTCAACCTGATTCCCTTGAACGAGGACCCGGTGCTCGGCGAGCTGCGCGCGCCGGCCCCCGAGCGCGTCGAGCTCTTCCGGCGGCGACTGGCCGGCCACGGCCTGCGCACGACCGTCCGCCGGCGCCGCGGCGAGGACGTCAGCGCCGCCTGCGGCCAGCTCCGCGCCTTCGGCCGCTCGCCGCGCGGCTTTCGCCACAGCAGATTCAGCTTCTGAGAATTCTCCGATTCTCTTCGCGGTGTAATGTGGTTCGTAATCTTGGGCCGCCAAGATACTCCCTGTCAGCCGACGGCGGGATAGACGCAAAGCTGAGAAGGAGGTCTCGGGGAGGACCGACCGCTGCGTTGTGAGCTCTGTGAAAAGACGAGACCACTGGCTGAGTTGATCCGTCCGTTTCCTTATCTTGCCTACCGGCGTGCTCGCGATTCTCAAAGCGGCCGCCGTCTGGTGCGGACGGATCCCGAGTGCCGGGCAGGTTTTCCATGCTATTGCCTGCTCACCTGTCCGGCACTCCGCATTTCCTTGCTCCCATCATACGGTAATCTCGAAGAGCGGCGCCGATCTCGAAGCGCTGCGCGGTGTGCCGCTGCCGCCGTCGACGGGCGGGCGGCTGACAGCCCTTCGCGATGTCCACGCTCTCCAACCCCTCATCGGTCGCCGTCGTGGTGCCGATCTACCGCTGCGAGCTCACGGCCGAGGAACGCCAATCCCTGCGCCACCTCGACGCCTACCTGAGCGGCTATGACCGCTGCTTCGCCGCGCCCGAGAGGGTGCGGCCGCGGCGTCCCGGCTTTGCCCTCGTCCACTTCCCCGACGCCTGCTTCGCGTCCGTCGAGAGCTACAGCCGCCTGCTGCTCTCGGCGGCCTTCTACCGCGCCTTCGCGGCCTACGAGCACGTCCTCGTGCACCAGCTCGACGCGCTGGTGCTCGCCGCCGACCTGGAGCGCTGGTGCGCCGCGCCCTACGACTACGTGGGGGCGCCGTGGCTGAAGGATCCGCGGGCGCCGGAGAAGGGGTTCTCGCGGGTGGGCAACGGCGGCCTCTCCCTGCGCCGGGTCGACGCCTGCCTGCGGGTGCTCGAGACGCGGCGTTACCTGGGCGGCGGGCCCTCGCTCGCCCGCGACCTGGTGAGCGCCGCGCTCCCCGACCTGGCGTGGCACCGGTTCGCCAGGCGGCTCCGGGTGCTGCGCGAAGCGCGGCGCGGCGCCGCGTGGTACGCGAGCCGCTACACGGTCAACG
Source organism: Thermoanaerobaculia bacterium (assembly GCA_036397835.1). GTDB lineage: Bacteria > Acidobacteriota > Thermoanaerobaculia > Multivoradales > J023 > DASWIG01. The sequence continues at coordinate 13,897 of DASWIG010000248.1, forward strand.
AGGACCGCTTCTGGTCCGACCGGGCCGCGCTCTTCGACCCCGCCTTCCGGGTGGCCAGCGTCGCCGCCGCCCTGGGCTTCTCCTTCGAGCGCGCGCCGCGGTACTGTTACGAGGCGAACGGCGGCGCCCTGCCCTTCGGCTGCCACGCCTGGAGCCGCTGGGACCGCGCCTTCTGGGAGCCGTACCTCCTCGCCGGGGCCGGCGAAGCGGATTCGAGCGGATGACGACGCAGATCGAGATCGCGGGACGCCGCGTCGGCGACGGCGAGCCCTGTTACGTGGTGGCCGAGATCGGCATCAACCACAACGGCGACCTCGACCTCGCCCGGCGCCTGGTGCGGGCCGCCGCCGAGGCCGGCTGCGACGCGGTGAAGCTCCAGAAGCGCACGCCCGAGCTCTGCGTGCCCGAGGCCCAGAAGGCCCTCCCGCGGGAGACGCCGTGGGGCGTCATGAGCTACCTGGAATACCGGCGCCGCCTGGAGCTCGGCCCGGACGAGCTGCGCGCCGTCGACGCCTGCTGCCGCGAGCACGCCGTGGCCTGGTTCGCCTCGTGCTGGGACGAGGAGTCGGTGGACGTCATCGAGGCCTTCGATCCGCCGTGCTACAAGATCGCCTCGGCGAGCCTGACCGACGACGCGCTGCTGCGCCGCCACCGGCGCACCGGGCGGCCGCTCATCCTCTCGACCGGCATGAGCACGCTGGCCGAGATCGACCACGCGGTGGAGGTGCTGGGCCGCGACGACCTGTTGCTGCTGCACTGCACGAGCACCTATCCGGCGCGCCTGGAAGAGCTCAACCTGCGGGCCATGGCGGCCCTGCGCGAGCGCTACGGCGTGCCGGTGGGCTACTCCGGCCACGAGGTCGGCCTCGCCACCACCGTGGCCGCCGCGGCCCTGGGGGCGGCGATGATCGAGCGCCACATCACCCTCGACCGCGCCATGTGGGGCACCGACCAGGCGGCCTCGATCGAGCCCCACGGCTTCGCCCGCCTGGTGCGCGACGTGCGGGCGGTGGAGCGGGCCATGGGCGACGGCGTCAAGCGCGTGTACGAGAGCGAGATTCCGGTGCGCGAGAAGCTGCGCCGGGTCGCCGGCGGCGGCGCCGAAGGCTGAGCACGCCCTGGTCTTCCCCGCCCCGCGGAGCCTTGACATTCACGCGATCCGTGGCAGAATCGTCAGGCGCAGCCTGACCTACACGTAAGACGTCTATTTTCAGATAGTTGTGCAGTTTCCGAGACGTGATAGTTATGGCAGGCGCCTCGGGAAAAGATCGCGCCAGCCGTATGTCGACGTCTCAACAGGCGTCCCGTGGCAGCTCAAAGTCCGCCAGTGTCCGCGCGGTCCCCATAACGCTGACGCGGCACGTGGACGTCCCCGCTCGGGACGGCGAGCCTGGGCACCCGGATACGAAAGCCGCGGATCTTCTCGAAGACGTCGACGAAGACCTTCGCGGTCTCTCCCTTCTCGATCGCCACCTGCCACAGCAGGAGCGCCTCGTACCAGCTCTTCGGGAGGCCGCGCGCCTGGACGTGGTGCAGGACGGTGGCGGTGACGATCGCCATGTCGTCCCACCGGCTCTCCCGGTAGTACAGGTAGCACATGTCGAGGCAAAGTCGGGCGGCGTCCTCGATGGCGCCGAGCTCGAGCAGATCGGCCAGGGCGTTCAGGAGCTTTTCCTCGGCCGGCTTGTTCAGCCATTCAAAGGACTCGGCTATTGCAACTCCCAAGAGCCAACGAGCTTGCGCGTGGGGGCGGCTCTTCCGAGAGAAGCCCTGCCGCCGCAACTTCTGGCAGACGTTCTTCAGACTAGCCGCTACTTTCCCCGGGCTTATCCGCTGGTGCCCATGCGGATCCTGCCACCATACAGGCACGGCCAGGGAATTGAGGTTCAGCAAGGCCGCCAGAGTCGTCCTGGGTGTTTCTGCAGTACATTTCTTCAGCGCAGCTCGATAGCCCTCGGCAGCTTCCGTAACCAGGTCCCGGATGCCTGGGATCTTGGCTCCTGCGGCGTATGCCCGTTTCAGAACGATTGACCGGGTGACCAGGGCAGTCGCATAGGACCTTCCATCTGCCTGCGGTCGAGGTGGGTGGAGTACAAACTGTCGAAGGGCAAGGTCGGCCTCTTCGCTTGCCTGGTCCCACTCTGAGCGGTGCGCGTAGAGGTGTGCGAGGCGAAGGGCGAGCGAAGCTCGTTCAACAGGAGCCACCGACTTCACGGACTTGGCGCTAGCGAGAATCTCCATGGCCTCCTGGGAGCGACCCGTGGCAAGGAGCGCGCTCCCAAGCAACCCGTCCGCCCACATGCGGAGGCAGCGGTACTTGTAGTCGCTCACCTTGCCCTTGAGCTGGTCCAGGTCCGTTCTGGCCACTCCGACCATTTGAAGAGCCCGGGCAGGCTCGGCATGCAGAAGGTCGTCGCACTCCTTCAAGCTCTTGGAGAGCTCTTCGACGCTGGCTCGACCGCGCATGGGACCTCCTGGGCCAAGGCCGTCAGCTCATAGCTCGCTCCACCCCGGTGAGCGCCGAGCCGACAGGCGGATTTGCTCAACGGAGGCAGTATAGCACAAGCCCTCAGGTTTGGGCAGATTCGCCGACCGACCGACCGACTGGTCGAATCCGTGCCTATCCTTGTACGCAGACCGAACCCAGGCGCGCACTTCAGCGCGGCCGGAGCGTCGGCGGCAAAGGAGCCTGAGATGGGACCGACTTGGTGGCCAGGTGGTTGAACCCCACCGACCATAAACGCCGAGGTCGAAGAGGGAGCCGCAGTGGCACTAATCTTCGGCTAGGTAGATGAAGCCTCCCAACCGCTAAGACCGGTTCAATCGCCGCCTCTCCGGTGATGGAGTCAAAGCCGGCACGGAAAGGACCGTGCAGGCCCAGATCTTCATCACGGCGGCGCGTCGCGGTTGGCGCCAAAGCGCGTCCGCCCGCCCGCGAAGGCGGGGAAAGGAGAGGTATGTCCGGCGAATACGAACCGACCGTGTTGGACGTCGCCAAGCTGCTCTACGCGACCAGCGGCGAGGGTCCTGCCCCCGAGGCGGTCAGCCTCGTGAACTGGCTCATCGAGCGGGTCCCGGAGGTCCAGGACCTCTGGCAGAGCGTGAACCAGCCGCTGGAAGGCAGCGTGACCTTCCTCGATCTCATGGAGCTCCACTTCTGCCTCCACAATGAGCAGGAGTCGGACCGTGCCCACGGCATGGCCGTCTGGCTGCTGCGACGCCTGCCGGAGACGGCCCGTCTGTGGAACCAGCTCGAGCAGATGGGGCACGACGCCGGATGCCTCTTGCAGTACCCGGCCTACGGCGTCGACGTGGTGAAGTACAACCGCGACGTCGACCGGCTGCTGGCGACCGAGTGGAAGACGGCCGAGGAGGCGCTCGACGCGACCGGCGAGGTCGGCACCTCCT
>DASWIG010000249.1:0-10334 GCA_036397835.1 Thermoanaerobaculia bacterium
GACCTTCTCGAGGGTCTCGAAGTCGAGCCGCTCCACCCACTCGCCGCCGAGGCAGAGGCGGATCAGGTCCTCGATCATCCGCGGGAAGGAGAAGACGAGGCGGTGGGACTTGTCCTGCTCTTCGGCCATCGCGCCGCGATCCTACCGCGCGTTCAATCGATTTGCCGATAGACTCTCCGCCGACGAGGAGGACCGACGTCGATGCGCCCACGCCTGCGTTACCTGCTGATCTCCCTGGCCGTCCTGGTCCTCGACCAGTGGACCAAGTGGCTCGTCGAGACCCGCCTCGAAGGCCACGCCACCGTCGAGGTCGTCCCCAACCTCCTCAACTTCATCCACGTGCGCAACACCGGGGTGGCGTTCGGGCTCTTCGCCGCCTACGGCGACGCCACCGGCACCCTGGTGCTGACCCTCGCCGGGCTCGTGGCCCTCGCCCTGGTGGGGTATTTCTTCACCACCGTCGCGCGGAGCGACCGGCTGCTGCTGGTCGCCCTCTCGCTGGTGCTCGGGGGCGCCGTGGGCAACCTCGTCGACCGCGTCATGAGCGGCGGCGTCACCGACTTCATCGACTTCTACTTCGGCTCCTACCACTGGCACACCTTCAACGTCGCCGACAGCGCGATCACCATCGGCATCGCGCTGATGCTGCCCTCGACCTTCCGCAAGGCGCCGGAGACGGCGGCCGGGACGCGGGACGCTCCGGCCTCCCCGGCGGCGCCGTGAGCTGGCACGTCGCGGACGAGGAGGCCGGCGAGCGGCTCGACCGTCACCTGGCGGGCCGCCTGGACGTGGCGCGCAACCGCGTCCGCCGCTGGATCGACGAAGGACGCGTGACCGTCAACGGCGCCGCCGCCAAGCCCTCGAGCCTGCTGCGCGCCGGCGACGAGGTGGCCGTCGAGGGGCCGGACGAGCCGCCCGACGCCGGCCTCGAGCCCGAGGCCGGCGAGCTCGCCGTGATCCACGAGGACGCCGACCTGGCGGTGATCGACAAGCCGGCGGGCCTCGCCGTCCATCCCGGCGCCGGGCGCACCCGCGGCACCTTGGCCCACCACCTCCTCCACCGCTACCCGGAGACCGCCGGCGTCGGCGGGCCGGGGCGTCCGGGCATCGTCCACCGGCTCGACCGCGACACCACCGGGGTGCTCGTGATCGCCCGCACCGACCGGACCTGTCGCGCCCTGGTCGCGGCGTTCGCCGCGCGGGAGGTGGAGAAGACGTACGTGGCGATCGTCTACGGCACGCCACGGCCGCCGGTGGGACGCGTCGAGCTGCCGATCGGCCGCGACCCGCGCGACCGCAAGCGCATGGCGGTGATTTCCCCCCCGACCCCCCCCAAGGGGGCCGTGATTCCCCCCCCGATCCCCCCCAACGGGGCCGCGCGCCCCGGCGGACGCCCGGCGGCGACCCGCTACCGCACGCTGGAGACCGCCCATGGCGTCTCGCGTCTCGAGCTCGGCCTCGAGACCGGGCGTACCCACCAGATCCGCGTCCACCTGAAGGCGATGGGCCACCCGCTGGTGGGCGACCCCACCTACGGAGAGGCGCGCTGGCGCGGGCTCGAGCGGCGGTTCCAGCGCGTGCTGCGCGACTTCCCGCGGCCGGCGCTCCACGCCTTTCGGCTCGCGTTCGTCCACCCGGGGACGGGGGAGCGCGTGGCGTTCACGGCGCCGGTGCCGGAGGACATGGAGCGGCTGTGGCGGGAGGTCGTGGGGTGACGCAACGGACCCGTCGTGACACTATTGCCTCATGTCACGGAAGAAGGAGGGCTCCTGGGGCGACGACGTCGGCAGCGCGGCCTGGGCCCGCATCGTGGCGCCGGCTCCGGGCGACCTGCGCATCGTGCAGGCCCTGGTGAACACCGTCGACCTGGTCACCGGCGTCGACGATCTGGCGAGCCCGCGGGCGGTGGCCGACTGGCTGGCGCGCTGGCGCCTCGTGCCGCCGGACGCCGAGATCGCCAAGGCGGACTTCCAGCGCGCGCTCGACGTCCGCGACGGATTGCGGACGATGGTGGGCGCCAACCGCGGCGGCTCCGTGGACGCGGCGGCGCTCGCCAAGCTCGATCGGGCGGTCTTCGCCGTCGCGTTGCGGGTGCGCTTCGACGCCGGAGGCGCCACCCGCTACGAGCCGACGGGCGACGGCTTCGAGGGCGCCCTGGGACGTCTCGTCCAGCTCGTGGCCTCGGCGCGCGCGGAGGGTCTGTGGCGGCGGCTCAAGCTCTGCGCCGATCCCGACTGCCGCCGCGCCTTTTTCGACGGCTCGCAGAATCGCGCCGGCAAGTGGTGCTCGATGTCGCGCTGCGGCGGCCGGTTCAAATCCCGCGCTTTCCGCCGCCGCCACCCCGGACATCGCCAGGGCTGACGACGACGCCCCGTCGAAACCGCCGCTCCCGGCACGACGGTTACGCCGGCTCCGACGCGGATCGTCCCGACTTTCCGGTCCCGCGGATCGGGCTCCACAATGACCCGCGTGGACTCCACCAAGGTTACGACTGCTCAGATCGTGACCTCCCAAGGGCTCATGAAGGTCGCGCCGGGCCGCGTCGAAACCTTCGCGGCTTCGACGAAGGTCGCGACTGTCTCCGTCGCAACCCCTCAAAAGCTCACGCTGGTTTCGATCGCCAGCTTCGCAACCTCTCAAAAATCCGCGAAGGTTGCGACGGGCGGCGTCGCAACCTCTCAAAAACCCACGGAGGTCGCGACTGTCTCCGTCGCAACCTTTCAAGAGCTCACGCGGGTTGCGGCGGACGACGTCGCAACCCGCGCGGAACCCTGGAAGGTTGCGTTCGCGGCCCTTCCGGAGCCTACTCGCCCCAGAGCTGCCTGAGCCGCGCGTCGCGCCCGCAGCCGTAGCGGTAGGTCTTGTAGCGCACCGGGCTCTTCTCGTAGAAGTCCTGGTGGTACTCCTCGGCCGGGTAGAACGTCGACGCGGCGGTGACCTCGGTGTAGACGTTCTCGAAGCGTCCGGAGTCGACGAGCTCCTGCTTCGACGCCTCGGCGAGACGCTTCTGCTCCTCGTCGTGGTAGAAGATCCCGGTCCGGTACTGGTCGCCGTGGTCGCAGAACTGGCGGTCCTTCACCGTCGGGTCGACGTTGTGCCAGAAGACCTCGAGCAGCTCGGCGTAGGAGGTGCGCGCGGGGTCGTAGGCGACCTGCACGGCTTCGGCGTGGCCGGTGCGGCCCGCCGAGACCTCCTCGTAGGTCGGGTCGTCCTGGTGGCCGCCGACGTAGCCCGAGGTGGTGGAGACCACGCCGTCGAGCTTGTCGAAGGGCGGCTCCATGCACCAGAAGCAGCCGCCGGCGAAGGTGGCGACGGCGTCGCCGCCGGCCGGCGCCGCGGCGCTCTCCTCGCCCTCGCTGGACGCGCCGCAGGCGATCAGCACCAGCAGGGCGAAGATGGACAGCCGCCGGAGGGCGGCCCGGGTCGTTCGCGTCATGGTCTTGATCCTCATGGCTCAAGCGTACGGGAGGCCCGCCCTTGCGGATTCATCGAGAACGCGTCAGCCCCCGCGCTTGCGGGCCAGCTCGTCGAGGACGAGCGCGAGCATGGACCGGACGGAGGGATCCCGGACCTCCCGGAGCCGGCGTTCCTTCCAGGCGCCGCGGGACGCCGTAGCGTTGCGCCCGGCGGCCTTCCTCATCATCTCGACGGCCTCCTTCAGGCTCTCGGCCGCCCCGTGGGCGAGGTCGCCGTAGACCTCCGAGGCGACCGACGGACACACGTCGTCCGCGTCCATCGGCTCCGTGTCCGGCGGGAAGTGCGCCTCGAGCTCCGTCATGAGGCGGGGAATCCCGAGCTCGGCGATGACCGCCTCGAGCCGCTGCGACTTCGCGAGGATCTCCGCTTGTATCTCTTCGACCGATCGTTCCATCCTGCAGCTCCTTTCAGGTTTTCCGGCCGCACGTCTACTTTCCGGCGTCGCGGCCGGATACTGTCGCTCGCACGAAAAAAGGGGTCAGGGCGGTTTTCGGCCTTGAGCCGTGAAAGAGCGGGGTGACCGCCCTGACCCGTCACTGAGGGATGAGGGCGCCAGAGAATCGGGGACGACGTTCGATCCGCACGGGCGGACGCGGCCCCGAGGGTCTGGACTCATCCGAAGGGATCTCATCGTACAGGCAAGCTTCCGCTATCTGGCTTGCCCCGAACCCTCAGAAGGCGAAATCAGCGGAATGAGTCGGGGCTCCCTTCATCCCCAGGGGTCGTAGGAGGGCCCCATGCCAGCACGGAGGCCTGTTGCGGTGCCCATTGTGCTATGCTCCTTTCCGAACCGTGGCCAGTGCCATCGCGATTGACGGACACTCTGTCGGCTCAGTGGCCGAACACTTACCACTTGGGGGTCAGCATGGAGAGGCTCAGAATCTGGCGAGAGAGGATCACGGCAGGTGAAAGCCGAGACGTCAAAACGGAGATCTTGGGGGCGCTCGAGGAGCTGACGAAACCAGATAGGGCGCGTGCGTACGGCTTGCTGGTGGCCTGCTGTCGACACCTTGGCGAGACGGAGGAGGGGCTCGATTTCCTGGCGAGGGGTGAAGCGCTGGGCGTGCGCGAGGCGCCGGCATGCGTCGAGCTCCTGGCGCAGGGAGCATCGCTCCTGATCCACCTCGGAGACGCGGAGCGCGCCAGGGCCTACCTGGGGCGGTCTCTGGATATCGTCGAGGCCGAGCTCGCCAAGCCCGAGGGGTCCTCAAACTATTCGAAGCAACGCCGGGCCTGGTTCGTCCGGGCCAAGGCTCGAAACCTGGTGCTCCGCGGCGATTTGACCCACCGCCTCAAGGACCGCCCCGGTCGCGACGCTCTCCGGGACGCCTTCGCGGCTATCGAGGTCGCAAAGGGCTTCCCACGCGAGCAGGCTTGCGGAATCTCGCTCGTATGCAACGTTCTGGCGTTTCACGGGGGGCTTGCCGAGGTCGTCTCGGTCTTGGAGCTGACAAAAGAGCTTGACGAGTACTTGTCTCGCAAGAGAGTGCCTCGAAATCATCCTTACAAGCTGAGAATCCGCTGGGCGCGGGCCGTCGCGCTCGCTCGCCTGGGCATGGACGAGCGGGCCGAGTCGATCATGAAGGAGGTCGCCGACCAGCTCATCAGGAAAGGCATGACGGAAGATGCGCGGATGGCCGTCGAGACCCTGCTCTGGATGATCGGCGAGCGCAGCGGCGAGATCGGGCGCGCGCGGTTCACGGCGGCGAAGTACCGTAAGGCGATTCCGGAGCTGGAGGTGCCAAAGCTGCCCGAGCCGGTGAGGAAGGACGCTGTGAGAGGTTGGTAGTACCCTGAGCGGCTCGGGCAGCCGCCCGTGGACGGACATCGCCGCGTCCGCACGGCTCAGAGCGGGTGGGTGTCGGTGTCCTCGCCGTGGTTGGCCGCCGGCAACGGACGCCCGAAGAGGTAGCCCTGGCCGTAGACGAAGCCGAGGTCGCGGCAGGCGGCGGCCTCCTGCTCGCGCTCCACGCCTTCGGCGATCGGCATGATGCCCATGTCGAGGACCATCCGCACCAGGGTGCGCACGATGTCCTGCTTCTTCGGCATCAGGTGGATGTCGCGGATGAGCCGGACGTCGAACTTCAGGTAGTGGGGGGACGCTTCGGCGAGCTCGACGAGGCGCGCCTGGCCGGTGCCGAAGTCGTCGAAGGCGACGCCCACGTGGAGCCGGTCGAGCTCGCGCCGCAGGCCCTGGAGCGAGACCACGTCGGTCACCGCCGACTCGTGGATCTCGAGCACCACGGCGAACGGCGGCGGCGAGGCGAGCAGGGGTTCGAGCGAGGCCAGCAGCGCCTCCTGGTCCTGGAGCTCGGAGGGATGGGTGTTGAGGAAGACCCGCGGGGGATCCGGCAGCGCCGCGGCCGCCTCGATCGCCTTGTTGCGGAAGGCCACGCTGAGCTCGGTCGCCAGGCCGATCGCCTCGGCGGCGGCAAACAGCTCGCCGGGCGTGGTCGGCGCGTTCTCGAGGGCGCCGCGGCCCAGGGCCTCGTAGCCCAGCAGCGTGCCGTGGGCGAGGTGGATCAGGGGCTGGAAGTGGATCTTGACCGCGTTCTGCTGCAGCAGCAGGCGCAGCTCGCGGTAGCGGCCGATGCCGGGCACCACGTCCTGGAGGTTCATGGTCTTGGTGAGCACCGGCATCACGCCGTCGTCGTTGCCGGAGCCCACCAGCCGGAACTCGAGGTCGGCGAAGTGGAGGATGTCGCCGTTGCCCAGGCGGCGGTCGCCGGTCAACCGCTCGCCGTTGACGAAGGTGCCGTTGGTCGAGCCCAGGTCGCGCAGCCATAGCGAGCCCTCGCGCTCGAAGATCTCGGCGTGCTGCTGCGAGACCATCTTCGAGTCGAGCGCCAGGTCGCAGCCCGTCCGCCGGCCGACCGAGAACGGCAGCGTGCGCACCTGCGTCCTGAGCATCCTCTGGCTCCGGGTCTCGAAGCCCTCCAGGTACCAAGGCCCGTCCGATTCGCCACCCATCGCGCCCGATTCTATACCGTGACGCCGAGTTGGTTCAGGTCGGTCTTCATGATCGCCGCGTGCCGGCCCCCGGGCTGCCGCTCGAGGCCGAAGACGTCGCCGCGCGGTCCGCGGGCACGGGCGAGCACCGCCGCCAGCGCCCGCCGGTCGGCGTCGCCCAGCGCGACGTCGAAGATCCTCCCGTTGCTCGCCGCGTGCGCGGCACTGCGCGCCCCGACGAGGACGCCGGCCACCCGCGGCCGGTCGAGCACCCAGCGCGCCGCCACGTTGGCGGCGGCGACGCCGAGGCGGGCGGCGATCCGCGCCAGCTCGCCCAGGAGCTGCTGGTAGAGCGGCCAGCCGCCGAGCTCGTCGATCATCAGTCGGTACTTCACCAGCGAGCGGTTGGCCAGGGGCCCGGCGGGCTCGGGGGCGCCGAGCCAGCGCTCGGAGAGGAAACCGCCGGCGAGCGTGCCGTAGCACAGGATGGCGATGCCGTGGGCGGCGCAGAAGTCAGCCATGCCGTGCTCGGGGCGACGGTCGAGGAGGGAGTACTGGACCTGGTGTGCGGCGATCGGCACGCCGGCGGCGACGATCTCGCCGAGGCGCCGGACGTCGAAGTTGGTGGCGCCGAGCAGGCGCACCTTGCCCGCCCGCCGCAGGTCGTCCAGCCACCGGGCCGCCTCGACGTAACCGGGCACCTCGTAGTCCCACCAGTGGAGCTGCACCAGGTCGAGGCGCTCGACGCCGAGGCGCGCCAGCGAGCGGTCGACCACGCGCTCCACGTAGCGGCGCTCGAGCGCCGCCAAGGCGTGGCGGTCGGGCACCAGCTTGGTGTGCACCTGGACCGCGCCGCGTCCTCCGTAGGCCCGGAGGAAGCGGCCCAGGAGCTCCTCGACGCCGGTGTAGACGTCGGCGCAGTCGAAGGTCGTGAATCCGGCCTCGGCGAGACGGATCATGGCGTCGACGGCGGCGCCGGGATCGACCGCCGCCGCACGGTGGCCGGCGACGCGGTGCCCGGCGGCGAGCTGCCAGCCGCCGTTGACGACGCGGGCGATCGTGTAGCCCGGCGCCAGCTCGATGCGCGGGACGGCGCTCATCCGCCGCCGTCCTCGGGCGGCGGCAGCGGCACCGCGGTGACTTCGCCGTGGCGGAAGGTGCGCCGGCGGGTGCGGGTGATGCGGAAGACGGCGCCGCAGTGAGGGTCGGGGCAGGCGACGTCGGTGTCGGTCGTCATCCAGTCGTTGGGGTGGGCGTCGCGCTGCTTGGCCGGCAGCAGCGGCAGCAGCGCCGCCAGCGGGTAGATCGGGAACGTCTGCCCGGGCGGCAGCGAGAGGTTCTCGCCCGAGAGCTCGAAGTAGTCGCCGACCTTGTGGTTGCAGACCATCTTTCCGCGGCCCTCCACGACCTCGACGCGGAGGTCGTAGAGGGAGAATTCGTCGTTCGGGAGCATTGCGTCCTCCAAGGGCTGGGCAGCTCGATGGCTACCCGAGCCCTTTCCTGGACATCGATCTCAGGCGACCATCATCCCATACCGTCAATCACGATACCGAGTCTTGCCTCTTCCATGTGGAGCTGGGTGTACTCTTGGGACCTCATCGTGGTATCCTCCTTTTACGAGCTTGTTCGCTGCCAGCGAGTTGACAGCAGTTTGTCCATTCAGCCTACAGGGAAAGGAGGACTAGATGACCTCGACAAGCCATCTGGAGGCACTGAGAGAGCGTTTAGCAGAGGAGCCGGCCAGCGTACGGCTGGATGTTGTCCGAGAACTGGAGCGGGTTGGTGGAGATCGACCAGGACCGTCCGTGAGGGTCCGCCTGTACGGCCTCCTCGTCGCGGCTTGCCGCAACCTGGGCGCTACTGACGAGGGATTGCACGCCCTGAATCTGGGGCTGAAGCTGGGCGGGTCCTCGGTGGCGCGCGCGGAGCTGCTGACTCAGGGCGCGACTCTGCACCTCGGGTCCGGAGATGCTGTCGCAGCTCGACAGGCTGTCGCCCGTGCCCTCGAGCTGGTTGAAAAGGAGTTGGACCGCCCTTCAGGAAGCTCCTATTCTGCCCGGAGGCGACGGCTGTGGCTCAGTGACCTCAAAGCGTACTGCGTGACGCTGCGCAGCGAGATCGCCATGTACGAGCACGATTACGTCAACGGCATGGCCGATGCCCTACGATCACTGACCCTGACGTCCGAGCGCTCGGCCCTGCGGGTGCGCCTGGCGGCGGTCAGTTGTCTCGCCGCCGTGCTTCTCCGCTTCGGCAGCTTGAACGAGGTGATTCGTGCCCTGACGCTCGTCGACGAGGCCGAACAGGCGTTGGCACGGCGCCGAGTACGGCGTTCGCACCTCCACCGCGTGGTGCTGCGCTGGGCCCGGGCTCTCGCCCTGGCGCGGCTGGGCAGCGTCGACCGCGCCGAGAACATCATGGTCGACGTCATCGAGCACCTGCGGCAGAAGGGTCACGTCGATCGCTTGAAGCACGCCGTCGACGCCCTCGCGTGGATCGTCGGAGAACGGGGGGGCCGTCCCGCCCGGGCCGATTACCTGCAACGCAAGTACGCCGCTTGACGGGGTCCGAGGCGCTCGGTGATAGCGTCGCCGGCGCATGACGGCGACTCCTCAGCCGACGCCTCTCTCGTTCCACGGCGCCCTGGCCGGCATCCTCGCGCCGCTGGCGCTCTTCCTCGCCGGCGTCGCCTGGCTCGGTCTCTCGGGGGCGCCCGACGAGCGCGGCTTCTGGCCGGTGCTGGTGGCGGCGCTCGCCCTCGGCCTGGTGCTGGCGCGCGACCGTCACGCCTACTGCGAGACGCTGCTCGCCGGCATGAGCCGGCCGCTCGTGATGCTCATGATCATGGCCTGGCTGCTCGCCGGCGTGCTCGCCACCCTGATGCGCGCCAGCGGCTTCGTGGAGGCGCTGGTGTGGCTGGCGCGCTCCGCCGGCGTCTCCGGCTGGGGCTTCGTGGCGGCGTCGTTCCTGATCTGCTGCGCGGTCTCGACCTCCACCGGCACCAGCCTCGGCACCCTCATCCTGGCGACGCCGCTGCTCTACCCCGCGGGCGTCGCCCTGGCGGCCAACCCGCCGGTGCTGCTGGGGGCGATCCTCGGCGGCGCCACCTTCGGCGACAACGTCTCGCCGGTCTCCGACACCACGATCGCGTCGGCCGCCACCCAGCGCGCCGACCTCGGCGGCGTGGTGCTGAGCCGGCTGCGCTACGCCCTGCCGGCGGCGGCCCTGGCGCTCGCCGCCTACGCCGCGCTGGGCTCGGCCCCGGCCGCCGTGGACGTTGCGCCGCCGGCGGCCGTCGACGGGGATCCGCGGGGACTGCCGATGCTGCTGGTGCCGGCGTTGGTCGTCGTGCTGCTGCTGCGGCGCCGGCACCTGCTCGAGGGCCTGTTTTTCGGAGTGCTGACGGCCGCGGCCCTCGCTCTGGCGCTGCGGCTGATCGCGCCGGCGTCGCTCCTGGCGATCGACGCCGAGGGCTTCACCGCCCGCGGCCTGGTGGTCGACGGCATCGAGCGCGGGATCGGCATCTCGGTCTTCACCATCCTGCTGATGGGCCTGGTGTCGGCGGTGGAGGCGACGGGCCTGCTCGAGCGCGTGGTGGCGGCGGCCGAGCGCCGCGGCGCCACGGCCCGCGGCGCCGAGCTGCGGATCTTCGCCGCGACGTCGGCGGCGGTGGTGCTCACGACCCACTCGGTGGTGGCGATCCTCACCGTGGGAGAGCTGGCGCGGCGCACCGGCGAGCGCTTCGGCATCGGCGCCTACCGCCGCGCCAACCTGCTCGACGTGACCGTGTGCACCTACCCGTTCCTGCTGCCGTTCTGCATCCCGACGATCCTGGCGTCGAGCCTCTCCGCGTCGCCCCGGCTCTCGGCCTTCCAGGCCGGCCTGTGGAACTTCCACTCGTGGGCGCT
>DASWIG010000250.1:0-10544 GCA_036397835.1 Thermoanaerobaculia bacterium
CCCAAGACCATGGACAACGACGTGCCGGGCACCGACTACTGCATCGGCTTCAGCACCTGCGTGACCCGCACTCTCGCCCTGACCCACCAGCTCCGCACCACCGCCGGGTCGCACGAGCGTTTCCTGGTGATCGAGGTCTTCGGGCGTTACGCGGGCTACACGGCCCTGGTGCCGACCCTGGCGGGCGCGGCCGACCGCTGCGTGATCCCCGAGCAGCCCTTCGACATGGACCGGCTGAGCGAGATCCTGTCCGAGGACCGCGACCAGAGCCCCAGCCACTACGCCGTCGTCCTGGTGTCGGAGGGCGCGCGGATGCTCGGCCAGGAAGGCATGTCGTTCGCCGGCGAGGAGAAGGACCAGTACGGCCACCGCAAGCTCGGCGGCATCGGCGAGCACGTGGCGGAAGAGCTCAAGAAGCGCTCGGCGGCGTTCAACCATGGGCACCGGGTCAACGTCGTCAGCCAGCGGCTCGGCTACCTGGTGCGCTGCGGCGACCCCGACGCGCTCGACTCGATCGTGCCGATGGCGTTCGGCAACCTGGCTCTGGACCTGGTGCTGGCGAACACCTCGGGCCGCCTCGTCAGCCTGCGCAACGGCTGCTACGACAGCGTGCCGATCGACGTCGTGGTGGGGCGTAAGAAGGTGGTCGACGTGGCCAAGCACTACAACGCCGCGCGGCTGCGGCCGCGCTACACGTCGTTCCTCCGCCAGCCGCTCTTCATCATGACGGGCGACGTCTGAGGCGGATGCGCGCGCGAGGCCGTCCCGCCCTCCGTCCCCGGCGCACGGTCTCGCCGGACGTGCTCTGGGCCGCCGGCCTGGCGCTCCTCGCCTGGCTCCACCGCCTGGCCTTCCTCCACTCCAACCGCGACCGGGCGTGGCCGTTCACCGTCTTTTACGAAGGCGACTCGCGCGCCTTCTTCGTCTACGCGCGGTCGCTGATCGAAGGCCGCCTCTACGACCACGGCATCCCCTTCCACCCGCCCGGCTTCCCGGCCTTCCTGGCCTTCGTCCACACGCTGCTGGGCGCCGGCGCGGGGGCGCGGGAGATCCCGCACCTCGCCGTCAAGAGTGCGTTGGCGCTGGTCTCGAGCCTGGCGGTGGGCCTGCTCTACCTCCTGGTGCGGCCCTACCTCGGGCACGCCGCCGCGCTCGTCGCGTCCGCGCTCTGCGTCTACCACTTCGGGCTCTACGTGATCGCGGTGGCGCCGGTGAGCGAAGGGCTCTACCTGACGCTGCTGATGAGTGCGCTGCTGCTGTGGAGCCGCGGGCTCGAGCATCCGCTCGCGGCGCCGGGAGCGGTGGCGTCGACGCGCCCGAGGACGACCGCGTTCGTCCTCGGGCTGCTGCTCGGGGTCATGGCGCTGGTGCGGGCCGAGTCGGCCGTGGTGGCGGCGCTGCTCGTGGGCACCGGGCTGTACGGCGCGCTGCGCGGACGACGCGAGCGCGTCGCGGCGGCGCTGCCTTGGGTCGTCGCCGCCGTCGGCTGGGCGGCGGCAGTGGCGCCGTGGACGGCGCGCAACGCTCTCGTCCTCGCGCGGTTCAACGCCGAGAAGGCCGGGCGGCTCGCCGAGCCCCTGCCGACCTTCGTGCCGTTGACGATCTACGGTCCCTTGAACCTGGCGCTCGCCAACCGTCCCGGCGCCGACGGCACCTTCTCCGCCGCGCCGATCACCGGCGGCACCGGCTCCGACCAGCTCGACTTCGAGGACCCACGCCACCTGGAATACGTGCTCCACGGCGACGAGATGGCGTGGCGGTGGATCCGCTCGCACCCGTCCGATTTCGCCATCCTGGCGCTCGTCAAGTGGCGGTTGACCGCGGACGTCTTCAAGCTCGGCTGGACGCAGTGGAACTGGCCCGGCGGCCTCACCGGCGAGCGCCGTCCGATCGACGTCTTCGTGCCGGACTCGGGCGTCAACGCGAGGTGGCTGCTGCCGTTGGCCCTGGGGGGGCTCGCTCTGTGCCTGGCGCGGCAGGGCGGGGCGCGGCGCTGGGGCGTGCTCGTCGCGGCGCTCTCGGCCGTGAGCCTCGCCGTCGTCGCCCTCTTCTTCGGCTACGTGCGTCAGGGGCTGGTGCTGCTGCCGTTCTGGCTGAGCGTGGCGGCGGCGGGGCCGGTGGAGGCGGCGCGGCGCCTTGGCGTCCCCGGCTTGACAAAGCGTGGCTGGTGGGCGGTGGGCGCTTTGGCGCTCGTGCTCCTGGCGGTGGAGTGGTGGGGCGCCGGCACCGATCGCAACTTTCGCGCCTCGGCCGACAGCACTCTCGACGGGACGCACCTGAACCCGGACGACACGGTGCGTCTGGAGGTGCTGCCGCGATGAAGCTCCGCCCGCGGCCGGGCGCACGCCGTGCGCCCCTACACCTCAGTACGACCCTACCCATGGCCTGGACGAGAGCCCTCCGTGTGTCGGCTGTACTTCTCGTCGTCACCGCGTGCTCGACGCCGCCTCCCTCGCCTCCTCCCCCCGAGCCGGCGCCGGCCGTCGAGGTGACGGATCCACGGCTGGCGTTGCGGCCCGTGCTGTGGCATGCCCTGCCCTCGCTCGTCGACGACGGCGACCTCGCGAGCCTGCGCCAGGCGCTCGAGCGCAATCTGACCTGGCTCGCGCGCCAGAGCGCCGGCCGCGCGTTCACCTACGGGCCGCGCCAGGTCACCGCCGCCGAGCTCGCCGGCGCCCTGGAACGTCTCGCCGCCTTCCTCGACGAGGAGCCGACGCCCGGACGGCTGGCGGCCCGGCTTCACGAAGACTTCGACGTCTACTCCGCCGACCAGCTTCCGCGCGGCGACGAGGTGCTGGTGACCGGCTACTACGTGCCGGTGATCGAAGCGAGCCTCCGGCGCCGGAAGGGGTACGACGTTCCCGTCTACGGTCCGCCCCGCGACCTCTTCCGCATCGACCTCTCCGAATTCTCCGACCGTTTCGAAGGCGTGAGGGTCACCGGCCTGCTCTCCGGCAACCGCCTGCTGCCCTATCCGGACCGGCGCGAGATCCGCGAGACCAGGCGGCTCTCGGGGAGGGAGATCGCGTGGGCGCGCGACCGGGTGGACCTCTTTTTCGTCGAGATCCAGGGCAGCGGCGTCCTGCTCCTGCCCGACGGCCGCGAGGTCCGCATCGGCTACGCCGGCGCCAACGGCCGCGAGTACCGCGCGATCGGCAAGCTCCTGATCGAGCAGGGCAAGCTCGAGCGCGAGAAGGTCTCGATGCAGTCGATCCGCCGCTACCTGGCCGAGCACCCCGAGGAGGTCGACGAGGTCCTCGATTACAACGAGTCGGTGGTCTTCTTCCGCCGTCTCGAGGGTCCCGCCGTCGGCAGCCTCGGCGTGCCGGTGACGCCGCGGCGCTCGATCGCCACCGACGCCCGCCTCTTCCCGCCCGGCGCCCTCGCCTACCTCGTCACCGAGGTCCCGGCGATGGCCGAGGACGGCTCCACCGTCTCCGCGGGGCCGCTGGCGCGCCTCGTCCTCAACCAGGACACCGGCGGCGCCATCCGCGGCACCGGCCGCGTCGACTTCTTCTGGGGACGGGGGGATGAGGCGGCGATGCGGGCGGGGCTCATGAAGCAACGCGGAGCGTTGTATTTCCTGGTGCCGAAGGCGCCATGATGGCCACGAACCGGCCCTTCAGCCGTTACACAAAACCAAAGTCTGGCTTAATGTTTGTGCGCGATGGCCAAGGGCGATCAAGGCAAGGGCTCACCCGGAACGATTCCCAGGAGGTAGTCCGAGCACGGCACACAAAGGATGCCGTCGATCTCGAGCTTCTCACCGCCGCGGTAGAGCAGGCGCACCGTGGCTTCCGGGTAGTCCTCGCGAAATGCCCGGATCGCCCGCAAGTCCTTCGGCCGCAGGGTCGTCGTGTGCTTGACCTCGAGGGCCCAGAACCCGGCCTGTCCCCAGACCACGAAATCCACCTCGCTCCCCGACTTCGTGCGCCAGTAGGCGAGCCGACAGTCGTTGCCCGAATAGTCGATCCACGCCCGCAGGTGCTGTGCCACGAGGCCCTCGAGCGCGGCGCCGGCGATCTCCTGCGGACGGTCGATCACGCTCGCCGGACGCATCGACACGAAAACCCCCGAGTCGAACCAGTAGAACTTCGGATGAGCGCTCAGCAGGCGCCGGGCACGCCGGGTAAACACCGGCAAGCGAAAGGACAGCAGCAGATCCTCCAGAACCTCGAGATACCCCACCACCGTCTTTCGGCTCACCTGGCACTCCCGGGCCATGTCCGCGACGTTGAGCACGGCACCGTGGGAGAACGTCGTCACCTCCAGAAAACGCGAGAAGCTCCCCAGGTCACGCACCAGCCCTTCTTGCTGCACCTCCTCGCGCAAGTAGAGCGCGACGTAGGCGTTGAGCGCCTCCGCCGGCTCCTCCGCGTCCCAGACCAGGGGCAGAAGACCCAGCTTCAAGGCCTGGTCGGCGTTGAAGCTCGGAGCCAGCTCGGCGGCCATGAAGGGGTGCAAGTAGCGCAGCAAGGCCCGGCCCGCCAGCAGATCGACGCCGCTGCGCTTCAACTTGCGCGCGCTCGATCCCGTGAGCACGAAACGCAGGCCGCGTCGCTCCTCGATCAGGCCGTGGACGACGACGAGCAGCTCGGGTACTTTCTGGACCTCGTCGACCACCACGACGTCGTGCTCGCGGTGCGCCCGGACCAGGTCCCGCAAGCGCTCCGGCCGCGCTGCGTATTGGCGATGGACGTCGGGCTGGAGCAGATCCACCCACAGCGCTTCGGGGTGGTGCGCCCGGAGCCAGGTCGACTTGCCGGTGCCGCGCGGGCCGAAAAGGAAGTAACTGGAGCGAGGCTCCTGGAAAAATCGTCCTATTCTCGCCATTTCTGCTTCCTTTTCGGCGACTCCGCCGCCAGATCGTAGGCCATCTCCCCTCTCTTGTCCAGTATCATCAGCGGCCATGAAGGCCGCCATCCTCGCCGTCGGCTCCGAGCTCCTCGGCACCCGGCGCCTCGACACCAACTCCCTCAAGCTCACCGCGGCCTTCGACCGCTTCGGCGTCGAGCTGGTCGGCAAGTCGGTCGTCGGCGACGACGAGGACGCCATCGCCGGCGAGCTGCGCCGCTGGGCCGCGAGCGCCGACGTCGTGGTCGTCTCCGGCGGCCTCGGACCGACCGCCGACGACGTCACCCGCGCCGCCGCCGCCCGCGCCTTCGACCGCTCGATCTCGATCGACGAGAAGTACGTGGAATGGATGCGCCAGCGCTACGAGAGCTACTTCGGCCGCGCCCTGCCGGAGGTCAACCGCCGCCAGGCCGAGGTGATCTCGGGCGCCGAGGTGATCCGCAACCCGCGCGGCTCGGCGCCCGCCCAGCGTCTCGAGACGGGCGGCGCCACCGTCTTCCTCTTTCCCGCCGTGCCCTTCGAGCTCGAGGGGCTGATCGGCTCCTGCCTCGAGCCCTGGCTGCGCGAGCGCCTCGGCGAGGCCACCGACGGCGTCGACCGCGCCGTCTTCAAGATCTCCTCGCGCCCCGAGTCGGAGATCGAGGAGCGCATCGCGCCGCTCTACGAGCGCTTCGGCCGCGACGGCGTCTCGGTGCTCGCGTCGCCGGGCGAGGTCCAGGTCCACCTCTCCGTGCGCGGCCCGCAGGAGGAGCGCCGCGCCCGCCTCGCCGCGATGCGCGAGCAGCTCCGCGAGGTCGCCGGCGACCTCGCCTTCACCGAGGACGAGGGCGAGACGCTCGAAGCCGTCGTCGGACGGATGCTGGCCGCCGCCGGCGCCACGTTGACCACGGCCGAGTCGTGTACCGGCGGGCTGCTGGCCGAGCGTCTGACCCGCGTCACCGGCTCGAGCGCCTACTTCCTGGGCGGCGTGGTGACCTACTCGAACGAGCTCAAGGCGTCGCTCCTGGGCGTCGACCCGGACGTGATCGCGGCCGAGGGCGCGGTCAGCGAGCCGGTCGCCCGCGCCATGGCCGAAGGCGTGCGGACGCGCTACGCCAGCGACTACGGCGCCGGAATCACCGGCGTCGCCGGGCCCGACGGCGGCTCCGAGGAGAAGCCCGTGGGCACGGTTCACGTGGCGGTGGCCGGACCCGCGGGCGTGCGCCACCGGCGGGTCCGTTTCATCGGCGATCGTGAGAAGATCCGCTGGCAGGCGAGCCAGTTGGTGCTCGAGATGCTGCGGCGCACGCTGCAGCTCGCCCCTCGCGTCGAGGACGTCTGATGCGGCTTTTCGTGGCCATCGAGATCCCCGAGTACCTCCGCGACGAGCTCGACCGACGCGCCCGCGCGCTGCGCGGCAAGCTGCCCAAAGCGCGCTGGGTGCGGCCCCAGGGCATGCACCTGACCCTGAGCTTCCTCGGCGAGACGGCGCCGGAACGGCTCGACGAGCTCCACCGCGAGCTGGCGGCGTCGTGCGCCGAGAGTGAGGCGATCGGCCTGCGGCTGAACGAGACCGGGGCCTTTCCGCCGCGCGGCAAGGCGCGGGTGCTGTGGGCCGGCCTCGCCGGCGCCGACGGCCGGCCGTCGGCGGCGTTGGCGCGGCTGCACACCGCGGTGGCCGCGGCCGTCGAGCGCGCCGCCGGCGTCGTCCCCGATTCGCGGCCTTTCCACCCGCACCTGACCCTGGCGCGATGCTCGCCGCCGTGGCCGCGCGAGGCGCTCGAGCGCTTCCTCGGCGATTTCGGCCCGCTGCCCGCCGACGCCTTCACCGTCGCCGAGGGCGTGCTCTTCGAAAGCGAGCTCCATCCCGAGGGAGCGCGTTACCGGGTGGCCGGAACCTATCCTCTGGGAGGCCGTGAGTGACGCGGCTCGGGGTGCTCGGCACCGGCTCCTGGGGGACGGCCCTGGCCGTCCACTGGGCCGAAGCGGGACACGACGTGACCCTTTGGGGCCGCAGCGCCGAGCTCGTCCGTAGCCTCGAGGACGCCCGCGTCAACGCCCGCTACCTGCCCGACGTCGCCATCCCGCCGGGCTTGCGGCTGACCAGCGAGCTCGCCGACCTGGCGGAGATCGACACGGTGATCGTGGTGGTGCCGTCGCACGGCTTCCGCGAGGTGGTGCGCAGCTACCTGCAGGGGGTCCCCAGGAGCCGGGCCAAGGTCCTCGTGTCGGCGACCAAGGGGATCGAGAACGACACCCTGGCGCGGATGAGCGAGGTGACCTTCGAAGAAGCCGTGGCCGCCGACCGCGAGGCGCGCTTCGCCGTGCTCTCGGGGCCGAGCTTCGCCCTGGAGCTGGCCGCCGGCACCCCGACGCTCGCCGTCGTGGCCGCGGACGACGGGGATCTCGCCGCCGAGCTGCGCGAGACGCTCTCGACGCGCTCGTTCCGCCTCTACTCGTCCACCGACGTGGTCGGCGTCGAGCTCGGCGGCACCAGCAAGAACGTCGTCGCCATCGCCGCCGGCATCGTCACCGGGCTCGGCCTGGGGTCCAACACGCTGGCGGCGGTGCTCACCCGCGGCCTGCACGAGATCACCCGCCTCGGCCTCGCCTGCGGCGGCCAGACGCGCACCCTGGCGGGGCTCGCCGGCATGGGCGACCTGGTGCTCACCTGCACCGGCGCCCTGTCGCGCAACCGTCACGTCGGCATGGAGCTGGCCGCCGGCAAGACGCTCGAGGAGATCTCCGCCGCGACGCCGATGATCGCCGAGGGCGTGCGCAGCTCGCTGGCGGTGGCGCGCATCGCCGAGCGCCGCGGCGTCGAGATGCCGATCACCGAGGAGGTGGTAAGGATCCTCTACCACGGCAAGTCGCCGCGCCAGACCGTCCACGACCTGATGACGCGCGACCTGCGCTCGGAGGCGGAGCTTTGATGTCCCACCAGACGCCGTCCCACCAGACGCTCCTGATCCTCGACTTCGGCAGCCAGTACACGCAGCTCATCGCGCGGCGGGTGCGCGAGAACCGCGTCTACTGCGAGATCCATCCGTGCTCGTTGAGAGTCGAGGAGGTCGCTCGGAGGAAGCCGATCGGGATCGTCCTTTCCGGCGGCCCCGACAGCGTCTACGACGACGAGGCGCCGCAATTCGATCCGGCGCTCTTCGACCTCGGCCTGCCGGTGCTCGGCATCTGTTACGGCATGCAGCTCATGGCCCGTCACCTGGGCGGCGAGGTGGAGCCGGCGCGCCAGCGCGAGTACGGCCGCGCCGAGATCGAGGTCACCGATCGGGGCACGCTGTTCGCGGGTCTCGACGATCGAGAAACGGTGTGGATGAGCCACGGCGACCGGGTGGTGCGCATGCCCGAGGGGTTCACCACCTGCGCCGCGACGGCCAATTCGCCGATCGTGGCCTTCGAGAACGCCGCCCGCCGTCTCTACGCCATCCAATTCCACCCCGAGGTCTCGCACACGCTCTCGGGCGAGGCCATGCTGCGCAACTTCCTGCTCGGCCCGTGCGCGGCTCGGGCCGACTGGCTGATGGCGTCGTTCCTCGAGGAGACGGTGGCGGCAATCCGCCGCGAGGTGGGCGGCGCGCGGGTGATCTGCGCGCTCTCGGGAGGCGTCGACTCGTCGGTGATGTCAGTGCTGGTAGAGCGGGCGGTCGGCGAGGCGCTGACGGCGGTCTTCGTCGACAACGGCCTGCTGCGCAAGAACGAGGCTCAACAGGTCGTCCATCGTCTCAGCGCCGGGCTCGGCGTGCCGGTCAAGGCGGTCGACGCGCGCCGCGAGTTCCTCGAGAGTCTGGCGGGGGTCACCGATCCCGAGGAGAAGCGGCGCCGCATCGGACGGGTGTTCATCGACGTGTTCGAGCGCCAGGCGCGCGAGATCGGCGGCGGCGTGGAGTTCCTCGCCCAGGGCACGCTCTACCCCGACGTGATCGAGTCAGTGTCGGTCAAGGGTCCGTCGGCGACGATCAAGACGCACCACAACGTCGGCGGGCTGCCGGAGAAGCTCGGCTTCAAGCTCATCGAGCCGTTGCGTTTCCTGTTCAAGGACGAGGTGCGCCAGCTCGGCCGCGAGCTCGGCATCCCCGAGGACCTGATCCAGCGTCACCCGTTCCCGGGGCCGGGACTGGCGGTGCGGATCCTGGGCGAGGTCACGCCGGAGCGCGTCCACGTCCTCCAGGAGGCCGACGCCGTCTTCCTTGAAGAGCTGCGGGAGAGCGGCTTCTACCACCAGGTGAGCCAGGCGTTCGCGGTGCTGCTGCCGGTGCGCAGCGTCGGCGTCATGGGCGACGAGCGCACCTACGAGAACGTCGTCGCGCTGCGCTCGGTCAACACCCTCGACTTCATGACCGCGGACTGGAGCCCCTTGCCGCACGACCTGCTCGGCCGCACGGCCAACCGCATCGTCAACGAGGTCGCGGGCGTCAACCGGGTGGTCTACGACATCACCAGCAAGCCGCCGGCGACGATCGAGTGGGAGTGAGGCGTTCTCATGAGGCTTCCCAATGCCGATCAGGCGTGGATCCCTCGCGAGAAGATCGTCGACTATCTCCTCTCCATGACACACTCCGTGGGGAGCGCGAAGTCGAAGTTCTTCCGCGGCTTTGGCTTCGGTGAGCACAACACAGAGCTACTCGAGAGGGGGTTGCTACTCATCGCCAGGTCGAACGAAGTCCGGGATATGATCGAGTCCATATTCGGTTCGAAATACACCGTGGACGGAGACCTTCAAACCCCATCCGGAGTTGTCGTCAGCGTTCGCACCGTGTGGATCATCGAAGCCGGAGAGGAGAATCCGAGATTCGTAACGGCGTATCCGGCATAGCCCCAAGGAGAAAGACCATGATCCGAGATCTGGATACCGTTGTCCTTACCCACAGCATGCCCGATCATGGCCTGGAAGAGGGAGATGTGGGAGCCGTCGTCCATATCTACGGCAAGGATGCAGCGTACGAGGTCGAGTTTGTGACGGCGGCTGGCAAGACCATCGCCGTGGTCACCGTAGGGCAGGATGACATCCGGCCTATGGCGGCAACCGAAATCCTTCACGTACGAGAGCTCGCCAAGACAGCGTAAGCCCGCGCGAGGACGTCTTTCAAGGACAGGGCTTGACGATCATCGGAATCGCAAGAGCGAGGATTGGCGGTCCCAGGAACTTCGAAATCCATATCGCCATCGCCACTCTCCATCAGGCTCGGAGGATGACATGTCAGCAAGCGCCTCGGGCGTTGGTATCACGGTCGACTCTCGAGCGAACCGGCTGTGCGCACGGCGGCAGTTCCCGGCGCGGCCTAACGTCTCGGAAATTACACAATCAATTGATTACAAACGACTTATTGTCTCAATCATGATCGCGAGCTTGTGCAGTCGGTCACCGAGGTGCTTCAGCAGTAGTGGGCATGAATTACAGCATTCCTCGGTGGCTTCTGAGGGTCGACATCAACGGCATGACCCATGTGAGTTCGGTAGTGACTGGGAATTTGGAGTCCCTGGAGGCAGCTCGGGCAGCCGATTAGTACGGGTTGGCCTTCCTGAAGGTCGTGGAACCTCTCGAAGAAGTGAATCCGCCGAAGAGGAATCCGTTGCGACCTTCCACAGTGGTTGCAGGTGAAGATTACCTTCTTGAACCAAGTACGCATGAGATCATCCGGTGTCCCAGGCGGGGTGAGTGGGAGTGGTCGGGATACCAGCGGCCTCGAAGAACT
>DASWIG010000251.1:0-7930 GCA_036397835.1 Thermoanaerobaculia bacterium
ACGTGCCCGTGCCCGGTGCCTTGGACGCCGTAGAGGATCTTCACGCGTAGGTCGCCTGAGGTGAGGAAGCGCCTCTGTGCTGGGGCTGCGCCGGTGAGCTTCCGGCGCGGGAGCCTATCGCAGAGACGTCGTTCCGGCCACCTGGCGGCGTATCTTTATCAGAAACGCGCCGAGAATTCACCGCGCTCGCGAACCGCGGCTGAGCCGCTACCTCTCCGCGTCGGACCCGCCACCCCACCGGGCGGCACCGGACGGTCCCCGGCAGGTTAGGCTCGGGGAACGCAAGCGGACACCAGCCCCCAAGGAGATTCTCGATGGACAAGCAGACCCTGATCGACCACCTCAACGACGACCTGGCCAACGAGTTCAGCGCCATCATCCAATACGTGACCTACGCGGCGAAGGCCACCGGCCCGTACCGGCCGCAACTGACGGCGTTCTTCCTCGCCGAGGTCGCCGACGAGCAGCAGCACGCCCTATTCCTCGCCAACAAGATCGTCGCCTTCGGCGGCGAGCCCGTCACCCGGCCCGCCCCGGTGCCGGCCGCCGCGACCAACCGCGAGATGCTCGAAGCCGTGCTCGCGGCCGAGCGGCAGGCCACCCGCGGCTACACCGAGCGCGCCCGCGAGGCCGAGGACTACGGCGACAAGGGCCTGGTCGTCCAGCTCGAGGACATGGTGCGCGACGAGAGCACCCACTCCGAGGAGACCGAGCGCATCCTGCGCGACTGGCCCCTCTGAGGGGGCCACCTCGAGCGGGACACCGTGACCTTATCGGTCGGGCCCAGGAAAGGACTACCCTTCATCTTCAGGGGCCGGGATCCCTTCCGGCCCCTGAAGTCATCCCTCGGAGCCTTGACATCCTCCGCAAGCGCTTCCTATACTCCCCGCAGCCAGATTATCGCATCGAGGTCAGCGCGACGGTCGGGATCCGCGCGGGGCGAAGTGTGCTCGCCGGAATCCCTTCACCCGGAAGCCCTGGAGGACGACGATGGCAACGACTCGGAGAAGCTTCGTCAAATACGGCCTGGCGGCCGGCGGCTCGGGCCTGCTCGCCTCGCCGACCTCGGCGATGCAGAGCGAAGCTTGGCGCCAGCAGCTCGCCAAGTTCCTTTGCCCGCCGGACGACCGCGCCCGCGAGCTCGGCGACCAGCCCCAGAGCCCGGAGGCGCGCCCCTTCGTCACGCCGCTCTTCGTGCCGCCGATCATGGAGCCGACCTTCGTGTGGTCGCCGCGGGACCAGTGGCGGCGGTGGAAGGACGGCAAGTGGACGCCCGGAGCGCCCAACCCGCTCCCCGATCCCGCCGCCCACCAGCGCTACGAGGAGTTCCACCCGCGCCGCTTCTACGAGATCCACGAGGTCGAGACCCGTTGGCGCTACCACGTGGACCCGCCCTACACCGTGCGCCGCAGCGGCCAGGAGCTGCATAGCTGGTCGTGGTGCTGGTGGTCGCCGCGGCTGCGCGACCCGGTCACCGGCGAGCTTCTGAGCTCGGCCTTTCCCTATCCCGCCAGCACCCCGGGCCCCACCTACGCGGCGCGCTACGGCGAGCCGGTGCTGGTGCGCCTCTACAACTCCCTGCCCACCGTGGGCCACGCCAAGGTCTTCTTCGCCCTGCCGTCCACCACCACCCACCTGCACAACGGCCACACCGCCTCGGAAAGCGACGGCAACCCGCAGGACTGGATCGACTCCGGCGAGTTCTGGGACCACCACTACGCCAACTTCCCCCTCGGCTTCGACCCGCGCGAGAAGCTCACCACGCTCTGGTACCACGACCACCGGCTCGACTTCACCGCCGCCAACGTCTACGCCGGCCTCGCCGGCTTCTATTTCCTTTTCGACGACGAGGACACCGGCGACGAGACGACGGGCTGGCGGCTCCCGAGCTTTCCTGACTACGACGTCCCGCTGATCCTCCAAGACATCCGCTTCGGCTACGACCCCGACGTGGACCCCGCGGCGGTGCCGGTCTTCGACAACTGGAACACCGACGGCATGCTCGGCGACCGCATGACCGTGAACCGCACGATCACGCCTTACTACAAGGTGGCGCCGCGCAAGTACCGCATCCGCATCCTGAACGGCGGACCGTCGCGCTTCTATCAGATTTTCCTGCGCGCCGTCCGCGACGGCAGGGACCTCGAATTTCCCAACTTCCTGCTGGTCACCGGCGACGGCAACTTCCAGCCCGAGCCGGTGTACGCCGAAAGCGTTCTCCTCAGCGTGGCGCAGCGCGTCGACGTGATCCTCGACTTCTCGCGCTACAAGCAGGGCGACCACGTGTACCTGCACAACCTGCTCGAGCAGACCAACGGCGCCGGCCCCTCCGGCCGCTACCTCGACTTCGGCGACCCCATGAGCTTCCTGATGCGCTTCGAGGTCGACCTGCCGCCGGTGGAGGACGCCAGCCGGGTGCCGGGCTATTTCCGGCCGCTGCCGACGATCAACATGAACGAGGTCAAGCAGAAGCGGACCTGGAACTTCGACTACGACGGCGGCCTGTGGACGATCAACAGCCGGGTGATGGACCCCAACCGCATCGACGCCGGCATCGAGGAGGGCAGCGCCGAGATCTGGACCTTCCGCAACGGCGGCAACGACTGGTCCCACCCCATCCACAGCCATTTCTCCGAGTTCCTCGTGCTCGAGGTCAACGGCAAGCCGTTCAGGAGGTTCCACATCCAGACCGTCGACGAGCCGGGCGAGAAGACGATGAAGCCGGCGGAGGTGGAGCTCGAGGAGTACCTCGGCGTGGCGCCCGAGAAGCGCAAGCCGCTCACGGTCTTCATGGGGGGCCCGCGGCGCGACGTGGCCACCCTCCTGCCCGGCGACGAGCTCAAGCTCTTCATGCGCTGGAAGGACTTCCTCGGCAAGCACGTGATGCACTGCCACAACGTGGTGCACGAGGACCACGCGATGATGATCCGCTGGGACATCGTGGAGCCGGGCCGCGGCTTCGTGGGCCCGCGCGACGCCTCCGAGGTCTACGACCAGCAGGACTTCAAGCCGCCCTTCCCGGACCCCCGGCCGCCGGCGCCGCCGCACGTGGAAGACCACCCCAGCAACCCCACGATCCAGGAAGGGTAGGCCGACGATGAGCGAAAGCAGAAGAAAGCTCCTGGGTCTGACCCGCTTCGACGGCGAGGCGTGCGAGCGCCCCGCCAGAGTCCGCGGGCCCAACGCCGACTACTTCCCCAACGTGGCGCTGACCACCCACGAGCGCCGGCAGTCGCTCTTCTACGACGACCTCCTGGCCGGCGGCAGGACGGTGCTGATCCACTGCACGTCCATCGCCCAGGAGGCCGTCTACCCGGTGCTCGGCAACCTCGCCGCGGCGCAGCCCCACCTCGGCGCGCGCCTCGGCCGCGACGTCTTCTTCTATTCCCTCGCCGTCGACCCGGCGGACACGCCCGAGGCCCTGGCGGACCTGGCGCGACGCTGCGGCGCGGGGCCCGGCTGGCTCTTCCTCGCCGGCGAGGCGGCGGACGTCGAGCTCCTGCGCGGCCGGCTCTTTGCCCACAACGGGCCCCACCCGGTCGGCCCTCACGGTCACGGCGTCAAGGACTGCTCGGTGGGGCTCGCCCGGTACGGCAACGAGTCGATCGGCCTGTGGGGCGCCTGCCCCGCCAGGGCCAATCCGCTGTGGATCGCCCGGCGCCTGTCGTGGGTCGTGCCGCGCGGCGCGGAAGACGCCGCGGCCGCGCCGCGGCGCGGCGGCCCCCATCCCCACACCTACAGGTCGTAGCGTCGAGGAGGAACGAGCCATGCACAACGCATCCCGCTTCGCGATCCCGGTCCTTCTCCTGGCGCTTCTGGTGACGCCCGCCGGCGCCGAGAACGGCTGCGATCTCTCCTTCACCTCCGATCCCTGCGCCGAGCTGCCGTGCCCGGCGGGCGGCTTCAAGGAAGTCCCCTGCCCGTTCGCGGGATCCACGGACCCCGTCCCCGGAGCGCCGCCCTGGGTCTGCCACCCCTATCCCCAGCCGCGACCGGCCGCCTCCAAGCAGTGCACCACCTGCGAGGGCGGCGAGTGCTTCACCGCCGTCAACACCGGCGAGGGCGTGCTGCCCCCGAGCAATCCCTTCTTCTTCGAGACCTTCCCCGGCACCAACCTGCTGCCGACGGTCTACACCAACGCCTTCGACGGCAACGGCAACGAGATGCCGAACACCCTGCCGTCGACGCCCACGATCCCTTACAACCTCCACGACGGCGACCCGGTGGTGAGCGAGATCGACCCGACCTCGCCGATCATCGACCTCGGCGCCCTCTTCACCTCGATCGTCGAGGAGCGGGTGCCCGAGGTGATCGAGCGCCGGCAGACCAAGGCCGGCGCCAAGAAGGGCGAGTGGACGGACTACGACGAGGGCGAGCTGCAATTCGAGCGTCAGGCCCTCGACGTGGACCTGCAATCGGCGATCGACGTCCTCGAGGGCAACCGCGTGCCCTACCGCGCCTACAGCGGCTTCCCGGTGCTCCACTACGACTCGCCGGAAAAAGTGAAGAAGGTGGTGCCGATCCGCGACCAGGACGGGCGGATCGTCGGCGGCAACGTCGACGTCCACCAGATCTGGTACTGGCAGCACATCGAGGGCGACACCGCCTACGTCGATCCGACGCCGATCATGACCGACGGCGGCAACGCCATCGACGTGCCGTGGACCATCACCTACACCGTGGACGTGCTCGACCGCGGCCACGACGATTTCTCGCCGTTCGTCATGTACACGGACTACGTGACGGGCGCCGACGGCACGGTCTCGAAGCCGCCCGGCGTCGCCATGGACCAGAGCTTCTTCAACATGGAAGAGGGCACGCGCACCGTCTTCAAGGTGAAGATGACGTATCCGAAATACCTGAACCTGGTCTACACGTGGGGCTGGCGATTCCACCCGCCGCGGATCCAGGTGATGGAGAACGCCACCAAGACGATCGGCTTCCCCGCCGGCACCGATCCGGTCTGCCTCGGCACCGACTACCAGGGCCTGACGCTGCCGCAGGTCGAGGAGGCGGTCTTCGGCAAGCCGCCGCTCAAGGACTGCCGCGCCCGCGGCGCCGAGCGGTCGGACCTCTGCGCCGAGGACGACGAAGCCTGCCGCGAGGAGGCGCGGGCGTGGCAGGAGACCTGCCGCCGCAACCAGCTCGCCGCCATCGCCAGGATCGGCGACCTGGCGCCGGAGAAGCGCATGTGGAACGCGTTGCGCGAGGCCCAGGCGGCGGCGCGGGCCGGCGACTACGCCCTGGTGCGCAAGATCGTGACCAACCAGGCGCGGCCGGCCTGGCTCGACTGGCAGAACCGCACCCACCTGCCGTGCTTCCGGCGCGATCCGGAGACCGGCGAGTGTACCGAGGAGCTGGAGCCGGACGAGGGCTCGGACATCACCATCCTCTACGTGAACAACACCATCTACGGCCAGCTCACCGCCGGCGGCTGGGTGCGCTGGCCCGTCTGGGAGACGCGCTACGAGGAGTGGAAGCGCGAGGACGACGCCTTCCGCGCCGCCTTCGCCGAATGGCAGGAGGCGTTCCGGAAGTGGGAGGAGGGACCGCGCGACGAGCCGGCGCCCGAGCGCCCGCGCGAGCCCGCGGGGCCGCCGATCCTGCGCGTCGCAGCGCTCAACGCGGACAACTTCGTCCACGGCTACATCATCGCCGACTTCGGCGGCAACCGCGGCTGGGAGAACCAGTTCAAGTCGTCGACCAAGGTGGCGGGCTCGGGCTGCTGGTTCACTTTCGGCCGCGTCCACTGGTCGATGCCGGCGGGCGGCTCGAACGGCTTCCTCTGCGTACCCGCGGCCGCGGGGGAGTACGAGCCCGGCCGTCACGACTTCCACGTGCAGTTCAACTACGAGCCATCGCGCCGGCTGCGCTTCTACCAGTTCGACCCCTTCCATCACGATGTGGCGATCTATTCGATCCATTAGCGTCCTCGCGTTCCTGGTCTGCGGCGCGGCCTCAGCCCAGGGCGCGCACGATGGCCACGCCGCGCCGCCGCCGGCCCGCTACACGCGCACCGTGGCGCCGTATACGCCGCCCGACGTCACCCTCGTCGACGCCGAAGGCGAGTCGGTGACGCTCGGCGCCGCGCTCGACCACGACGGCCCGGTGCTCCTGCAATTCATCTTCACCACCTGCCCGGCGGTCTGCCCGGCGCTCTCCGGCACCTTCGCGGCGGCCCAGGAGCGTCTCGAGGACGCCCGGATGGTCTCGATCTCCATCGACCCCGAGCACGACACGCCGCCGCGGCTCGCCGAGTACGCGCGCCGCTTCGACGCCGGGCCGCGCTGGCGTTTCCTGACCGGCGACCCCGACGACGTCGACGCGGTGCGGAAGGCGTTCGCCGCCTACGTTCCCAACAAGATGCGGCACCAGCCGCTGACCTTCCTGCGCGGCTCGCCGTCGGCGCCCTGGGTGCGGCTCGACGGCTTCCTGAGCGCGGCGGAGCTCGTCGCGGAAGTTCGCCGCCTGGAAAGCCGATGACGCCGGCCGCCGTCCTCGCCGCGCTCCTCCTGGCCCTGTCCCCCGACCCCGAGCTCGGCGAGCGCATCTACCGCGACGGCGTCCTGCCTTCGGGGGCGCCGCTGGCCGGCACCCTGCAAGGCGACGTGCCGGTCTCCGGCGCCGCCTTCAGTTGCGCGTCCTGCCACCGTCGCAGCGGCTTCGGCACCAGCGAGGGCGGCGCCTACGTGCCGCCGGTCACCGCGCCGGCGCTCTTCGCCGACCGGCGGCTCGACCGGGCCGAGCTCTTCCGCGAGCTCTACCAGGAGGTCCAGCCGCGGACGGTCATGGCGCGGGTCCGCGACCCGCGGGCGCGTCCGGCCTACGACGCCGCGAGCCTCGCCGCCGTCCTCCGCGAGGGCCGCGACCCCACCGGCCGCCGGCTCGACCCGCTGATGCCGCGCTACGACCTCGGCGACGCCGACATGGCCCACCTCACGGCCTACCTGCGGACGCTTTCAGCCGCGCCGGCCATCGGCGTCGACGGCGCGCGCCTCCACTTCGCCACCCCGGTCGACGCCGCCGCCGACCCGGAAGAGCGGGCGGCGGTACGCGCCGTGATCGACGCCTACGTCCGCCGCAAGAACGCCGACACCCGCGGCCAGCTCGCGCGTCCCGGCCACTCGCCCTGGCACATGGACGACTTCCTCGATACCTACCGCGAGTGGGTGCACCACGAGTGGGAGCTGACGGGTCCGCCGTCCACGTGGACGGCGCAGCTCGAGGCGTATTACGCCGAGCGTCCCGTCTTCGCCTTGCTCGGCGGTCTGGGGCGTCAGGACTGGCGTCCGGTCCACGACTTCTGCGAGCGCCGCGAGGTCCCCTGCCTCTTCCCCAGCACCGACCTGCCCGTGGTCGACGAGGAGGGCGCCTACGCCCTCTACTTCTCGCGCGGCCTGACGCTCGAGGCGGAAGCTCTCGCCCGTCACCTGGGAGAGACGGAGGATCGGGTCGTCCAGGTCTATCGTGGCGACGGAGCGGTGCCGGCGCGAGCTCTGCGGGAGGCTTTGGGAGACGTCGTCATCGAGACCGAGCTTGACGACTGGACGAGCGAGCTGCTCGCCGAGACGCGTCCGACCGTCCTCGTCCTGTGGCTCGACGACGCCGGGCTGCGGGAGCTGGGCGAGCTGCCGGAAACCGTGCGCGAGGTCTACCTCTCGTCATCCCTCGTCGACGAGGTGCCGGCGTCCTGGGGGGAGCGGGTCCGTCTCACCTACCCGTACGCTTTGCCCGGCCAGGAGGATCCGCAGGTCTACCGCGTCCGCGCGTGGATGCGTTCCCGGGGCGTCGCGAGGACGCACGAGCGTCTCCAGCTCGAGGCCTTCTTCGCGCTCTCGATCGCCGACCACGCGCTCATGCACCAGGCGGGCAGCTTCTCGCGCGACTTCTTCGTCGAGAGCGTGGAGCACGAGGCCGAGAACGCGCTCAA
>DASWIG010000252.1:0-16180 GCA_036397835.1 Thermoanaerobaculia bacterium
GTCGCCCCGGGCGACGTCGCCCGTCTCGAGGAGACGCCGGGGTTCCGGGTGCTCTCGCGCAGCGGCCTGGTCGTGACTTACCTGCAGGTGAACCCGGCGGCGCCGCCGTTCTCCGACCCGCGGGTGCGCCGCGCCCTCGACCTCGCCCTCGACCGCGAAGCCCTGGTGCGCGAGACCCTCCGGGGCCACGGCCTGCCGGTGGGACAGATGGTGAGCCCGAACGTCTACGGCTATGCGCCCGAGCTCGCGCCGCCGCCGCCGGACCGCGACGAAGCGCGGCGCCTGCTCGCCGCGGCGGGCCACGGCGGCGGCCTCGAGCTGATCCTGGAGCTCCGCGAAGGGCAGGGCTCCCCCGAGCCCATCCGCCGTCAGCTCGCCGAGGTCGGCGTCCGGCTGGCGCTGGTCGAGCGTCCGTGGAGCGAGATGTACCCGCGGCTGCAGTCGGGGGTGGTGCCGTTCTACCTGGGCGGCTGGGTCTGCACCTCGGGCGACGCCAGCGACTTCCTCGACATGAAGGCCCACAGCCACGACCCCGAGCGCGGCTACGGCGCCTCGAACTCCAACCGCTACTCCGACCCGCTGCTCGACGCGCTCGTCGAGCAGGCCGGCACGATGCGGATGGAAGCGCGCCTCGAGGTGTTGAAGCGCGCCCTGCGCATGCTCGCGGGCGAGCACGTCTTCATCCCTCTCTACACGCCTTCCGACCTCTACGGCGCGCGCGAGGATCTGCGGTGGACGCCGCGGCAGGACGGCCGCATCTATGCCTTCGAAATGGAGCGGACGCCGTAAGCCATGGTGAAGGCCGGGATCCGCCGCCGCTTCGTGGTCGCGCTGTCGGCCCTCGTCGGCCTGGTGGTGCTGGTCGAGACGGCGGTGCTGGTGGTCTTCGCCCGCCGCCACGTGCGCGAGGAGATCGAGCAGCGGGCCCTCGCCTACGCCGAGCTCGCCGTGGTGCCGGTCTGCGACGCCTTCGCCCGCTACTCGCAGAGCGGCATCAGCAAGCTCCACGGCATCGTCCACGACACCGCCGAGCTCAATCCCGACCTGCGCGCCCTCGCCGTCTACGACACCGCGGGCGAGCTCGTCTTCCATTCCGACAGCCTCGAGGTCGGCGCCCGCGCCCCCCAGCTCGTCCACGTGGGCCCCGAGCGCGAACGGCCACTGCGCATCCCGGTGGGAGAGCAGCGCCGGGCCTGGACCGAGACCCTGGCCTCGGGCGAGGACTTCTACGTGGTGCTCGTGCCGTACGTGGAGGAGTGGGGCGCCCGGCGCTTCGCCGCCGGCTTCTACTTCTCCTACGACGACGTGCGCGCCGCCATGCGGGCCATGGCCGCGCGCATCGTGGTCGTCGGCCTGGTCGCCCTGCTGCTCGGCGTGGCCTTCGCGTGGATCCTGTCGGCGGGCAGCCTGGGGCCGGTGGAGCGGCTCACCGCCGGCGCCCGGCGCCTCGCCGAGGGCGAGCTCGGGCACCGCATCGCGCTTGCCACCGGCGACGAGTTCGAGGTCCTGAGCGAGGCCCTGGACCTCATGGCGGCGCGTCTGGCGTCGACGATCGAGGACCTCGAAGCTTCGAACCAGCGCCTGGGCCGCCTCAACGAGGAGCTGCGGGAGCTCGACCGGGTGAAGGGCGACCTGCTGGCCAACGTCAGCCACGAGCTGCGCACGCCGCTGACCGCCATCAGCGGCTACGTCGAGGCGTTCCAGGAGGGCCTGCTGGGCGAGCTCGACGAGGCCCAGGCGGCGTCGCTGGAGGTCGTGGAGCGCAACCTCCGGCGCCTGCGCGCCATGATCGACCAGCTCCTCTCCTACTCGCGCATGGAATCCGGGCGCCTCAAGGTCGAGGCGCGGCCGTTCGCGCTGGCGCCGGTCGTCCGCCACGTGGCCGAGGCCGTCACGGCGATCCACGGGAAGGAGCTCGACCTGCGCTGCCGCCTGCCGTCCGACTTGCCGGAGGTCTACGGCGACGCCGGGCGCATCGCCCAGGTGATCGAGAACCTGGTGACCAACGCGGTCAAGTTCTCGCCCCCGGGCGCGCCGGTGGAGCTCGCGGCCGAGGCCACGGCGCACGGCGTCGAGGTGGCGGTCGCCGACCGCGGCATCGGCATCCCCGAGCCGGAGCGCGAGAAGGTCTTCGACCGCTTCTACCAGGTCGACGCCAGCGCCCGCCGCAGGTTCGGCGGCATGGGGCTCGGGCTCGCCATCGTGCGCGAGATCCTGGAGGCGAGCCACAGCGAGATCCGGCTCGAGAGCCGCGCCGGAGGAGGCTCGGTCTTCCGCTTCGAGCTGCCCTGCGCCGCCGAGCGCACCGGCAACGTGCCGGGGCGGGTGCGGGTGGCGCTCGTCGACGACGACGCCGGCTTCGTCCAGGCGACGGCGGCCCACCTCTCGAGCCGCGGCTTCGCGGTCGAGACGGCGGCGACGGCGGCGCAGGGACGGGCGATGATCGAGCGCGTGCGTCCCGACGCCGTCGTCCTCGACCGGCTGCTGCCCGACGGCGACGGCTTCGAGCTGCTCGCCGAGCTGGGCAAGAGCCCCGCCACCCGCGGCCTGCCGGTGATCGTCGCCACCGTGCGCCGGGAGCGGCGGCTGGGCCTGCGGCTCGGCGCCGCGGCCTATCTCGTCAAGCCGGTGGCGCCCGAGAGGGTGGAGGAGACTTTGCGCGAGGCGCTCGGCGCGGCCACGCCCGAGCGAGAAGAAGTCAACGTCGAGGAGATGACGCCGTGAGCGAATCCGATACCGTCCGAACGGCCGCCCGGGCCGCCGCCGAGGGCGCGGGCAAGACGATCCTCGCCATCGACGACGAGGCCGACGTCCTCAGCTTCCTGAAGCTGGTCCTGGAGAAGCGCGGCTACCGAGCCGTGACCGCGGCCAACGGCACCGAGGGGCTGATCCGTGCCCACGTCGAGCAGCCGGACCTCATCCTGCTCGACATCATGATGGAGGAGATGGACGGCTGGGAGACGCTGCGGCTCCTGAAGCTCGACGAGACGAGCCGCGAGATCCCGGTCGTGATCCTCTCGGCGCGGGCCGAGCCCAGGGACAAGATCCGGGCGTTGCAGGAGGGCGCGGTCGACTACATCACCAAGCCGTTCTCGGTCCGCGACAGCCTGGAGAAGATCCGCGCCGTCCTCGACGACGCCGCCGACGCCGCGGCGGCCGGAGCAGGGCCGTGACGGACTACAGCGACTTCTACCGCGAGCTGCGCACCGACTGGCTGCGGCTGCGCGGCTGCCTCTACGACCCCAACACCAACCTGCCCTCGCTGCCCACCGTGCTCGACGGCGTCCGCCGCCGCCTGGAGGCCGGCGACCGGGTGGGGCTCGTCTACCTCGAGCCGGTGGGCGGCAACCACCTCGAGGCGATCCACGGCTGGGAGGCCTACGACGCCCTGATCCGCGAGATCGCCGAGGCGCTGCGCCACGGCCTCGGCCGGCGGGGCGAAGGGACCCCCCTGGCGTTGGCCGGCGTGCGCAGCGACGAGTTCGTGGCCTTTCCGATGCTGGGGAGCGCCGACGTCGGCGCCGCCGCGGAGCTCGAGAGCTGGCGGCTGGCGCTGGTCGACGAGGTCGAGGCGCGTCTGCTCGAGCGCCCGGAGGCGTCGTTTCGGGCGCCGCTGCAGAGCGCCGCCGTGGAGCTCGAGCTCGAGCCCACCGTGCGCATCGAGCGTTCGATTTCCCATGGCCTCCATCGCGCCCGCGAGCTCTGCCGGCAGGAGAGCGAGCGCCGGCGCTCCGGCCGTCTCGCCGAGCTCGAACGCATCCTGGCGCAGCGCGACGTGGTGGTGCGCTATCAGCCGATCGTCGAGCTCGCGAGCGGCCGGATCCACGGCTTCGAGGCCCTGGGCACCGCGCCGCCGAGCGCCGCCTTCGAGACGGCGGACATGCTCTTCTCCTTCGCCGAGGAGACCGGCCGCATCCTCGAGCTCGACCGCCTGTGCCGCCTGGAAGCCCTGCGGCGCACGCCGCAGCTCCTGGCGCGGGCGGCGCCCTGCAAGCTCTTCCTCAATTGCTCGGCGGAGGTCGTCCACGACGACAGGCTGCTCGCGGACCTGGTGGGCGGCGCCGGCGCCCTCGGCGTCGCGGCCGACACGCTGGTGCTGGAGATCACCGAGCGGGTGGCGATCACCGAATGGCAGGCCTTCCGCGCCTGCCTCGGGAGCCTGCGCGACGCCGGGGTGAGGGTGGCGATCGACGACATGGGCTCGGGCTACTCGTCACTGCGCGCGGTGGCCGAGATCGAGCCCGACTACCTGAAGTTCGACCTCTCGCTGGTCAGCGACATCCACCACAGCGCCATCAAGCGCGAGCTCCTCGGCACCCTGGTGACCCTCGCCCGCAAGATCGCGGCGAGGCCTATCGCCGAGGGCGTCGAGAAGCTCGAGGAGTTCACGGTCGTGCGCGGCATGGGCATCGACTACGGCCAGGGGTTCTTCTTCGCCCGGCCGGCGGAAGCCGCCGAGGCCGGGCGCGTCCATTTCCCCGCGCCGATCGCCGGCTGACCTCAGAAGCCGATGCGCAGGCTGAATCGCGGTCCGTCGACGGCGAAGTAGCCGGTGGCGAAGTAGCGGTCACCGCAATAGGCGTACGGCCGGTAGTCCCAATAGCCGTCCACGAACACCGGGAAGCGGTAGATCACGTGATGGTGCCGGTGGTCCGGGTAGTACACGCGGTCGTAGTAGTAATCGCGGTAGTGGTCGTGGTGGATCTGCCGCGGGATCGTGAAATGCCGTTGAGGGCGGATCTGACGGTAATGGCCGTGGCCGCGGTACTGCCCATGCGACCGGTAGCCGCGGTCAAAATGCCGGCGGTCGTGCTGCCGGCGGTCGTGCCGGCGCTCGACTCGGTGACGCCGGTCGTGCCGGCGATCGACGCGATCCCGGCGGTCGCCTCGGCGATTGCCGCGTTCGTGGCGCGCCAGGGCGATCTTGCTGCTGTCCGCGGCCCGGACCTTCGCGTCTTGCGAATTGCCGCCCGGCGCTGCCAGAGCGGATCCGGTCGGAGCGAGGAGGATCAGCGCCAGGGTGGCGGTCAGCGGGATGAGACGTCGGCGGTGGTTGGCTTGCATGATGGCCTCCTTTCGCTGCTCCCCTATGCCAGATCCGGGCCAACTCGTCGAGACGTTGCCCAAAGGCCGCTCAGGAGGTCCGTTGAGGCACCGACCCGGCGAAGCGTCCTCCTTCGAGGACGCGGGTGCTTCAATCGCGGCACGCCGCCTCGAGACCGACGGAGTACCGGCCGAGGGCGCTCATGACGGCGGCGAGGTGCCCGCGAACCGGCTCGCCGAATTGGAGCTCGATGGCGCCGAAGCTCGTCGGCATGATCGCCACGAGGTCGGCGGTCCGCACCCGGAACGCCACCTCGCCGGCCGGAAAGTCGCTGAAGAACCGCAACGCGCCGGCTTCGTTGTAGACCTCGTAGGAGACGACCGGCGTCTCGCCCTCGGGCACCGACTCCGGATCCAGCCAGAAGAAGAGATCGGTGCCGCCGTCGAAGCCGCCGCCGTTCAGGAAGCGGATCGTGAAGACCGAGCACAGGTCGTAGCCCGGGCTCTCGGGGTCGACGTTGACCAGGCGGCTGCCGGTCGCGAAGTCCTCGCCGGGGGCGATCTGGAAGTAATCGCCCTGGATCACCGCCGCGCCGGAGGTGGTCTCGATGAGCGCGTAACCGCGGGCGAAGCCGTCCTCGCCGGCCAACAAGTTGGGCTTGAAGCGCACGTCCACGGACAGCACCCGCTTGGCGGCCAGGGTCAGCGTCTCCGCGAAGAGCGGCGTGTGCGGACGGTCGGCCGCGAAATACGACAGGCTCACCTCCTCCGCCTGCGAGCTCTCGTTGCGCACCGAGAAGAAGGTGCTGGCGCCGGCCGGATCCGCCAGGTCGATCTCGTAGAAGGGCACCAGCAAGCGGGCCGCCGCCACCGCGCGTTTCGCCGGCGGCGCCCCTGAGGCAGGCGTCTCTGCGTGGGCGGCGGCGA
This sequence comes from Thermoanaerobaculia bacterium, assembly GCA_036397835.1. Taxonomy (GTDB): domain Bacteria; phylum Acidobacteriota; class Thermoanaerobaculia; order Multivoradales; family J023; genus DASWIG01. The sequence continues at coordinate 5,971 of DASWIG010000252.1, forward strand.
GCAGGGCCGGCGCGATCAGGGCGAATGCAAGCGTCATGGCTGATCGTGGTTTCAAGGTCCCCGTCCTCCGTAGATTTCAAATGCTGTCACAGGTGGTACGATCCAGGGCGACCGGTCGTAACCCTGCCCGAAGGAGCCTGACCGCCATGACGCAATCGGTTCGCGTTGCCGTGACCGGCGCCGCCGGCCATATCGGCTACTCGTTGACGTTTCGCATCGCCGCCGGCGACCTGCTGGGGCCCGACCAACCCGTGAGCCTCCACCTCCTGGAGATCCCTCCCGCCATGCAGGCCCTGGAGGGAGTCGTGATGGAGCTGCGCGATTGCGCCTTCCCGCTGCTCGACGAGATCGTCACCGGCGACGACCCCGAAGAGCTCTTCGCCGGCGTCGGCGTCGCGCTCCTGGTCGGCGCCAGGCCGCGCGGGCCGGGCATGGAGCGCAAGGACCTCCTGACCGCCAACGCCCAGATCTTCTCGGTGCAGGGCAAGGCGCTCGATCGCAGGGCCGACCGCGACGTCAGGGTGCTGGTGGTCGGCAATCCCGCCAACACCAACGCGCTCATCGCCAGCCGGAACGCGCCGGGCCTGGACCGGCGCCAGTTCGCCGCGATGACCCGTCTCGACCACAACCGCGCGATCAGCCAGCTCGCGGCCAAAACGCTCTCCCATCCCACCCGGATCCGGCGCATGACCATCTGGGGAAACCACTCCTCGACCCAAGTTCCCGATCTCGGCCACTGCACCGTCGACGGCCGGCCGGCTGCGGACCTCGTCGACGCCGCCTGGGTGCGCGAGCAGTTCATCCCCACCGTGCAGCAGCGCGGCGCGGCGGTCATCAAGGCGCGCGGCGCGTCGTCGGCCGCTTCGGCGGCCTCGGCCGCGATCGACTGCGTCCGCGACTGGGTCCACGGCACACCGGAGGGCGATTGGGTGAGCATGGCCATCCCTTCCGGCGGCGGCTACGGCGTCCGCGAAGGGGTGTTCTATTCCTATCCGGTCACCTGCCGCAACGGCCGTTACGAGCTCGTGCAGGACCTCGAGATCGACGCCTTCAGCCGCGAGAGGATGAAGGCCACCGAGGGCGAGCTCTTCGAGGAGCGCGCCGGAGTGGCGGAATTGCTCCCGGACTGACGGCCGGGAGCGCCCCGCGGCCGCGGGACGCTCCCGGCCGCCTCACCGCCGGGGCTTGCGGCGGAGGATCTCGCGCGCCGGGCCCGAGCGGGCCGCCGCGCGCTCGTAGATCCGCACGAACGCGCCCAGCTCCTCGAGCGCGTCCCAGTGCTGCTCCGCCGTCCGGGGGCGCACCCCGGCATAGGATCGGCTGATCGCGATCAGCGCCAGGACCATCCCCAGCGCATCCTCGCACTCGAGCATGCAGAGGTCGCAGATCGGCTCGTCGTCGGCATGTCCGGTCGGACCGGCGGCGAGGAACCGCTGGCCGCAGCGGGCGCATTCGACGGCCCCCGGAGGGTCCGGCATCCGGATCGAGTAGACCACCGTCCCGAGGGCCAGGAAGCGGTGGCTCCAGGGCCTCGCGCGCATCGGCATCTCCGGGTCGACCACCACCAGCGCCGTGGAGATCGCCAGCCCCTGCCGCGCGGGCGGCGCCGGCGAGGCGGGACCAGGAGCGAGGGGAAGGGTGGGCGGGGTTGATTCGATCTTCGTTTCCATGAGTGCCTTCCTTTCGGTCGTCATTGGCGGTAACCGGGCGTATCTAGACCATGATGCCACAACTACTCACGGCATGCAAGACGAATCTTGCAATGGCACTCGGGCTGCCGCACGAACGACGGTGGAGACGGGTGGGAAGACGCCGCGGAATCGGATACGATGGGGGCCGAGCCGGCTTGGGGCTCGTTTGGGGATGGACAGTGGAAGAGAAGCTTGTCCGACAACGAGACGAAGTCGTGGAGCGCATCCGCCGGGAGCTGCGTGTCCTGGTCCGCGAAAGCGGGTCGACCCAACGCCGGGTCGAAGAGGCGAACGGCTTTACCCAGGGCTACCTGAGTCAGGTGCTCCAGGGCCACATCACGCTCACGGTGCGGCACCTGTACGGCATTCTCCTGGCGATCGGGATGACGCCGGAGGAGCTCTTCGCCCGGGTGCTCCACCGTACCTCGACCGACGAGCTGCGCGAGCGGATGGCCCGCTACGAAGAGGCCCTCGAGCAGCTCGAGCTGCAAGGTCTGGTCAAGACGCGGAAGGCCGAGCCCGAGGACGAATGACGCCGGCGGTCACGGCCGCCGCTGGTACACGCGCAACCGGTAGCCCGCCCGGGGCAAGGCGATCTCGCTCTCCAGCCGATAGCACGGCGCCTCGGCGAGGGCCGCGTAGACGGGCTCGAGGGGCGCGATCTCCTCGGCGAAGCCCCGTACCGCGGGCCTTGTCCGCTGGGCCGGCAAGGGATCCAGGGCGACCACCCGGGCGAAGGCGAGATCGTCGCAGATCTGCTCGGCGCGGACCCGGTCGAGCTGCCGGAGGGTGGCGGGGAAGCGGGCCGGGTCGAGCTCGGGATGCCGCCGCCGGAGCTCCCACTCCACCAACCAGGGGCTGAGCAGGTTCCAGGTCCCCAGGATCACGGTGCCGCCCGGGGCGCTCGTGGCCCGGTAGGCGGCATGGATCACCTTCTCGACGGCCCGCGGCACGGTCCGGTGGTTGTAGCCGCGCTGGAACCGCTGCTTGTCGACGCCCCCGGCGAGGGCGGCGGCCATGACGGCTCCCGCCAGGGCCAGGGCCAGGGGGCGCGCGCGGCGCCGCCCCGCGAGGGCGCTCAGAGCCGCCAGGAGATGGGCGAGCACGAGCGCCGCCGACAGCCAGACGAGCGGTGCGACCGTGAACGCGAAGCGCGGCAGCTTGTAGGGGTGCACGAAGATCGCGCCGGCGCCGCCGACCAGCGTCAGCGCGAGGATCCGGTGACGCAGCACGAGCCGCGGCAGGACGAAGCACGGCAGCGCGCCGAGGACCAGCAACGCCGCGCCCCAGGCCCGCGTGGGCGCGAAATCGCGCGTCCACACCCGGGGATAGAAGAGCAGGTTGTCCCAGCTCAGGAAGGCCATCCCCGACGAGCGGTTCTGCACGAAATCGAAGAAGTCGCGGGTGTGGGGCGGGATCAACATCCACAGCGCGATCGGCAACGCCACCCAGCAGACGAGCTGCCGGTGGCGGGGCTCGAGGGTTGCGAGCCAGCGCCGGAAGCGCCCGAGGTGGCGCCGTGGACGCAGGAGCCAGCGCAGCACCCAGAGCACGTAGAGGTGGTAGACCGGGCCCCCCACCGAGCTCAGGCGCACCTTCACCCCGGCGATCTCGACGGCGAAGCCGCCAGCCGTCAAGGCCGCCGCCGCCGCCGCCGCGTAGAGGAGCACGAAACTGTTCCAGGGACGCCGCGTGTCGAAGCTCCGGAGCCGGCTCCGGAGCCGTTCGGCCACGGCGCGCCAGCTCCCGAAGACGCGCCACGCCTCGATCAGCAGCAGCGGCGCGAGCCACATCAGGCCGTAGTTGAACTTGCAGAAGAAGAGCAGGGTGGCCAGGCACCAGGCGAGGCGCCAGCGGCCCGGATCGGCGCTTTCCAGCGCCCGGGCATAGGCTCCCAGGCACAGGATCAGCAGCAGCGCCCCCGGGACTTCCAGCATGACCAGGCCGGCGTAGAGCTGGAAGACGGGGCTGGCGCACAGGAAACCGGCGGCGAGCAGACCCACCAGCCCCCCGTGCCGGCGATCGAGATGGCGTCCGGCCCAGTAGATGACGGGCACGCAGAGGGCGTAAAGGACGGTGACCAGCAGGCGCGGCACCGTGTAGTCGTAACCGAAGACGAGGAAGACCGGAGCCTCGACCAGCGGAAACACCGGCGGCCAGACGCTGGTCTCGTTGATCCGCCACAGGAGCTCCGCGACGTCCCCCCGGCGCAGCGCCTCGGCGAGCTCGATGCCCTCGATCCCGCGCCGCGCCATGTCCCACTGCGGCAGCCGCGGCGCCGCCGCGACCTCGCGCGCGATGCTGAGCGCGTTGCGGCCCGCCGCCAGCAGCAGCACGGCGAGCAGCACGGCGGCGAGCCACCGCTCGAGGACGCCCGGCCCGGCGGCCACGGTCCCGGAGATCGGCGCGGCGCCGATCTCCGGGCCCCGATTCGGGGGCTCGATGCGGACTGCTCCCTCCGCCATTCTCTTACGGTTCCGTAGCAACGCAGCGGGAGTCTACCCGATTCCTCGCGCTCGCCGGGAGGGGACCCCGCTGGTAGAATGGCCGGCCTTGGAAAAGCCCGTTGCGCGATGACGAAGCGGCCCCGCAAGCGACGTTCCAGACGGTCGGTCCCGGACCTGCCGTCGCCGCCGTCGACCGGCGGGCCTCCCGCGGGACACGGCGCGGCCCCGCCGGCACGTGCGCAGACGCGGCAGGGCGTCGTCGTGACGCTCTACTCCGGGAGCTGCCGGGTGGAATCGGACGGCCGCGTCTACGAGTGCTTCCTGCCCTCCCGCCTGGCTCGCGATCAGCAGTCGGCGGTGGCGGCGGGGGACGTGGTGCGGTTCGCGCCGCACGGCGGCGATTACCGCGTCGAGGAGGTTCGGCCCCGGCGCACGGTGCTCTCGCGCCCCGATCCGCAGCAGCCTCGCCAGGAACGGGTGATCGCGGCCAACGTCGACGTGGTGGTCCAGGTCTCCTCGGTGGTCCGGCCGCCGCTGCGGCTCTCGCTCATCGACCGCTACCTGATCGCCATCGAGCGCGGCGGCGCCGAGTGCATGATCTGCGTCAACAAGGTCGACCTCCTCGCCGCCGACGAGGTCGCGGCGGCGCTCGCGGAGCTCGACGCCTACCGCGAGATGGGACTCCCGGTGCTGGCGTGCTCGGCGCGCACGGGCGCCGGGATCGACGAGCTGCGCGTCGCGCTCGCCGGCCGTACGGCGGTCTTCGTGGGCCACAGCGGCGTCGGCAAGTCCTCGCTCATGAACGCCCTGGCGCCCGAGCTGGAGCTGGCGACGAGCGAGGTCAGCCGGCGGCACGCGCGCGGCCGCCACACCACCACCCGCGCGTGTCTCTACCGGCTGGCCGGCGACGTGCGCCTGATCGACACGCCCGGCATCCGCGAGCTCGGCCTGGGGCCGATGACGCCCGCGGAGCTGCGCCTCTATTTCCCCGAGCTCGAGGCCGCCGCGCCGCGGTGCCGGTTCAGCGACTGCGGCCACACCCACGAGCCCGACTGCGCCGTCCGCGCCGCGGTCGGCGAGGGCCGGATCTCGCCAGCGCGCTACGCCACCTACGTGCGTCTGCTCGAGTCGCTCGCCGACGCCGGTCCGGGGTTGGCACCGGCGCCTTGAATTGGGTAGATTGCTCGTGTGCACGAGCGCGCCAAAGGCACCATCGCCCTGGTCGACGACGAGGAGAACATCCGCGAGACGGTGGGCTACGCGCTGCGCCGTGAAGGCTACCAGGTCGACGTCTACGCCGACGGCCTCGCCGCCTGGGAGAGCTTCGGGAAGGACGGCCTGCCCGAGGTGGCGGTGCTCGACATCATGATGCCGCGCATGGACGGTCTCGAGCTCTGCCGGCGCCTGCGCCAGCGCTCCGAGCGGCTGCCGATCATCTTCCTCACCTCGCGCGACGAGGAGTTCGACCGCGTGCTCGGTCTCGAGCTCGGGGCCGACGACTATCTCTGCAAGCCGTTCTCGATGCGCGAGCTCGTCGCCCGCGTCAAGGTCCTGCTCCGGCGCCTGGCGCTCGGCGAGCGCAAGGCCGACGGCGACGGCGAGAAGCTCCTCGACGTTGGCGAGCTGTGCCTCGACCTGCGGCGCTACACCGCCCTGTGGAAGCACGCGCCGGTGCCGCTGACGGTGACCGAGTTCATGATCCTCCACGCGCTCGTCCGCCATCCCGGCCACGTCAAGACCCGGCAGCAGCTCATGCAGGAGGGCTATCCCCACGACACCTACGTGAGCGACCGGACGATCGACAGCCACATCAAACGCCTGCGCCGCAAGATGACCGACCACGATCCCGACTTCGACGCCATCGAGACCGTCTACGGCCTGGGCTACCGCTATCGCGAGGGGACGTGAAGCAGCGCGTCCTCCGTTTCCTCTCGCGGATCTGGATCCGGCTGCTGGCCTTCAACGTCCTCCTTGTGTTCCTGCCCATCGCGGCCCTGTGGTCACTCGAGAACACCGAGAAGTACCTCCTCGACCTGCAAGAGAGCTCGAACGTCCAACAGGGACGGCTCCTGGCGGCGGCACTCGGCGACCGTGGCCCGTTGGGGGCGTCCGAGGCCCAGAGGATCATCCGCAATCTGCAGCAGCGCGTCGACGCGCGATTGCGCGTCGTCGACTCCGACCGCAACGTGCTGGCCGACTCCAGCCGCTTCGGACCCAAGGCGCAGGTAGCCGAGGCTGAAGACGAGAGCGAATCCGGCTCGAAGCCGGAGGTCCGGGACACCTGGCTCTATCGTCTGGGCTCTGGGATTTACCGACTCTATTCCCGCGCCTTCGTACCGCCGCGGGAACCCTCGCCGAGCGAGCTCAGCGGTGACGACAAGATCGACGGCAAGGAGATCAGAGAAGCGCTCGCTGGCAGCTACGGCAAGGACAGGCGGTTGTCGAGCGATCGGACCGCCTTGATCCTCTACAGCGCCATCCCCATCCGCGACGGTGCTGAAGTGGTGGGCGTCGCCCTGGTCTCGAAGTCGACCAGCTCGGTCTTGAATCGGCTTTACGCCCTGAGGTTTCAGGCCTTCAAGGTCGTGCTGATCTCCGTCGGCGTGGCGATCGTCCTGAGCCTGCTGGTGTCGACCACCATCGCCCGGCCGGTCAGCCGCCTGCGCAACCAGGCCCTCGCCATCCTCGACCGCCGCGGGCGGCTGCGCGGGCGCTTCAAGGTCTCCCGGAGCCGCGACGAGATCGGCGACCTGTCGCGCGCCCTCCACGAGCTGACCCGCCGTCTCGAAGAGCACATCGCCTTCATCGAGGGCTTCGCTTCCGACGTCTCGCACGAGTTCAGGAACCCGCTGGCGTCGATCCGCAGCGCCGCCGACCTGCTCGCCGAGGTCGACGACGGCGCCGAGCGCCGGCGTTTCCACGCCATGGTGCTCGGCGACCTGTCGCGGCTCGAGAGGCTGCTCTCCGGCGTGCGCGAGATCACCCGCATCGACGCCGAGATCGACGCCGAGCCCACCGAGCCCGTGCGCCTCGACGAGCTCCTGCGCGGTCTCGTCGCGCAGTTCTCGCTGCGCCACGACGGCCCGCGCTACCGCCTCGACGCCGGCGACGCCCCGGTCACCGTGCGGGCGCCGCCCCACCGCGTGGCCCAGGTCTTCGAGAACCTGCTCGACAACGCCCGCGGCTTCTCGCCCGCCGGCGGCGAGGTGCGCTGCACGCTCGAGGTCGACGGCGGCCGGGCCGTCGCCCGCGTCGCCGATCAGGGGCCGGGGATCCCGGAGGAACACCTGCACCGGATCTTCCAGCGCTTCTTCACCTACCGCCCCGAGGGGGCCGAGAACGGCTGCCACACCGGCCTGGGCCTGGCGATCGTCAAGGCCATCGTCGAAGGCGCAGGCGGCGAGGTGCGGGCGCGCAACGGCCGCCAGGGCGGCGCGGTCTTCGAGGTCGAGCTGCCGCTCGCCAACTGACGACGCGACCTCACCATGAGCCTGCAACGACGCCCGGGCCATCGCCCCCCCGCCGACCTGCGGCTCGACGACGAGCCCGCCGAGCTGCCCGGTGCGGAAGAACCGGCCGCGGCCGAGCCGGAGCCGGTCCCGGGCGAACGCGACGAGACCCTCCGGCCGCCGGAGCCCGCCGCCCGGTGGCCGCCACGCCGGGCGTGGCTCGCGGCGGCCCTGGCCCTGGCCGCCGGCGCCCTCGCCGGCTGGCTGCTCAAGCCGGATCCGGCGGTGGGCGTGCCGTCGGCGGCGATCCTCGACTTCGGCGAGGTGCGGCTGGCGGCCGCGGCCGAGGGCCTGCGCCTCGAGCTCGCCAACGCCGGCGAGCGCGGCCTGGCAGTGGCGAGCGTCAGCGTCGGCGGCGACGCGGCCGGCGACTTCGCGCTGGCGGCCGACGGGTGCAGCGGCCACCTCCTCGCCCACGGCGAGCGCTGCGCCGTCGAGGTCGCGTTCACGCCCGGCGGCGCCGGGGCGCGCCACGCCGTCCTGCGGATCGAGGGCGACGCGCTGAACGCAGCGCTCGTCGTGCCGCTCTTCGGCCTCGGCGTGGCGCCGCGGCTCGCGGCCGAGCCGCCCGAGATCGACTTCGGCGACCACCTCGTCGGCACCTCCGGCCCGCGCGCGACGATCCGCGTCGCCAACCGCGGCTCGGCGCCGCTGGCGGTGCGCTCCGTGCGTCTGGCCGGCGCCGCCGCCGGCGACTTCGCCCTGCGCGACGGCTGCAGCGGCCGCACCCTCGCCCCGGGCGAGGGCTGCAGCCTCGACTACACCTTCCTGCCCACCGCGGCCGGCGAGCGCCGGGCCGAGGTCCGGCTGTCGACGGACGCCGGCGACGCCCTCGCCGCGCCGCCGCGGCTCTCGGGCCGCGGGCTGCCGCGCCGCGGCGCCCTCGGCCTCGAGCCCCGGCGGCTCGACTTCGGGCCCCAGCTCGCGGGCGCCGCGAGCGTGCCGGCCACCCTGACCCTCACCAACGCCGGCACCGCGCCCCTGAGCGTGCGCGACCTCCGCGTCGCCGGCGAGGCCTTCGCGGCGCGCGCCGGCGATTGCGCCAAGGGCCGTCTCGCCCCGGGCGAGCGCTGCACGGTCGAGGTCGTCTTCCAGCCGGCCGGCGAAGGCGACGCCGCCGGCGTCCTCGAGATCGCCCACGACGGCGGCGACGGGCCCGCGCGGGTGCCGCTCGCCGGCACCGGAACGACGCCGGACGTCTTCCTCGACCCGCTGGTGATGGACTTCGGCCAGGTCGCGGTCGGCCGCGAGAGCGACGCCCGCTTTCTGCGCGTCGTCAACTCCGGCACCGGAGCGCTCCTGGTCGCGGAGGTCCGCGTTCGCGGCACCGGCGCCCAGGCCTTCACCGCCCGGCCGGTGGGCTGCACCACCGCGCCGGTCAAGCCCAAGAGCTCGTGCGGCGTCGAGGTGCGCTTCAAGCCCCACCGCGGCGGCGCCTTCGAGGCCGAGGTCGTCCTCCGGCACAACGACGCCGGCGGGCCCGACCGGGTCGAGCTCCGGGGCCGCGGCGAGATCCCCTGAGCCCCCGCTGCGATTCCCCCGGATCCGCCCTTGACAAGAAGGGGCTCACATCCTAACATTGGCACTCGGCCGCGGCGAGTGCCAGACCCGCCGTGGCCCTGGAGCCCGGTTGCGGCTCCGCGTGAAGAACACGACAACCCGTACAACTCATCGAGACGAGGAGGTTCGACTGTGAACATCCGACCGTTGCACGACCGCGTGGTCGTCAAGCGCATCGAGCAGGAAGAGGTCGTCCGGGGCGGCATCATCATCCCCGACACCGCCAAAGAGAAGCCGCAGGAGGCCGAGGTCATCGCCGTCGGCCCCGGCAAGCTGAAGGACGACGGCGCCCGCGCGCCGATCGACGTCAAGGCCGGCGACCGCGTGCTCGTCGGCAAGTACTCCGGCAGCGAGATCAAGCTCAACGGCGACGATCTCGTGATCCTCCGCGAGGACGAGATCCTGGCGGTGCTCAACTGAGGAAGGGAGCGAGAACATGGCAGCCAAGACGATCACCTACTCCGAAGACGCCCGCGGAGCCATCCTCCGCGGCGTCAACCAGCTCGCCGACGCGGTGAAGGTCACCCTCGGCCCCAAGGGCCGCAACGTGGTCATCCAGAAGAGCTGGGGCTCGCCGACCATCACCAAGGACGGCGTCACCGTGGCCAAGGAGATCGAGCTCAAGGACGCGCTCGAGAACATGGGCGCCCAGATGGTGCGCGAGGTCGCCTCGAAGACCTCGGACGTGGCCGGCGACGGCACCACCACCGCCACCGTGCTCGCCCAGGCGATCTACCGCGAGGGCTCGAAGAACGTCACCGCCGGCGCCAACCCGATGGACTTGAAGCGCGGCATCGACCTGGCGGCGAAGGCCGCCGTGGCCAGGATCGAGGAGCTGGCCAAGCCGGTGGAAGGCGAGGAGATCGCCCACGTCGGCACCATCTCGGCCAACAACGACCCCGAGATCGGGGGGATCATCGCCGAGGCCATGGAGAAGGTCGGCAAGGACGGCGTGATCACCGTCGAGGAGGCCAAGGGCCTCGACACCACCCTCGAGGTGGTC
>DASWIG010000253.1:0-7789 GCA_036397835.1 Thermoanaerobaculia bacterium
TCAGCAGACGCTCACCGGTCGTGGCGTCGACCACCACCAGCTCCTCGCTCGCGGCGTCGATCTGGAAGTACAAGTCGAGCTTCCGCGAGTACACCCGCCCGTCGGCGTCGGGGGCAATCTCGACGTAGCCACCCTTCTCCAGTCGACGGCCCACCAAGTCCCGGACCTTACGCTCCACTACGGGGTAGACCGTGAAGTACTCCTCCACTCCTTCCTTGGCGTAGCGCACCATGTTCTTCTCCAGGTCCTTGTCCTCGATCTCCTTCTCCGAGGTCGACACCGCCTCGAACGCGAAGGCCAGCCGCCCGCCCACGGCCGCGAGGTTGACCGCACCCGTGATCTTCGAGGTGTCGACGTCGCCCTCGATCACCGCCACGTCGGGCCCGCAGGTCTTCCCGTCGTGTCTCAGCACTAGCACCACGTCGCAGGTCACGAGGATGCCGGGACGTCTTCCCAGGTGGCGGCGCATGGCGTCCGCCTGCGGATGGAGGAAGGAGAAGTGGGGCAAGCCCTGGGACACTTGGTCGCCCTCCTGGGGGTAGACGAGATCTTCAGGGGTCAGGGGGACCTGCTCGAGGTCTTCACGCCCGTCGGGGGTGGTGGTCCGACGCCAGCGAAAGCCGAGACGGAAGGGGTCCTTGACGCCGGGCGAGGCCGGCCGCTGCCGAACCTGACCCGCCCGTGGGGCGTCGGCCGTGGTCGGGCGGGCTTCCATCTTGGATGGGGAGGTGTCCATGGAGTGAATATAGAGCCTCCAGGGGAAGTGAGCAAACGACGACGCCAGCCGCAGTTCTGCTTGACGTCCCCCGGCGGCTCTGCAATCGTCTGCCCGACACGAGGGATCGCAGGAGTCGACCGATCACCAGATGCCCGGAGCCAATCGCCCCCCAAGGTCGCTGATCGCCCTTGCTCTCGCCGTCGCCGCCGCGGCCGTCTGGGCGGCGCCGCCCGAAATCCCCGACGGCTTCTTCGACGAGCTGAAGTACCGGCACATCGGCCCCCTGGGCAACCGCGTGATCGCCGTCGCCGGCGAGCCCGGCGACGCGCGCGTCTACTACGTGGGCGCGGCCTCCGGCGGCATCTTCAAGACCACCGACGGCGGCGCCCACTGGGAGCCCGTCTTCGACGACCAGCCCGCCGCCTCGATCGGCGCCCTCGCCGTCGCGCCGTCCGACCCCAACGTGGTGTGGGCGGGCACCGGCGAGACCTTCATCCGCGCCAACGTGTCGATCGGCAACGGCGTCTACAAGTCGACCGACCGCGGCAAGACCTGGCGCCACGCCGGGCTCGACGCCACCGGCCGCATCGGCCGCGTGATCGTCCACCCCACAAATCCCGACGTCGTCTACGCGGCGGCCCTCGGCCACACCTACGCTCCACAGCAGGAGCGCGGCGTCTACCGCACCCGCGACGGCGGCGTTTCCTGGGAGCGCGTACACTTCGTCGACGAGAGCACCGGCTGCTCCGACCTGGCGATGGACCCTGACAACCCGCGCATCCTCTTCGCCGGCATGTGGGAGATCCACGTCAACACCTGGAGCCGCACCAGCGGCGGCCCCGGCTCCAGCCTGTGGACGTCGCGCGACGGCGGCGACACGTGGAAGCGGCTCACCGGACCCGGCCTCCCCGAGCCTCCCTGGGGCAAGATCGGCCTCACCATGTCGGCGGCCGACTCGCAGCGCGTCTACGCCCTGATCGAGACCAGCTCCAACCGCGACTTCGCGCCCGCCGACCCGTTCCAGGGCGTGCTCTGGCGCTCGGACGACGGCGGCCGCTCCTGGGCCATGGTCAGCGCCGACAACGAGCTGGCGCAGCGCCCCCTCTACTACAGCCGCGCCCTGGCGGCGCCCGACGACGCCGACGAGGTCTACTTCATGTCGGTGCGCCACTCGACCTCGCTGGACGGCGGCAAGACCAGCTTCGCCACCGCGAGTCAGCCGGGCTGGGACCACCACGACATGTGGATCGACCCCCAGGACGGCGAGCGCATGATCGTCGGGCACGACGGCGGCGTGTCGATCTCCGTCAACCGCGGGCGCTCGTGGCTGCGGCCGCAACTGCCGATCGCCCAGATGTATCACGTGAACGTCGACCGCCGGGTCCCGTATTTCGTCTACGGCAACCGCCAGGACGGCCCCTCCGCCCGCGGCCCCTCCAACACCCTGACCGGGGGCGAGATCCCGATCGGCGAGTGGCGCTCGGTGGGCGGCTGCGAGGTGGGCTTCGCGGTGCCCGACCCGGCGGACGAGCGCCTCGTGTGGACCGGCTGTTACGACAGCATCCTGGAGCTCCACGACCTCGAGACCGGCCACAGCCGCAACGTCAGCGTGTGGCCCGACGCCGTCGAGGGCTGGGCGGCGAGCGAGCTCAAATACCGCTTCCAGTGGGCCTTCCCGATCGCCGTCTCGCCCCACGGCAAGGGCCGCGTCTACGTGGGCAGCCAGCACGTCCACCGCACCAGCGACGGCGGAGCGAGCTGGGAGGTGGTCAGCCCGGACCTGACGAGCGGCGACCCGGAGCTGATGCGGCGCACCGGCGGCCTGACCCTGGACGACGCCGGCCCCACGGTGGCGCCGGTGGTCTTCGCGCTCGCCGAGTCGCCGCTCGTCGAGGGCCTGATCTGGGCCGGCACCAACGACGGCAAGGTCCAGCTCACCCGCGACGGCGGCGACACCTGGACCGACGTGACCGCCCGCCTGCCCGGGCTGCCGCCGCTGGGCACGGTCTCCAACGTCGAGCCCTCGCGCCACCACGGCGGCACGGCCTACCTCACCGTCGACCGCCACCAGCTCGCCGACTTCGACCCCTACGTCTACAAGACCGCCGACTTCGGCGCGACGTGGACGCGGATCGACGCCGGGGTGGCGCGCAGCGTCTTCAGCTTCGCCCACTGCGTGCGCGAGGACCCGGCGCGGCCAGGGCTGCTCTACCTGGGCACCGAGAACGGCGTCCACGTCTCCTTCGACGACGGCGGGAGCTGGCATTCCCTGCAATCGAACCTGCCGCCCGCGCCGGTCCACTGGCTGGTGGTCCAGGACCACTTCAACGACCTCGTGGTGGCCACCTACGGCCGCGGATTCTGGATCCTCGACGACGTCACGCCGCTCCGGCGCCTGGCCGAGCTGCCCGCGGCGCCGGCGCTCCTGGCGCCGCGGAGCGCCTACCGCTTCCGCATGCGGGAGCCGCCGATGAGCCAGCCCGAAGACCCGGCGGCCGGCACGAATCCCGAGTACGGCGCCTCGCTGCACTACTACCTGCCGGAGGACGTGGGGGACGACGGCGTCGCGATCACGATCCTCGACGCCGGCGGCGAGGTGGTCGCCGAGCTCGAGGACCTCGCGGCCGGGAAGGGGCTCCACCGCGTCCACTGGGACCTGCGCTACGCCCGCACTCGCGAGGTCAGGCTGCGCACCCGGCCCGACGAGAACCCGCACGTGACACTTTCCGACGAAGGCTGGCGTCCGCTCTCGGACGGCGGCCGGCTGGCGATCCTGGCGCCCCCCGGGACCTATACGGTGCGCCTCACCGCCGGCGAGCGGACGAGGACGCAGGAGCTCGTGGTACACAAGGACCCGGGCTCCGCGGGCGGCGAAGGCGACGTGCGCCGCCAGATGGAGGTCCTCGTCGAGCTGCGCGACATGCTCGACCTGGCAGCCGAGATCGTCAACGAGATCGAATGGCTGCGGCGCCAGATCGACGACCTCGCGGCACGCCTCGAGGCCTCGGAGCGCCCTGACCGGGAGGAGATCGTGGCGGCGGGCCGCCGGCTCGCGGGCGAGCTCAAGGCCATCGAATCCCAGTTCTTCGACCTGCGCCTGACCGGCGCCCGCCAGGACACGTTGCGCTGGCCGCGCTTGCTCTACGCGCGGATCGGCTACCTGGCGCGGACGATCGGCCAGAGCGACTTCCCGCCGACCAACCAGCAGCTCGAGATCTTCGAGATGCTGCGCCGCGAGCTCGAGACCCAGGAGGGCCGCTTCGAGGCGCTCAGCGCGGACGGCGTCGCCGCTCTCAACGCGCTGCTCCGCGACCAGGGGGTGCCGCACTTGATCACCGGCATGGTACCCGTGGAGGACATTGAGGTAGATTCGGCACAGTGACCAAGGGACCTGGACCTCGGAATCGAGGTCCACACCGACAAGGGGGGCAACGCCATGGAAGAGAGGGGGGTACTCTCGGCGATCGGCAAGACGCCCCTCGTGCGCTTGCGGAAGCTATTTGACGACGCCGGCTTCGCCTGCTACGCGAAGCTGGAGGGGCTCAATCCCGGCGGCAGCTCGAAGGACCGGCCGGCCGCCGCCATCGTCGAGCACGCGCTCGCCAGCGGCACGATCGATGCGGGTACGCTGGTGGTCGAAGCCAGCTCCGGCAACACCGGCATCGGGCTGGCGCAGGCGTGCGCCTACTACGGCCTGCGCTTCCGCTGTCTCGTCGACCCCAAGACCACACGGCAGAACATCGCCATCCTCAAGGCCTACGGCGCCGAGATCGAGATGGTCGAGCACCCGGATCCCGAGACCCAGGAGCTCTTGCCCGCCAAGCTCGAGCGGGTCCGCGAGATCCTCGCCACGGAAGCCAACGCCTTCTGGGCAGACCAGTACGCCAATCCGGAGAACTCCGGCTCACACTATCGCGCCACCATCCGCGAGATCCTCGAGGATCTCGGCGGGCCCCCGGACTTCCTGTTCGTCGCCACGGCGACCTGCGGCACCCTGCGCGGCTGTCTCGACTACCTCGTGGGCCAGGCCCTGCCCACGAACGTGGTGGCCGTCGACGCCGTCGGCAGCCAGATCTTCTCCTCGGTGCGGCACCCGCGCCTGGTCCCCGGGCTGGGCTCGGCCCTGCGCCCGGCGCTGTGCCCCACCGGCTCGATCCACCGCTGCGTCCACGTGACCGACCGCGACTGCGTGGTGGGTTGCCGCAAGCTCGTTCGCCGCGAGGCGATCCTCGCCGGGGGCTCCTCCGGCGGCGTCGTCGCGGCGATCGAGCGCCTGCGGCCCGAGATCTCGGAGGGTGCGGTCTGCGTCGCGATCCTGCCCGATCGCGGCGAACGCTACCTCGATACGGTTTTTTCCGACGACTGGGTGCGCGAGCACCTGGGAGATCCCGAACGCCTCGAACAGATCGTCGAGGAGGAGCGCCCGTGCCCGGCGACGGCATCCTGATCCTGCGCGCGGCGGACGTCGAGGCCGCGCTCTCCGCACGCGAGGCCGAGGTCCTCGAGGTCGTGCGCCGGGCCTACGAGGAACATGCCCGGGGCGGCACCTCGCTTCCCCATTCGAGCTTCCTGCGCTTTCCCGACAGCGACCTGGACCGCATCATCTCGCTGCCCGCCTATCTCGGCGGCGAGTTCGAGATCGCCGGCGTGAAGTGGATCGCCTCGGTGCCCGCGAACGTCGCCAGGGGCATGGAGAGGGCGTCGGCGGTGATCGTCCTCAACCGCCGCGACACCGGCCGGCCCGAGGCGATCCTCGAAGGGTCGATCGTCAGCAAGCAGCGGACGGCGGCCAGCGCCGCCCTGGCGGCGAGAGTCCTGCGTGGCGGCCGCGCCCCGGCGGCGATCGGCTTTATCGGCTGCGGGCCGATCAACCTCGAGATCGGCCGCTTCCTCGGCGTGGTCTGGCCCGAGGTCGACCGCTTCCTGGCCTACGACCTGGACCGCTCGCGGGCCGCGACGTTCCGTGACCGTTTCCGCGCCGCGCGTCCGGGCGTGGGCCTCGAGCTCGCGGCGAGCCTCGACGAGGTCCTCGCCGCCAGCCCGCTGGCCTCGTTCGCGACCAGCGCCGTCGAGCCCTACGTGGACGACCTGGAGGTCTGCCCGCCGGGCGCCACGATCCTCCACGTATCGTTGCGCGACCTCGCGCCCGAGACGATCCTCGCCCACCACAACGTGGTCGACGACCTGGACCACGTGTGCCGGGCGCGGACCTCGATCCACCTCGCCTCCGAGCTCGCCGGCCACCGCGACTTCGTCCACGGCGCGCTCGGTGACCTGCTCCTCGGCCGGATCCAGCCGCCCCCGGAGGGCGAGCGCCGGGTGATCTTCAGCCCTTTCGGCCTCGGCATCCTGGACCTGGCGGTGGCGCACCGGGTCCGTCGCGTGGCTCAGGAGGTCGGCGCCGGCACGGTCATCGAAGGCTTCCTGCCCTAGCCCATGTTTGACATGTCAAACATGGGCTAGCTAGTGTGGTAGGCTTGTGGCCGAGGAGGCCGCCATGCTCGATCGCACGCCCGCTACCCTCATCGCCGGCTGCCTGCTGGCGATCCTGGCGATCTCCGGCGCCCTCGCCGAGACGCCGGCCAAGGGAGCCCCTGTAGAGGGATCCGGCGAGAAGGCTGCCGAGACTCCCAAACCGTTCCGTCACCTCCGGACGTTTTCCGCGGTGGAGCTCGGTCCGCGTCCGCACCGCTGGCGCGGCGAGCCCATCACCTTGAGCCTGCGCGACGCCGATCTCCTGGAGGTGCTGCGCTCCTTCGCCAAGCTCGCCAAGGTCAACCTGGTGATCGATCCCGCCGTCAAGGGCACGGTCACCGTGGAGCTCCACGACGTGCCCTGGGACCAGGCCCTCTACGTAATCCTGAAGTCCCAGGACCTTGGGATGGAGGTCTCGGGAAACGTCTGGTCGCTGACCGACGCCGAGCGTCTCTACCGAGAGAAGACCTCGAGCAGGACGCCGTAGGATCGCTCCCGGATGAGCGTCGAACGTCGTGAGCTCGCTGCGGGCCTCACCCTCTCCCGCGTCGTCACCGGGCTGTGGCAGGTGGCGGACATGGAACGCGGCGGCAGCCGGCTCGATCCCGAGGCGGCGGCCGACGCCATGGCCCCGTACGCCGCGGCCGGGTTGACGACCTTCGACATGGCCGACCACTACGGCTCGGCGGAAGAGATCGCCGGGGCCTTCCGGCGCCGCCACGGCGGCGCGGTCGAGCTGCTGACGAAGTGGGTCCCCCGGCCCGGCCCGATCCGCCGCGACGACGTACGCGCCGCCGTCCGCCGTGCGCTCGAGCGCCTGCAGGCCGAGAGCGTCGACCTGCTGCAATTCCACGCCTGGAGCTACGCCGACCCGAGCTGGCTCGACGCCCTGTTCTACCTCCAGGAGCTGCGGGAGGAGGGGCTCGTCCGTCACCTGGGGCTGACCAACGTCGACGCCGCCCACCTGCGGATCGCGGTGGCGAGCGGCATCGACGTCGTCTCCAACCAGGTGTGCTTCTCGCTGCTCGACCGCCGACCCCTGCAGGGCATGACCGAGCTCTGCCGCGAGCACGGCGTGGGGCTCCTGGCCTACGGCACGCTGGCGGGCGGCCTCCTGACCGAGCGCTGGCTCGGGCGCCCGGAGCCCGCCGAGCTCGAGACCTGGTCGCAGATGAAGTACCGGCGTTTCGTCGACGCTGCGGGCGGCTGGGACGCCTTGCAGGCGGTGCTCGGAGTGGTCGGCGAGGTGGCTCGCGCCGCCGGCGTGTCGATGGCCAACGTCGCGTGCCGTTACGTCCTCGATCAGCCCGCGGTGGCCGCGGTCATCGTCGGCGCGCGCCTCGGCGAGAGCGAGCACCTCGAAGACACCCTGCGCCTCTTCCGCTTCTCCCTCGATGAGGCGAGCCGCGCCGCGATCGACGAGGCCCTCGCGCGGCTCGCGCCGATCCCCGGCGGCTGCGGCGACGAGTACCGCCGCCCGCCGTTCCTGACGGCGTCCGGCGACCTCAGCCACCACCTCGACGCGCTGCCGCCGCCGATGGCCGCGGAAACGGACGCCGCCGGCCGCGCCCGGGTGTCGAGCGGCACGCCGTGGGA
>DASWIG010000254.1:0-7063 GCA_036397835.1 Thermoanaerobaculia bacterium
GGGAACGCTGACGCCGCAGACGCTCGACGAGCAGCGTCTCCCGCCGCTGCGTCGTCTCCGTCCTCGTGGCGATCGCCAGCGCCCGCCGGGTCCCGACGACGATCACAAGCCGCTTGCCGCGGGTGATCGCGGTGTAGAGCAGGTTGCGCTGGAGCATCACGAAGTGCTGGTTGTGCAGCACGATCACCACGCACGGGAACTCGCTGCCCTGGGACTTGTGAATGGTCACGGCATAGGCCAGCTCGAGCTCGTCGAGATTGTGCGTCGGATAACCGACGGCGCGGCCGTCGAAGTCCACGAAGACCAGCCGCTTCTCCGAGTCGAAGCCGGCCACGGTGCCGATCTCGCCGTTGAAGACCTCGAGCTCGTAGTTGTTGCTCGTCTGCATCACCCGATCGCCCCGGCGCAAGCGCCGGCCGGCCCACTTGGGGGCCTCGCCCTGCGGGTTCAAGCGGTTCTGCAGCTCGGCGTTCAGGCCCTCGACGCCGAGCAGCCCCTTGCGCATCGGCGCCAGGACCTGGATGTCGCGGATCGGCTCGAAGCCGAACCGCGCGGAGATCCGCGAAGCGACCAGGCCTGTGACCTCCGCCAGCGCCGCCGCCGGGTCCTCGCGGTGGGCGACGAAGAAATCCGCCGCGTCGGGGTCGGCGCCGCGGATCGGCAGCTCGCCGTGGATGACCCGGTGAGCGTTGACGACGATCAGGCTCTTGCGGGCCTGGCGGAAGATCTCGGTCAATCGCACCACCGGGATCTCGCCGGAATCGATCAGGTCCCCGAGCACCCGCCCGGGACCCACCGAGGGCAGTTGGTCGACGTCGCCCACGAACACCAGGCGGGCCGAGTCCGGGAGCGCCCCGAGCAGGTGCCGGGCCAGCGGCGCGTCGAGCATCGAGGCCTCGTCGATCACCAGCAGGTCCGCCTCGAGGGGGTTGTCCTGGTTGTGGTTGAAAGCGTCGCCCTGATATCCGAGCAGCCGGTGGATGGTCATGGCCTCGACCCCGGTGGCCTCGGCCAGGCGCCTGGCGGCGCGGCCGGTGGGCGCGGCGAGCTTGACCTCGAGGCCGGCCAGCGATGCCACGTACACGATGCCCTTGGTCAAGGTGGTCTTGCCGGTGCCGGGACCGCCGGTCAGGACCATCACCTTGCTGGCCACCATCTCGCGCAGGGTCTCCCGTTGGGCTTCGGCCAGGGTGATACGCTCCTGCGTCTCGAACTTGCCGATCGCCAGCTCGACCTCCACCTTGAGCGGCGGCGCCTCCTCGGCGAGGAGCGCCCGGAGACGCTCGGCGACGATCC
Organism: Thermoanaerobaculia bacterium; assembly: GCA_036397835.1. Classification (GTDB taxonomy): domain Bacteria; phylum Acidobacteriota; class Thermoanaerobaculia; order Multivoradales; family J023; genus DASWIG01. The sequence goes on from DASWIG010000254.1 coordinate 1,297, forward strand.
GTTCGGCCCGCTCCAGCCGGCGCAGGTAGATTGCATCGCGCTCCGCTTTCAGGCGGCCGTCGGCGCACGCCGACTCGATGGCCGCGCTCACCAATTCATCGCCGACCGCCAGGATCTCTCGAGCTCGCCCGCGCAGCTCCGGGCGGCGCAGGAACATGTGACCCTCCCGCGCGCTGGCCTCTTCGAGGGCGTGGATCGCGCCGGCAGCGGCGCGCTCCGGCGAGTCGTGCGGGATCCCCAGGGAGCGGGCGATCACGTCGGCGCGGTGAAAGCCGATGCCGCGCACCTCCGTCAGGCGGTAGGGCTGCGAGCGGACGAGAGCGATCGTCTGCTCCGCGAAACGTTTATAGATCCTGACCGCATAGGCCGACGATATGCCGTGGCTCCGGAGGAACACCATGGCGTCGCGGATCGTCCGGGTTTCTCCCCAGGCCTTGAGAATTCTTTTCCTCCGCTTCTTGCCGAGACCTGGGACTTCGCTCAGGCGATCCGGCTCGAGAGCGAAGACGTCCAGCGTTTCCTTCCCGAAGGTCTTCACGATTTTCTTGGCCAGATCCGAGCCGATGCCGTCGATGAAGCCGGAAAGATATCTTTCGATCCCCACGAGGCTCTCGGGCTCGACGGGATTGAAGTACGAGACCCTGAGCTGCCGTCCGAACTTGGGATGCTCGACCCATTCGCCTTCGAGCCTGAGGTTCTCGCCCGGCCGGACGCCGAGGAAGGTCCCGACCGCCCGGATCTGGCCGGGGTCCGATCGACCCCCGGATCCGCCCGGTCCCGCCACCTCGACGACCAGGACTCCCCAGCCGGTTTCCTCGTTGCGGTGGAGTACCCGTTCGACGACGCCATCGACCGCGGCCGTCGCGCCGGCGGCGGTGAGGAGAGGGCGGCGGGTCGCGGTGCTCATGGCGTTCCTTCTTGGGACAGGCTCGCGCCGATCGTATCCGAACCTCACCCCTGGCCGCGACGGTCCCGGCGGCGCTTGCGCGCGATGGGGCCGAGGTGGTAGGCTGGCCGATAGTCATGGCCGAGCTTGCCAGCATCCTGATGGTCGACGACGAGCCGGTCAGCCTCAAGTTGCTGGAGGCCGCGCTGTCCTCGCTTCCGGTCAGCGTGGTCACGACACAGTCGGGCGAAGAAGCGCTGGCGCTGGCCGAGGAAGGTGAAGAGTTCGCCGCCGTCCTGCTCGACGTGGTCATGCCCGGAATGGACGGCTTTGAGACGGCCGCCCGGCTCCGCCGGCTCGAGACCCTCAAACTCACGCCCATCCTGTTCATGACCGCCCTGGAAAAGGACGAGCGGCAGGTCGCCAAGGCTTACGCCCTGGGCGCCGCGGATTACATTCTCAAGCCGATCGTCCCGGAAATCTTGCGGGCCAAGGTGGAGGTCTTCCTCAAGCTCTTCGAGCCCGTCCGGCAGTTGAAACGGTGGGAGCACGAGCTGCGGCGTTCGAATCAGAACCTGCAGGAGTTCGCCTACGTCGTCTCGCACGACCTGCAGGAACCGCTGCGCACGGTGGCAAGCTACACCCAGCTTCTGGCGAGGCGCTATCGCGGCAAGCTGGATGCCGATGCCGACCAGTTCATCGCGTATGCGGTGGACGGGGCCGAGAGGATGCAGCGGTTGATCGACGATCTGCTGGTCCTTTCACGCGTCGGCAGCCGGGGCGGGAGATTCGAGCCGGCCGACTGCGAAGCGGCGTTGGCGCATGCCGCCGACAATTTGAAGGTGGCGATCGAGGAGAGCCGCGCGGCCCTCACCCACGATCCCTTGCCGACGGTGGCGGCGGACGAAGGGCAACTGGTTCAGTTGTTTCAGAATCTGGTCGCCAATGCGATCAAGTTTCACGGCGAGGCGCCGCCGCGCGTCCACGTGTCGGCCGAGCAGAACGCAGGCGAGTGGATCCTGGCGGTCGAGGACAACGGCATCGGCATCGATGCGGAGCACTTCGACCGCATTTTCACGATCTTCCAGCGCCTGCACACCAGGCAGGAGTATTCCGGCACCGGCATCGGGTTGGCGATCTGCAGGCGGATCGTGGAGGGCCACGGCGGGCGGATCTGGGTGGCCTCGGAGCCGGGGAAGGGGTCGACGTTCTACTTCACGCTTCCCGCAAGCCTCGGCAAAAATTAGGACGACCGCGGTTCTACTTTCCGGCGATGCGCGACGAGCTCCGCACAGCGCCTCGAGATTTTCCGGAAGTGCGCTGCAGGCTCCGCACAGCCCTCCCGGACTTTCCGGCGACGCGCTGCAGGCCCCGCACAGGTCTTCCGGACTTACCGGCGACGCGCTGCGGGCTCCGCACGGCTCTTCCGGACTTTCCGGAAGCGCGCCGCAGGCCCCGCACGGCTCTTCCGGACTTTCCGGCGCCGCGCTGCGGGCCCCGCACGGCTCTTCCGGGCTTCCCGAAAGCACGCTGCAGGCCGGGCAACGGATCCCGGACTTTCCGGAAGAAGGGTGCGACCGCTCGCACCCCTGTCCGCAAAAGTCGGGAAGAGCTATGTGGCGCTCGCACGCCTATCCGGAAAAGCCCGGAAGTCCGCGGCGGCACCCGTACCTCTCTCCGCAAAAGTCCGGAAGTACGTTGCGGCACCCGTACCTCTCTCCGCAAAAGTCCGGAAGATGGGTGCAAGCGCCGCAAAAAGCGTGACGCTCGTCAGCGAGGCTCGAGGTGAATGCGACCTGGAAAGGGACCCCGGGCGGCCGACGGCGGAGCCGCCGGCCGCCCGGGGTCGAGAGGGGAGATCAGTCGTCAGCCGTCGGGAAGGCCGACTCGGGCGGAGCGATGACGGTCGGGGTGATTTCCCCCGGATCCTCGGAGTCCGGATCGTCCGGCTCCGGTTCCTCGGGGGTCTCTGCGTCCGGCGGGGATTCCGGAGTTTCGTCCCCGGGCGTGTCCGGCGTGGGCGACGCCGGACGGCCGAGCCGGCGCGTGGCGGGGCGGATGCGCTCCGCCAGCTCCTGCTCGCCCGCGAGCTGGTAGTAGCCCTCGAGCGTCCGGGCGCTCCACAGGAGCAGGCGGTCGTGCCTGTCCTTGGCCCGGTTCTTCTCCTTGCGGGTCTCCTGCGCGACCCGCCGCTCCCGCTGCTGCGCGGCCAGCACCGCGCGCAGGCGATCCGCGTGGTGCCGCAGGTCCGCCGCCATCCCCACCGCGTCGAGGTGGATGCCGCCGACGATGGGCGTCGGCAGCACGAGGCCCGGCTGCCCGAGCCGGCCGACCGCCAGGTCGACTTGGCGCACCAGCTTCCGTGCCGTACGGGCCGTGGGTCCCTCGATGCCGGCCAGCACGAAGGCCTGGCCGGGGCCGTGCAGGATGTCGAAGGCGACGCGCAGCGCCGTGAACTTGCCGTACACGACCTGCTCCAGCTCCTGACGTTCCTGGCGCAGACCGATCAGCGTCGCCAACTGGCCGACGTGTCGCTGGTCGGACGTGGCCATCGTCTGCGCCGAGGCGGCGAGGTTGACCTTCAAGTGGACCATGTTGTCCCGGAAGTTGGGCGGGGCCGTCGACCCCTCCGCTTCCTGGGTGGCGGCCGGCGTCCGCGGCTCGTCGAGCCGAGCCGCGACCGTCATGCCGTGGATCTCGATCGACGTGACCACCTCGTCGGTGGTCGCCATCAGACCGAGGACTTCTTCGCTCTGTCGTTGCACTGTGTGCCTCCTTTCGGGCCGTTGCGCCGTCGCCGCCCGGTCGGGACCGGGCCGCGGCGGCCGTCGCGAGCGCCGCCCACGCGGCGGCGTTCGACGGCGATGAGGTTAGGAGACGGGCGTAGACGGGGGGAGTACACCCCCCGTCACGATTTAAATCGTGACCAGGGGACAATTCAGGGTGTCCCCCTGATCACTTAGGTGTACAAAAAAAGTCAGTGCCCGCGGTAAGCTCCTGAACTCACACGCCCGAGGAGTGGGAACCATGGGCCTCGATCGCGACCGCGTCGAGGTGGACGCCGACAACGATGGGCGGCGGCAGCACGAGGCCCGGCTGCCCGAGCCGGCCGACCGCCAGGTCGACCTGGCGCACCAGCTTCCGTGCCGTACGGGCCGTGGGTCCCTCGATGCCGGCCAGCACGAAGGCCTGGCCGGGGCCATACAGGGTGTCGAAGGCGACGCGCAGCGCCGTGAACTTGCCGTACACGACCTGCTCCAGCTCCTGAGGTTCCTGGCGCAGACCCATCAGCGTCGCCAACTGGCCGACGTGTCGCTGGTCGGACGTGGCCATCGGCGTTCGACGGCGATGGGGTTAGGAAACGGGCGCAGACGGGGGGAGGACACCCCCCGTCACGATTTAAATAGTGACCAGGGGACAATTCAGGGTGTCCCCCTGATCACTTAGGTGTACAAAAATGGCCGAGCCGTTCCGGCCGGACGCCTTCACCGAGACCGAGGGCGCCGCCACGCCGACTCCGGCGGGCGAGTACCTGCCGGTGGCGTTCCTCGACGAGGCCAGCCTGGCCGTCGTCTCCCCGATCCAGGACGCCGGCAACGATCGCTGGGGCTTCACGTTCTGGCGCTTCGCGGCGCGGTGATTCTTGGCCCCGAGCGCGTCTTCGTCCGGCACGTCCCGATGACGCCGCGGTACGGCCGGGCGGCAAGGCCTACGACGCGTGCGAGGATAGGAGCGCTGCCGGCAGCCTGTTTGGCGAATCGGTAGGAAACTGACCTTCGTGTCGGCGAGAGCTCCCGGTCCGGCCCTCCGACGGCCAGATCTGTTCGGCGGCCTACGACGGCCTCGGCATCAGAGCCGCACGACGAGGATTTCCCGTCCGCCGACCGTCCGGGGCTCGCGAGCGCCGCGCTCGGCAAAGGGTGGCGCGTCCTCCCGCTGGTCGAAGACGAGCAGCGTTCCCGTGTGGAGGCCGAGGCGCTCGAGGTAGCGTCCGAGCTGGCGCAGCCCGTCGTCAACGGGGTCGGGCCGTCCCTGACGCCACACTTTGAGCTCCAGGGCGAAGCGCTGCAACGTTGCGTCGGGCAGGGGCCAGCGAATGCAGAGGTCGACACGGCCGCTGCCTACCGCGTATTCGCGGTCAATGTAGCCTCCTCCGTTGACGACTTTTTGGAGATAGGCCATGCAGACGAGCTGCGCCGCCGCCTCCGAGTACGGCTGCCTCTTGAGGAAGGACTCGGCGTGCTCGCGCCAAAAGGCGACGAAGTCGTCGAGGAGGCGATCGAAGTCGAGGCCGCCTTCAGCAAGGACGTAGGTCCGTTGGTCCACCGGCAGGAATCTCTCCGTCCCCGACGTCAACGCCCGCGGGACGACCTCGCGATAGATCGGATTGGCCATGCCGTAGCCGGCGGGTCCCTGGGCGACGAGCCCCAGGTCCTCCACGAAGGCCAGGTCGTCCTCGGGGACCTCCTTCTCCGGATACTCACCCGCCAGGATGGGCTCGACGACCCGCCGGACCCGCGCCTCGCGCAAGCGCTTGACGAGGGAGTCGAGATGGGTGTCCTGGCGCAGGATGAGGGCTTCCTTGGCACTTTCGACGTGCGCCGCCGTCACCTGCGTCGCGGGATCCGGCGCCTCCTTCGTCACCAATTGACGGGCGAGGGCGTTGACCAGCCACGGCTGGCCGCGGGTCAGGCCCCAGGCCAGCTCCGTCGCCTCGGCGGAGAAGACCTGGCCGGTGTCCTCCGTGTGCTGGCCGTAGAGCTCCGCCACCTCCTCGGCCGTGAAGTTGCGAAGGGTCAGCGACTCCACCTTGATGTTGAAAGGCGACGACGTTCCCAGGATCTCCTGGAGCTCGCGAATGACGGGGTCCGGGGCGTCCGG
>DASWIG010000255.1:0-3481 GCA_036397835.1 Thermoanaerobaculia bacterium
CTCACCTACGAGCACAACCACCGCGTGCTCGAGGCGAGGGCGAGCCTCTACCGGCGCCTGCTCCTCTACGCCGTCGCCGTCGCCGGCGTCCTCGCCGGCACCATCGGCGTCCTTGCCTTTCAGCCGCGCTTCATCCCCTACGTCGTCGCGGTCGATTCCTGGGGCGTGGTGCGCACCATCGAGCCGCTCGAGCCCCTCGAGCACACGGAAGAACGCTTCATCCGCGCCGAGCTGCAACGCGCCGTCGTCAACCTGCGCACCTGGATCGACGATCCGGCGCTGCTGGCGCGCCTCTACGAGGACGCCTCGGCCTACCTCTCGGCCGCGGCGCGCGCCTACGTCGAATCGACGCTCCCGCCGCCCACGCCCGACCTCGTCTCGCGCCAGCCGCGCGACGTGCGCATCCTCCCCCGCACTGAATCGATCTTCCAGGTCAATTGGGACGAGCACGTCTACCGGCTCGGCCGCGCTCCCGAGATCGAGCGCTGGGAAGCGCTGCTCACGCTCGCGACGCGGCGCTCCACGATCACTGAATCCAGCTACCTCTTAAACCCCTTCGGACTGCGGATCGAAAAGCTTTCCTGGGTCCGGAGAAGCCTCAAGGAGTCCGTTCCATGATCCGTTTCATCCTCTTCTTCGTCTCGATCCTTCTCCCCTTCGCCGCCGAAGCCGCCGATCCATTCGACCTGACGTGCTCCACGTCGGCCCACTGCATCGTGCGCCTGCCCGCCGGCGAGGAGCTGCTCGACATCTTGATCGCCGACGCCGGCGCCTGGACCCAGGAGACCGGCAGCTTCGCCTCGCCGCCGCGCCACTGGATCGCGCTACGCCCCAACGCGCCGTGCCCCGCGAAGGCCACGCGCGCCACCTTCGTCACCGCCGAGCGCATCGTCAGCGTCTCGCTGCGGGCCGACTGCGAGAGCGCCGAGGCCACGGACCTGGCCCTCGAGCCCCTCACCCAGGACCTGCGCGGCGAAAGGCCGAGGCCCCTGCCCATGCCCGCCCTCGACACCGCCTTCCTCGTGCGCTCTCGGGGCCTGATCGGCGCCGGCAAGCGCCCCTCGGTCGTCGCCGACGAGACCCGGCTCTACCTCACCTGGCCGCGGCGGCTTCGCCGCCTGCCCGAGCTGACCTTGAAGGACGAGGCCGGCAAGGCCCTCACCGTGCCCAACCCGCGCTACGACGAGGAGAGGGCCACCCTCACGCTCGACTACGTCCTCGAGGCCGGCGAGTCCCTGGAGCTGGCCTTCGGTAAGCGCAAGAAGCTCGTCGTCACCCGGCCCCGATAACGCGCTCAAGAGAAAGGCAGCCTCATGACCCGAGCCAAGATCCTCCTGGGCGCTGGCGTCGCCGCGGCGCTCATCGTCCTCTACCTCGTCAATCCCTTCGGATCGCGCCAGGACACGGAGCCGGCGCGGCCGGCCGAGAAGGCCGGCGGCGGCGCCGACGAGAGGTTCCTGCGCGACCACCGGGTGCGCCCGGAAGAGCCGCCACCCGCCGAGCGGCCTCGGGGCATCCCGTCGCGGCCCGCCAGGCCCTTCCCGCTCTTCCAGGCGCCGCCGCCGCCGCCGCCGCCGGCCCCGCCGCCTCGGCCGGCCTCGCCGCCCCCGCCACCACCGCCGCCGCCCCCCAAGCCCGCCGACCTGCGGGTCTTCCACCGCGACCCCGCGCCGGCGCCCCCGGCCTCGCTCGTGCGCCTCCCCAAGGGTGCGCTCCTCTACGCGCAGCTCCTCGAGACCGCCCACTCGGACCAGCCGGGGCCGGTCACCGCCCTCGTCACCCGCTCCTTCGTCGATCGGGGCCGGGTGCTGATCCCTATCGGTACCCGTGCAGTGGGCCACGTCGCCGCGGCGCGCCAGCGCCAGCGCGGCCTCGAGCTGACCTGGACCGACTTCTACTTCCCGGACGGTTCGCTCGCCACCCTTCCGGGCGAGCCGTCGACCGACGCGACGGGCGGTCTGCCCGACGCCCGGCGCAGGAGCCGGGCCGGCGCCAAGACCGGCGCCGCCCTGGCCGCGATCGCCACCTCGGTGGCGGTGCGCGCCGCCCAGCCCGAGGGCTCGCTCACGATCGCCGCCTCCGCTGCCCAGGAAGGTGCCGAGACCGCCGAGACCGTCATCGGCCGCTGGGCCGACCGGACCCTCAGCGCCCCGCCGAGGCTGACCCTCGAGGCGGGAAGCCCCATCTACATCCGCGTCCACTCCGACATCGAGCTGGTCGGGCCCTACGCCCGCTGAAGGAGGACCGCTCATGACAGAGACTCCACGCTCCCTGCCCGACGAGATCGCCCGCCTCCCGATCACCGAGGTCGAGCTCGAAGCGATCGCCCGCGACCCACAGCAGCCGCGCCAGAGCGGCGCCGAGGACGGCATTGAAGATCTGGCCGGCGAGATCCGCACGAGCGGCCTGATCAACCCCGTCGTCCTCCGCGAGCCCTTCCCCGACGAGACCCTGCCCCTCGGCAAGAGCTGGGTCCTGCTGATGGGGGAGCGGCGCACCCTCGCCTTGCGTCACCTGGGGCGCTCCACCGTCCCGGCGCGGATCGTCCCCGAGGGCGCGCTCTTCGACCGCGCGAGGCTCCTGCTACAGCAGATCGGCGAGAACGTCTACAACCCCTTGAACCCCCTCGACAAGGCCGCTGCCTACGCCCGCGCCTTCCGGCTTTCGCAGATCGAGGACCAGAAGAGCTTCGCCGCCGCCTACGGCGTCGACGCGACGCTGCTCAACCGCGCCCTCAAGATCGAGGAGGCCTTCGCCATCGAGCTCGACGAGGAAGGCCCGGAGGCCAGGGTCCGGGCGCACCTGCGCAGGGCCTGCCAGGCCGGGACGATCAAGAGCCCCGAGGCCCTCCTGATCCTGCTCGCTCTGGCGGCCGACCACCCCAAGAGGGTCCGGCGCCTGCTGCGGGCCGCTCATCCCGCCGAGCCGGTCACCCGGCGCGCGGCCCGCAACCTCCAGGCGCGCCTGGCCGCCCCGGCCAAGCCGGCCGCCGGCGGCCACGGCCTCATCGAGGTGCCCGTGGCCCTCGTGGCCGCCATCCTCGCGCACTTCGGTGTCTCCGAGATCCCTGACGAGCCGGAGAGCCTGGTGCCGCTGCTAGAGCGCCGGCTGCGCGAGCGCACCTCCCAGACCGCCTGAGTCCGCCGCCTCAAATCCATCAACCCTTTCCAACGGAAAAATCGCCATGAAGAGGACCTTTTTCTCCCTGCTCTGCGTCTACGCCGTCTGCGCCTCCGCCGCTCACGGACAGTCCTTCACCTTCAGCAAGACGGACGGCGGCCTCTCCACCCAGGCGGGCGCCCTCCTGACCTACGCCATCACCATCGAGAACGCCGGCACCACCACCGAGTCCGTCAGGATCACCGAAACGGTCCCGCTCCACACGTCCTTCCGGGCTCAGTTTTCTTCCCCCGGCTGGTCTTGCCCGGATGGCGCCCCCGCGGGCACCAAGTGTGAGATCGACCTGATCGACGTCGAGCCC
>DASWIG010000256.1:0-20763 GCA_036397835.1 Thermoanaerobaculia bacterium
GTGCCGCACCGCGACGACGACAGCCACACGGCCCTCACCTGGCTGGCGGCGGCCGGGCAGTGGGTGGGCGAGCCCATCCCCGGCACCGCCGGCGTCCGGGCGGGCCTGCGTCCGGCGGACCTCACCCTCACCGTCGGCGACGCCGCCGATCCCGCGGCCCGCCGTCTGGCGCTCGCGGGCCGCACCCGCGACCACGGGCTCGGCTGGCTGCGCGAGCAGCTCGCCGAGCTCGGCGTCGACGCCGGAGCCGTGGTCCTCGATTTCCACTTCGAGATGCCGGCGCACGCGGTGGCCGAAGGCGCGGCGTTCCGCGCCGGCCTGGCGCCCGGCTTCCAGGAGCTGGCCCGCTACTACGCCGACGGCAGCCTGCTCCTCGAGGAGATCGCCGCCGGCCACGCCGGCGCTTCGGCCGTCCTGACGTGGCCCCACCACTTCGACGTCGGGCTGGTGGTCTCGCTCGGCGGCGACCGGACGGTGGGCGTGGGTCTGTCGCCGGGCGACGAGACGTACGCGGAGCCGTACTTCTACGTCAACGCCTGGCCCGTGCCCGAGGACGTCGAGCCGCCGGAGCTCCCGCTCGGCGGCTGGCAGACCGCGAACTTCTTCGCCGCCGTGCTGACGGCGACGGAGCTGCTGGCGGACGGCGAGGAGGATCAGGCGACGCGGGCGCGGGCGTTCCTGGCAGCGGCGGTCGAGGCGGCTCGGGCGCTGGTGTCCCCGCCTTCTTCGACGCCTTCCCCGGCGCCAGCACCAGGGCGGCGAGCGGCGGCAACGTGAGCCGCATCGACTGCGGGTAACCGTCCCAAGGCTCGTCGTCGGTCGTGACCTCCTCGGGGACGGCATAGCCGCTGCCGCCGAACAACGCGGCGTCCGACGAGAGCAGCAGCCGATAGCTCCCCGCCCGCGGCGCGCCGAGGCGGTAGCCCTCGCGCGGCACCGGCGTCAGGTTGAGGACCACCACCAGGTGCTCGTCCGCGTCCTTCGTTTTCCGCTCTTCCACCCGCCGCCGCTCGTAGGCCACCACGGACGCCTCGCGGTCGTGGCAGGCGATCCACTTGAAGCCCTCGGGATCGGGGTCCGAGATCCACAGACATGGGTGCTGGTGGTAGAGCTTGCCGAGCGCGCACACGAAACGGAAGAGCCCGGCGCGCGACGGATCGTCGAGCAAGTACCAGTCGAGGCCGGTCGTGTGGTTCCACTCGCGCGACGGCGCGATCTCGCTGCCCATGAAGAGCAGCACCTTGCCGGGACGGGTGAATTGATAGGCGTAAAGCGCCCGCAGGTTGGCCATCTTGCGCCACGGGTCCCCCGGCATCTTGTGGTAGAGCGAGCCCTTGCCGTGGACCACCTCGTCGTGCGACAGCGGGTTCACGAAGCGCTCGCTGAACTCGTAGATCATGGCGAAGGTGAGCCGGTCGTGGTTGCCGGCACGGAAGTACGGGTCGACGCTGAAGTAGCTCAGCGTGTCGTGCATCCAGCCCATGTTCCACTTGAGGTCGAAGCCCAGGCCGCCGGCGGCCGCCTCGCCGGTGACCTGGGGCCAGGCGGTCGACTCCTCGGCGATGGTGAAGCAGCCGGGGGCGGCTTCGTGGATCGCCTGGTTGACCTGACGCAAGAGGTCGATCGCCTCCAGGTTCTCGCGGCCGCCGTAAAGGTTGGGGATCCAATCGCCCTCCTTGCGGCTGTAGTCGCGGTAGAGCATCGAGGCCACCGCGTCGACGCGCAGGCCGTCGACGTGGAACTGCTCGAGCCAGTAGAGGGCGTTCGACACCAGGAAGGTCTTCACCTCGTGGCGGCCGTGGTTGAAGACGTAGGTGTCCCAGTCGGGGTGGACGCCGAGGCGCGGGTCCTCGTGCTCGTAGAGGGCGGTGCCGTCGAAGCGGCCGAGGCCGTGGGCGTCCTTGACGAAGTGGCCGGGCACCCAGTCGACGATCACCGCCAGGCCGGCCTGGTGGCAGCGGTCGACGAGATGGCGCAGGTCGTCGGCCGCGCCGTAGAGGGCGGTCGGCGCGTAGTAGCCGGCGACCTGGTAGCCCCAGGAGCCGTCGAAGGGATGGTCGGCGATCGGCAGCAGCTCGAGCGAGTCGAAGCCGAGCTCGACCACGTGCGGCACGAGCTCGTCGGCGAGCCGGCGGTAGGAGAGGGGCGCGCCGGCGTCGCGCTTCCAGGAGCCGAGGTGGACCTCGTAGGTGGCCAGGGGCGAGCGGCGCACGTCGCGCCGGGTGCGGGAGGCCATCCACTCGCCGTCCCCCCAGGCGTAGGTCGAGCGCGCCAGCCGCGAGCCGGTGGCCGGCGGACGCTCGGCCTCGCGCGCCAGCGGATCGGCCTTGAGGCGGATCCGGTCGTCCTCTCCCAGGACCTCGTACTTGTAGACGGTGCCCGCCTCAAGCTCCGGTACGAAGAGCTCGAAGACGCCCGAGCGGCCGAGGCGGCGCATCGGCAGCAGGCGGCCGTCCCAGTGGCAGAAGTCGCCGACCACGCTCACCCGGCGGGCGTTGGCGGCCCACACGGCGAAGGCGTAGCCGGCGACGCCGTCGAGCGTCGCGGGGCGCGCGCCCAGGCACTCCCAGAGCCGCCGGTGGGTGCCCTCGGCGAAGAGGTAGAGGTCGAGCTCGCCGACGGTGGGCAGGAAGCGGTAGGGATCGTGACGTTCCCAGGCCGAGCCGTCCGCGGACGTGTAGCGCAGGCGGTAGTCGAGGCCGCCTTCGCGGCCGGCGAGCCAGACGGCGAAGACGCCGCCGCCGACCGGGGTCATGGCGACGTCCTCGAAGGACGTGCCGACGCGCGGGCGCACGCCGTGCGCCCCTACACCGAGGCGCAGCGCGGCGGCGGAGGCGCCGGGATGGTAGACGCGGACGACGGTGCCGCCCTCGCCGTCGACCTCGGCCGCGTGCGGCCCGAGATAGACGTGGGGGTCGCAGTGGTGTCCGCGCCGCAAGGCGTCGCGGCTCTCCGCCTCGCCCGCGAGGACCGATTCGAGGGAAGCCGCAGGATCGCTCATCGTGCCGGCGCAGTCTATCCGGACCCACCGCCGCCGCGCGAGCCCTTGTCGAGCTCGGCGATGCGGCGCTTCAGCTCCTCCTCGCGGCGGTGGACCTCCGCCGTCATGCGGCGGAAGGTGCGGCCGACCCTCGTCGCCTTCAACATATACCTCCGGTAAATCCGTTTGGCCCATATCTCCCCCGTCGAGTGCGTTAGATTGTGACCGCGATGCTGCGCCTGGAATTCGATCGCGGCACGTTGCTGGTCCACGGCGGCGAGGACCTTCCCCGCGGGCTCGAGCTGCCGGGCTGCACCTTCGACCGCCGGGTGAAGCTGTGGCGGGCGCCGGCTCGCCGCTACCGCGACGTGGTCACCGTGCTGCACCGCGCCGGCGTGCCTTTCGACAACCGCGCGCGGGCGTTCGCGGAGCTCGATCTCGCTTCCCTCGTCGTCCGTGAGCCCTTCCCCTATCAGGCTGAGGCGGTCGAGGCGTGGTGGCAGGCGGGGCGTCGCGGCGTGGTGGTGCTGCCGACCGGCGCCGGCAAGACCTACGTCGCGCAACTGATCCTCGAACGCCTCGGCAGGAGCGCGCTCGTCGTCACCCCCACGCTCGACCTCATGCACCAGTGGTACGGCGTGCTGCGCACGGCCTTCGACGTCGAGGTGGGGCTGGTAGGCGGCGGCTACTACGAGATCGCGCCGCTCACCGTGACGACGTACGACTCCGCCTATCTACATATGGAGCGCTTCGGCGACCGTTTTGCCCTCCTGATCTTCGACGAGTGCCACCACCTGCCCGGCCCGTCGTACTCGGTGGCCGCCGAGCTGGCGCTGGCGCCGTTCCGTCTCGGCCTGACCGCCACGCCCGAGCGCGAGGACGGCGGCGAGCGCGTGCTCGAGGGCCTGGTGGGCGCCATCGTCTACCGCCGCGAGATCGGCGAGCTGGCGGGCTCCTACCTCTCCGAGTACGAGACGGTCACGGTGCGGGTGCGGCTCGCCCCCGAGGAGCGCGAGACCTACCAGCGCGAGCGCCAGGTCTACCGCGACTTCGTGACCTTCTACGGCCTGCGCCTGGGCACCGGCCAGGGCTGGGCGCGGTTCCTGCAGCTCACGTCGGCGAGCGAGGAGGGCCGCCGCGCCTTCCTCGCCTACCGCACCCAGCGGACCATCGCCCAGGCCTCCGAGGCCAAGCTGCGCCAGCTCGAGCGCCTGCTCGACCGCCACCGCGGCGACCGCGCGCTCGTCTTCACCAGCGACAACGAGACCGTCTACAAGATCTCGCGGCGCTTCCTGATCCCGGCGATCACCCACCAGACGCGGATCAAGGAGCGCCACGAGACGCTGCAGCGCTTCAACGCCGGCGACTATCCTTTCCTCGTGACCTCGCGGGTCCTGAACGAAGGCGTCGACGTGCCCGCCGCCAACGTCGGGATCGTGCTCTCGGGCAGCGGCACCGTGCGCGAGCACGTGCAGCGGCTGGGGCGCATCCTGCGCCGCGGCGAGGGCAAGCGGGCGGTGCTCTACGAGGTGATCGCCGAGGACACGGCCGAGGAGTTCACGTCCAGCCGGCGGCGCCAGCACGGGGCGTATCAGCGCTGACTTCCCGATCGGCGAGAAATCCGGTAAACTGAATCACTTTACCGCGCCGGAGCCACCCCGGAGCAACCACCCAGAGTGACAGTCATGAGCCGCGAATTCGTGACCCTCGACCGCCGCGACCTGGAGGACATGGTGCGGCGCATGGTCAAGGAGGAGCTGGGCCGGCATCTGCACCCCTCCGCCCTGCCGGTCGCCGACGACTGGCGCCACGAAGGCCCCGAGGACCCCGAGGGGGACACCAAGCTGCTCCGCGAAGCCCTGGCCACCCTCGAACGACACCGCGATCGTCCCGCAGCCTGGGTCGACTGGGAAGACGCCAGGACCGAGCTCGACCGCGCGGAAGCCGCCGGTGAGCTACCGGATTGAGGTCACCCACGAGGCGCTGCGGGCGATCGGCGAGCTGACCGCCGAGGTGCGCTCCCAGACCCGCCAGCTCGTGCGCGAGCTCGGCGAGGCGCCGCGGCCGAAGCGCGCCAAGAAGCTCCACGGCGAGCCCGACGTCTACCGCATCTGGATCGCCGGCTACTGGCGGCTGGCCTACGCCGTGGACGACGGCGAAGAGAAACTGCGCGTCCTCTGCCTGCGGCGCTTCGAGATCCTGGACTACGAAAGCCTGATGGGGTCGGCGTACGTGCAGGAGCCGGCGGTGGCGGTCGGCGCCGCGCGGGCCGTTCCTGGGAGAAGGCCCCCATGAGCGTCTCGACGCGTTGCGTACTGTTCCTCACCCTGTTGCCGCTGCCGGCGCCGGCCGCAGCCGAGCTGACGATCGAGGGCAAGATCACCGCCGCTCCGGCCGCCGCGACCGTCCAGCTCATTCCCCTTCCGCAGTCCTTCGCCGCCGGCGAGCTGTGCCTCGCGGGGGAGGGCGACCCCGGGCCGGTGGCGTCGGCGACGGTCGAGGCGCAGGGCTACTTCCGGGTCGAGGCGCCGGAGGTCGGCATGTGGAAGGTGCGCGTCGACGCCCCCGGCCACGCCAGCGCCGAGCTCCTGCTGCAGCCGCTGCTCGACGCCGTCGAGCTCCCCGCGCTCGAGCTCGAGAGCGCCGCGGACCTCGACGTCGAGGTCCGCGGCGGCGGCAAGCCGCTCGCGGCGAGGGTGATCGTCTATCGCGCGGATCCGGCCGCGGGCCGTTTCCTCGGCCGCCGCCAGGTCCTGCGCGGGCCCGGCGCCTGGAGCCTGCCGGTCGCCGTCGGCTGGTCGAGCGAGGACGGCGAGCTGCGGATCGTCGTGGGCGGTAACGGACCGTTCATGGTCCGCGCCGTGGCGCCGGGATTCGTCGCCGCCGAAGTGGAGGCACGCGACGCCGGGACGGTGAAGCTCGAGCTGGCGGCGGGCCGCGAGCGCGTGGTGCGCGCCGTCGACGCCGGCGGACGTCCCGTTCCCGGCGTCCTGGTCTACGAAGTCGACGTCCCGATACCGCTCGCCGCCACCGGCCCCGACGGCCGCGCCCGCGTCACCCAGGGCGGCGAGCCTCTGCGCCTCGAGCTCGTGGCCGGCGACGGCCGCCGCGGCGGGGCGACCCTCGGCGACGGGCCGCCGCCGGAGGTCCCGGTGACGCTCGCGGCGCCGCCGCGGCTGGCCGGGCGGGTGATCGACCGCGGCAGCCGCCGGCCGGTCGGCGGCGCCCTGGTGTGGCCCGCCGGCTCCTTCGGCGATTACGTGACGACCGCCGGCGACGGCGCCTACGAGCTCTCCGGCGAGCCTTCCCCGGAGGGGATCTGGGCGGCGGCCGCCGGCTACGTCACCGGCTTCGAGCGGGCGCGCCGGGCCGCCGGCGACGTCCCCGGCCCGACCCTGGCGCTGACGCCGGCCACCGCCGTGGCCGGCCGCGTCGTCGACGCCGCCGGCGAGCCGGTCGCCGGCGTCGAGATCGAGGCGTCGCCGCAGGGCGAGACCGGCATGGTCGTCCGGATGTCGTCGCGCCCGCCGTCGTCGCTGACGGCGCGCTCGTCGCGGCTCGGCGCCTTCCGTCTCGGCGGCCTGCCCGCCGGCGAAGCCTACGCGCTCGCCTTCCGGCGCGCGGGCTACGCCGAGACCCGGATCGAGGTGGGGAAGCTGGCGCCGTTCGAGCAGCACACGGAGCTCGAGGTCGTGCTCCGGCGGGGGCGGCGCGCCGTCGGCCTGGTCCGCGCCGAGGACGACTCGCCGGTCGCCGGCGCCACGGTGAGGCTCACCCGTCGATCGGACGCCGGCGGGGGTGCGAGTCGCCTGGTGCTGCGCCGGCTCGGCGGCCCGGAGGAGGACAGGGGCGACGAGCACGCGACGGACGCGCGCGGACGCTTCGAGGTCGGCGACCTCGAAGCCGGACGCTACGACCTCGAGGTCGAGGCGGAGGGATTCGCGCGCGCCGCCGTGCCCGGAGTCGAGGTGCCCGAGGACGTCGACGAGGTCGACCTCGGCACCGTCGTCCTGGCGCCCGCCGCGGCGATCGCCGGCCTGGTGGTCGACGCCGAAGGCCGTCCGCTGGCCGCCGCCGAGATCCGCTACGACCGCGACGCCGAGCGGCCGGCGGCCTTCCTGGCCGCGATGCTCGCCGGGGAACCGGCGCGCGCGCGCACCGACGCCGGCGGCGCCTTCACCCTCTCGGGCTTTCGCGACGGCGAGCGGGTCCACCTCCTGGTCAGCCGCGCCGGCTACGTCGACGCCACCGTCGCCGCCGTCACCGTGCCCACGGTCGAGCCCGTCGAGGTGGTGCTGCGGACGGCCTCGCGGGTGACCGGCAAGGTGGTCGACGCGGACGGCCGTCCGCTCGCCGGCGCCCGCGTGGTCGTCCAGCCCGAAGGGCAGCGTTTCCCGGGCGGCCGTGTCGAGACCGCCGGCGACGGCAGCTTCGAGCTCGCCGACGTCGCCCCCGGGCGGGTGGAGGTCTCCGCCGAGGCTCCCGGCTACCAGGGCGCCAGCCTCGCCGGCCTCGAAGTCCCCGCAGGCGGCGAGCTCGCCGGAGTGACGCTCGCCCTGGCGGTGGGCGCGGTGGTCGAGGGCACCGTCTTCGCGCCCGACGCCCTGCCGGTGATCGGCGCCGCGGTCCGCGCCGTCGAGCCCGGCGCGAGCACCGGCTTGCGCTTCAACGCCTTCGCCTTCGCCACCACCGACGGCGACGGCCGCTACTGGCTCGACGGCCTGCCGCCAGGCCGCCGCACGGTGATCGCGCAGCACGACGTCTACCAGCGCGCGGCCCGCGACGTGGAGATCGAGCCCGGCGTCAACCGTCTCGACCTCGTCTTCGCCGGCGGCGTCGAGGTGAGCGGCCGGGTGACCGGCCCCCAGGGCGAGCCGGTGGCCGGGGCCCAGGTGATGCTCGCCGGCGACGGCTTCGCCCTGCGCTGGCCGGAGACGGCGAGCCGGGACGACGGCAGCTTCGTCTTCACCGGCGTGCTACCCGGCCAGTACCGACTCACCGCCGCCAAGGAGGGCTACGCCCACGCGCGGACGTCCGATCCGGTGATCGTGGGCGAGAGCCCGGTAGCGGGCCTCGAGCTGCGGCTCGCGGCCGGCGTCACCCTCACCGGCGAGGTGCGCGGCCTCACCGTCGACGAGCTCGCCGAGCTCCGCATCAGGGCCTCGAGCGGGCGCGGCTATCGGGGCGGCGAGGTCGACTTCTCGGGCCGCTACCGGGTCCACAACCTGGGCGCCGGCGAATGGACGGTGAGCGCCGAGGTGAGCGGCGGCGGACGCCAGGCGTCAGGGCGCGTCACGGTGACGGAAAGTGACGAGGAGGTCGCCCTCGACCTCGAGTTCGGCGGCGGCCACGTGCTCACCGGGACCGTGCTGGTGGGCGGCCAGCCGACGGCGGGCGCCTGGATCCTCGTCTCCGGCCGCTCGCTCGCCGCCACGTCGCGGGCCACCACCTCCCAGGACGGCACCTTCCGTCTCGAGGGCCTGGAGGCGGGCACCTACGAGCTCTCCGTGATCACCGCGTCGATCTCGGGCGCCCGGCACCGCAAGGAGGTCGAGCTCACGGACGACGTCGACGTCCTGATCGAGCTGGTGACCGCGCGGCTCTCCGGCTGGGTGCGCGACGCCTTCGACCGCACGCCGCTGTCCGGCGTCGCCGTGCGTCTCGAGGAGCCGGCGGCGGGTGAACGTCCCGTCGTCGTCTTCGCCGGCGGCGGCGGCGAGAGCGACTCGCGCGGGCTCTTCACCCTGAGCGAGGTGCCGGAGGGCTCCTGGAAGCTCGTGGCGCGGCGGGCGGGCTACGCGCGGGCGGAGCTCGCGGTCGACGTCAGCGGCGCGCCGATCGAGGGGCTGGAAATCGAGATGACCCCCAGCGAGGGCCTCTTCTTCGAGGTCGCGCTGGCCACCGGCGGCGCGCCGCAGCGGATCCACGCCGCGGCGCTGCGCGGCGGCGAGGTCGTGGCCGCGGGCAACCTCGAGACCGCGGAGAACGGCGCCGTGCGCTTCACCGAGGTGCCGCCCGGCGCTTTCGAGCTGCTGGTGGCGGCGCCGGGGACCGTCACCGTGGCGTTGCCGGTGGTCTCGCCGGGCCGCGCCGGCCCGGTGGTGCTGCCGGCCGGCGGCGCCCTGCGCCTGATCGTGCCGGAGCTCGAAAGCGCGCCGGCGCCGGCGCGGGCGACGCTCGTCGGGCCGTCCGGCCAGCCTTACCGCCAGGTGGAATGGGGCGGCCGCGTCGTCACCGTGACCACGCTGCGTGGCGGCCGCGGCGCCGTGAGCGGGCTCGAGCCGGGCCTGTGGACGGTGGACGTCACCGCGGACGACGGACGCGCCTGGCAAGGCCAGGCGCAGGTCACGGCCGGGACGACCACGGACGTCACGCTCGACTAGCCGCATGCTGACCTCCGACCTCCTGAGCGTCCGCCTCTACAAGAACGAGATCCGGCCGCGCTACATCGACGCGTCGCACCCCGAGTCGCTCGCCCTTGCGCAGCGTCTGATCGAGATCTTCGCCGCCCACGAGGGGCGAGCGCGCCACGAGCTCGACCAGGAGCTCAAGGACTTCCTCGGCACCGGCACCGACTTCCTGCTCCACCGCGCGCTCGCCAAGCTGCTCCACGACCGCTCGACCTTCGACCCCGAGTCGCCGGCGGATCCCGAGGAGCTGCGCCGCGCCGCGTTCGAGGCGGCGGCGGCGGCCTGGCGCCGTCCTCACGATTCCGAGGATCCTCGTCCCTTCCGCTTCGACCGCGACGAGACGCTCGCCGCGGCCGCCGCCGGCCTCGAGATCGAGCCCCGCGACCTCGAACGCGGGCTCTACGCCGACCTCAAGGACGAGCAGGTGCTCACGACCTTCAAGCGTTGCCGCCCGCAATGGCTGCTCCGGCGCTACAACACGGCCTTGGCGCAGGCCGTGCTGCTGCGGGCCGAGGAGCTCACGGTGCGCCTCGAGGGCCAGGCGGCGCTGGCCTGCCGCGAGCTCTTCCGCAAGATCAAGTTCTTCCAGCTCCTGCACCGCGTCACCCGCCTCGACGAAGGGTACGAGATCGTGCTCGACGGCCCGGCTTCGCTGTTCAAGGCGGGCACCAGGTACGGGGTGCAGATGGCGAGCTTCCTGCCCACGCTCCTGCACTTCGAGGGCTGGACGCTCGAGGCCAGGCTGCGCTGGGGCAAGCGGCGTCTGCGCCGCGACTTCTACCTGACGCCCGAGGCCGGCCTGCGACCTCACACGCGGCTGCTGGCGCAGTGGCAGCCCGAGGAGCTGCGGTGGTTCCCCGAGCAGTTCGCCAAGCTCGAAAGCGCCTGGGAGGCGTCGGCGGACGCCGAGCTCGTGGAGCTCGGCGGCCAGGGCGTGCTGGTGCCCGACTTCGTCTTCCGTCATCTCAGCGGCACCCGCGTCTACATGGAGGTCTTCGGCTTCTGGCGCAAGGGGGCGATCGACTCGCGGCTGAAGCTCCTGCGCCGTCACGGTCCGAGGAACCTGATCCTGGCGCTCTCGAAGGGCTTGGCCGCGGACCAGGAGGGGCTGGACGAGATCCCGGGGGAGGTCTACGTCTTCCGGAGCTCGCCGATCGCGCGGCAGGTGCTGAAGCTGTTGGAGGGGTACCTGTAGACGTGCAGTAGGATAAGCCCCGATGCCGCTCACGGCTGCGGCTCGCTGACGACTCAGGAGATCGCCATGCAGGCATACCGGACCATGACCACGGTGGACACCGACGGAGAGCTTCACCTGAGGCAGATTCCCTTCCGGCCCGGCACCGGGGTCGAAGTCATCGTGCTGGCGGCAGACCGGATGAAGACGCCAGCTCAAAGGTACCCCCTCAGAGGGGAACCGATCGAGTACATCGACCCTACGGAACCGGTGGCCGAGGAGGACTGGGAAGCCCTGCGGTGATCGTCCTCGATACCCACATATGGGTGTGGTGGGTCCACGGCGAACGCCTCTCGCCAGAGCAGCTCGAGCGGCTGAGCGGCTTCGAGGACGAAGGTCTCGAACTGCGACTTACCGCGGATTGACGGGAATCGCCGGCTGTCGGCGTCGGCTTATCGCGGTAGATCGGCGTTCCGAAGCTGCAACTCGGCGAGCGGAATCTCGGCATGGGAGGTGGAGAGCGCGAGGAGCAGAGGCGGCGAGGAGGGACGGCCCGTCGAGCCGAATTCGTCGCGGTCGGCGCGAGCCTCTGGCCGTTGAGGATATCCTCGAACCGTGAGGATCCGTAATGGCAGCCAAGCTGATCGACTCGCTGATTCCGGCGAGAGTTGGCCGTTCTTGAATCTGGATTGTCAAGAGCTCGACTGGAACGCTGTCGACTACTTCCTGACGGCCAATGATCTCACCGATCTCCCCTTCGAGCGCGAGGAGCTGCTGCATGCCTGGGGCCTGCTGGCGGACGGTCATCCGACGATCGCCGGCGTGCTGCTCTTCGGCCGCCGTCCCCAGCAGCACCTGCCGTTCGCCCAGATCAACGCCGCGCGCATCCCCGGCACCGACGTGTCCGCGGACCCCGCGGACCGCAAGGACATGGCCGGGCAGCTCCTCAGCGTGATCGAGGCGGCCGAGCGGTTCTGCTACATCCACCTGCCGATTCCGCACGAGATCCGCGGCTTCGAGCCCGAGCCCAAGCCCGAGCTGCCCCAGCAGGCGCTGCGTGAGGCGATCGTCAACGCGGTGGCCCATCGCGACTACACGGTCCACGGTCCCGTGCGGCTCTTCATCCTCGACGACCGGATCGAGATCCACACGCCGGGAAAGGCGCCCAATTCCGTCGACGAGGCGGCGATGCGCGCCGGCGTCCACGTCGTGCGCAACCCGCGACTCTACGCCCGCCTCTCCGACGCCGGGCTGACGACCCGCGCCGGAACCGGCATCCGCCGCATCATCCGCCTGGTCCGCGAAGCGACGGGTCAGGACGTCAGGATCGAGATCCGGGACTTCGAGGTCCTCCTGGTGATCCCCCGCCGGCGACCGGTGCCGGCGCAGGCAGGCTGAAGCCCCTCAGAGGGGAGCCGCCAGACCTCGACCGTCCGGCGGATCAACCGGCGGTCGCCATCTGCCTTTGCCCTGAGTTACACGTCGAGTAAGCTACTCGACGTGTAACTCAGCTCTCCTTCCGCCATGCACTTCGTCGACCGTCAACGCGAGCTCGCCGTCCTCGACCAGATGTGGCGCGCCGGGTTGACGGACGCGGCGCGCGCCGAGGCCGAGGGGCTCGGCGCGCTGGTCGTGGACCTGGAGCGCCTGGACCGCGATCTGGCCTCGTAAGGCGCTCACCGCCGCCGCTGTTGTGATTCGGCTTGGGACGTCGCCTCACGTTGCGAGCGGGCCGCATTCCCGCGGTCCGCTCGCAAACCGCTTCAACGCAATGGGAGAATTCGAGATGCAACGTCTACTCCGAAGTCTTTTCTGCATGGGTCTCGTCATGTTCCTCGCGGCCGGCGCCGCGGCGGCTGGCGACGGCGAAGGGGAGGTCCTGGCGGAGATCCCCGTCGAGATCGACAACGACGGCGACGCCACCCACGAGATCGTCGCGGCCTACGCCGAGCTCGTCCAGGCGGCCGACGGCACGCTGAGCATCGAGCTCGAGTACTCGGCCGAGAACGTGAGCTCGGAAGACGCCTGGGGCCACGCCTGGGAGGTCGAGCTCCAGTCGGGCGACGGCACCTCGCAGGGGCTGCTCTCCGGCGTCAGCCTGGCCGACCTCCTGAGCGGCAAGCAGGCGACCTTCAGCCAGGCCCTGGGCGGCGCCGCGGTCGACGCGGCCGACCCGGGCGAGGCGCGGCTGGTCGTGCGCGGGCTCGCCGCGCAGTACGGGCTCGGCCAGAGCTCGGACCCGCTCTGCAGCCAGTTGATGAATCGGGCGACGTGCGAGAGCACGATCCAGAGCTCGGCGGCGCAGTGGGCCTGCGACGCCTACTGCTTCAACGGCTCGCTGGTCGACGCGACAGCGCCCTACTGCGGCGGGATGAGCTGCTCCTGCCACTCCTACACGGACCCGCAGGGCAAGAACTGCGAGCGCTGCTCGGTCCATTACCAGTGCACCTGGACTCCCGGCTCCGCCACCGACCTGTTCGAGCAACCCGACCTCTTCCGCCAGGACTTCGGCCGGCCGCCGGAATTCCCCTGATCGTGCAGGCCGTGGGTGGCAGGCGCCGGCGCCGATCCGGAGCCGGCGCTACGTTCCATCCTCAGGGGACGAAGGGCTCCACCCACAACGTCCCGCCGTCGACGCGGGCGCGCAGCCCGAAGGTCGCCAGCACGCCGTCGAGCACCTCGGCGGGCCGCGGGCTCGCCAGCGTGCCGGCGAAGACCTCCCCGAGCGCCGCCCGTGCCGCCGGATCGCCGAGGCGCACCTCGCGGCCGGTCTCGCGCGCCGCCCAGTCGAGGATCTCCGCCAGCGTCCGGCCGTCGAGCTCGTAGGGCGGCGCGGCGGCGAGGGCCCAGTCCCAGTGCGCGCCGTACGGGGACGCGTCGCGGCGGGTGACGCCGCCGTCGCCGGCCTCGAGCTCGACGCCGGCGCCCGCGGCGTGGGCAGTGCCGCCGTGCTCCAGCAGCACCTCGCCCTCGCGCACCCGCAGGCGCACCGACGCCGCGCCGACGCGGACCTCGAAACGCGTGCCCACGTCGCGCGCCACGCCGAAGGCGGTGCGGATCTCGACGGCGCCGCCGGCGCCGCCCGAGTCGACGTAGAGAGCGCCGCCGGCAAGCTCCAGGGCCGACGGCGAGCGCAGCACGAGCCGCGTCCGCGCGTCGAGGCGGACGGCGGCGCCGCCGGCGAGCCGCAGGGCCACGCTGCCGTCCTCGCCGGTGTCGAGGGTGGCGTCGCGGCTGACCGCGTCGCCGGCCGCCAGGCCCGCGACGCCCACCGCCGCCGCGACGGTAGCCACCGTCGCGACGGGCGGCACCGGCCGCGGCGTCAGGCGCTCTCGCGGCGCGCGGCCGATGGTCAGCGCCAGGGCCGCGGCGGCGGCGAGCGCTCCGACGGCCCAGAGCGCCCGGCGGCGCGAGCGCCGCCGCACCTCGCCGCGCCAGGCCGCGCGGACCGCCGCCTTCACCCGTCGCTCGCGCTCGGCCGCAACCCCCGGACGGGGCCCGACGAGGCGTACCAGCCGGCCGATCGGATCGTCGGCGAGCGGGGTTTCGTCGTCCATGGTCAGCCTCTCCGATTGCATGATCGCACGATCTCTTTCCCCCGTCGCCGGGGCTCAGGTGAACGCCTCTCCGGTCAGCGCCACGAAGCCGTCGCGGAACGCCTGGCGCGCCCGCGTCAGCAGCGACTCCGCGGCCTTGGGCCCGATCTCGAGCCGCGCCGCGATCTCCTTGACCGAGAGACCCTCGAGGTATTTCCACTCGAGGGCGTGGCCGTAGCGCCGCGGCAGGCTGTCGAGGGTGACCTCGACCAGGCGCTTGATCTCGCCGCGGCGCACCTTGTCCTCGGCGGCGGCGCCTTCGAAGGCCGCCAGCGAGTCGAGGGCGGCGCGGATCTCGGGCGCCTCCTCGGCGAGCCGGAGCTGCTGCGGCGCGCGCTGGGCGCGCCGGTACCAGGCGCTGATCTCGTGCCGGCAGAAGGTGCACAGCCAGGTGAAGAGCGCCGCCTCGCCGCGGTAGGTCGCCAGCTTGGCGACCGCGCGGGTCAACGTGAGCTGGACGATCTCCTCGGCCAGGTCGGCGTCCTGGTCGAGCCGCGTCAGGGCGAAGCGGAAGAGGGCGGGGAAGGCGCTCGCGAAGAACTCCTCGAAGGCGGCTTGCCTGCCGGCCAGCATCCCGCGGACGAGGGCCATGTCGCCGAGTCGGATCGCCATGCTCTTTAGAGTGTAGCGGCGGCGGCAATCCTTCGTCCGGATCCGCGGCCGGCCGCGGATCCGGAGCTCCCGCGTCGACTCCCCTCTCCCTCCGGGAGAGGGGCTGGGGGTGAGGGTTCAGGAGGACGGACGAGCTACGGAGGGAACAGCCCGCGGAAGCTCGGGTCGCTCACGTCCTTGGTCCACAGCTCGACGCCGCTGGCCAGGTCGACCGCCCGGATCTGCATCGGCACCTCGACGAAGTCCTCGCCCCGGCGCCGGGAATAGGGCTGCGAGAGAAAGAACAGACTGGCGTCGGCGACCAGGAACGGCGCCGTCGAGTTGACGTGGGCCAGCTCGCCCAGCCGCGCGCCCGTGGCCCGCTCGTAGATGGTCCACTGGTAGCGCTGCCACGGGTCGCCGCCGTCCTGCCGCGCGCTGGCCAGCACGTGGCGGCCGTCGGCGGAGGTGAAGAGGCGGCCCTTGGCGCCGGCGAGGCTCTCATTGAGGACGTCGAGGGGACGCGGACCGGCGGCCTTGGCCACGGCCGCGGGCCGCACCAGCCCCGAGGCGAGGTCGATGGACGCCGCACCCTCGAGGAGGCGCAGCGCCTTGGGAGCCAGGTCCTCTTCCGCCGCCGGCATGTAGCCCTGCAGCTCGTCCGTCTCGGCCTTGGTCGCCGTCCAGGTCAGGACCAGCTTGTCGCGCTCGATGGCGGCGGCCAGGCGGAACGTCCGGTTCGGCTCGTCCTGCAGCCGCGCCGTCACGTCGCTGGGCAGCTCCACGCGGGCCGTCAGAGCGCCGGGGCTGCCGTCGCGGAGGTCGAAGGACACGACGTCCAGGCGCCCCGCCGCCTGGGTCGCGGCCTGGGCGATCAGCAGGTCGCCGACCGCGGCGAGCGGCTTGGCCGCTTTGTCCGCCGACCACAGGAGCGTGCCGCTCCTGAGGTCGACCGCGTCGAGGCCGAGCCGGGGGTTCATCACGTAGGCCACCAGACGCTCGGCGTCCACGAGCACGCCGTCGGCGAGCGCCACCGCCCGCGGCTGGGCGGTCTGGGCGGAAGCCGTGGCGGCAAACGTCAGGATGGAGGCCAGGGCAAACAACGACAAAACCGACGATCTCTTGGATCGCAGCATGTGGATCTCCTTGAGGCTCTGGCCAGATCGCGTCCGCTACTCGTACAGTCGTCGTCTTGACGGCGTACTATAGACCATAGTAGTATCCGCGGTCAAGTTCCGAGTGAGCAGAAGCTTTCGAGTAAGCAGAAGCTTCCAACCAACGCCGCCAGCGTCGCATCCGTCGTCGAAGCTCGTCGTCTTCCGGGATTCGCCGGATCGGGTTGAGTCAACCCGGTCCAGAAAACTCCTAGACGAAACAATCGAGGTGTACCTTGAGCTTCACGTCAACACACGGCTCCTCTTCGAGACACGCTACGAGCGGCCACCGTTCCCCGCTGGCCGTCTTCGTGCTGGGCTTCCTCCTCATCGCCGGCGGCCTCTACGCCGGCGGCGCGCCGCGCCACGCGGCTCCCCTGCTCGACGCTCCCGCCGCGGCCGGCAAGGCCGCGCCGACGGTCCCCGTCAAGGCCGTCGGCGGCAAATGGAAGCCCCAGGGCCCGGCGCCGATCTCGCCGGCCCAGGTCGAGAACATCGTCCCCGGCGACGAGGCGGTGGGCGCCATCCACGTCGTCACCGCCCATCCGACGTCGTCCAAGACGCTCTACGTCGGCACCGTCAACGGCGGCGTCTGGAAGACGGCCAACGCCACGTCGAGCAAGGTCAAGTGGCAGCAGCTCACCGACTTCCAGTCGTCGTTGTCCATCGGCGCGCTCGAGTTCGACCCCACCGACTCGCGGCACAAGACGCTGGTGGCCGGCGTCGGCCTGTGGTCGAGCTTCGGCCGCCTCGGCGGCCTGCGCACGGGCCTGCTGCGCACCACCAACGGCGGCTCGAGCTGGCAGGCGATCGACGGCGGCGGCATCCTCGTCGGCAAGAACGTCGCCGGCGTCGCCGCCCGCGGCTCGACGCTGGTGGTCGCGGTCAACATCGCCGACCTCTTCACCTTCGGCAACATCGGCATCTGGCGCTCGATTGACGGCGGCGCCACCTTCACCCAGATCGGGGTCGGCAACGGCGCGGCCACCGGCCTGCCCGGCGGCGTGACCTTCGACCTGGTGGGCGACCCCAACGACCAGCAGCGGCTCTTCACCAGCGTCGTCTTCGCCGACCTCGTCGGCGGCGTCAACGGCGTCTACCGCAGCGGCGACACCGGCGCCACCTGGACCAAGGTCTCGAGCCCGGCGATGGACGCGCTGCTGATCAGCGGCGTGACGTCGAACGTCGAGCTCGCCGTCGGCAAGCACAACAACGTCTACGCGGCGATCGCCAACTCCGGCCGCCTGGCCGGCCTCTTCCGCTCCGGCGACGGCGGCACCACCTGGACCGCCCTCGACCGGCCCCAGACCGGCCCCAACGTCAACTCCTCCGGCCTGCACCCCGGCGGCCAGGCGTCGATCCACCTGTCGATCGTCGCCGATCCCACCGACGCCGACGTCGTCTACGTCGGCGGCGACCGCCAGCCCTTCACGCTGGAGGACGGGCTGCCCTTCCCGCCGCAGTTCCCCAACGCGATCGGCGCCTTCAACTTCTCCGGCCGCCTCTTCCGGATCGACGCCACGAAGCCCGCGGGCAGCCAGTTCACCCACATGACCAACTCGAACGCCGCCGGCCCGGCGGGCGGCGGCACCGCCTCGGGCAGCTCGCCCCACGCCGACTCGCGCGAGATGGACTTCGACGCCGCCGGCAACCTCATCGAGGTCGACGACGGCGGCATCTACAAGCGCACCAGCCCGCGCGACAACACCGGCGACTGGTTCTCCCTGAACGGCGACATCCAGGTCTCGGAGCTCCACGACGTCTCCTTCGACACCCTCGCCAACGTCGGCGTCGGCGGCCTCCAGGACAACGGCACGCCGATGCAGAACAAGAAGAACGACAAGACCTGGTTCCTGTGGGTCGGCGGCGACGGCGGCGACGTGGCCATCGACGACTCGGACCCCGAGCTCTCCATCCGCTACACCAGCGCCCAGGGCCTGCAGGCCTTCAACCGGTCTTTCTGGGACAAGCACAACGTCAACCAGGGCTTCGTCTTCGTCGGCCTCAACGTGATCGGCGGCGGCGCGGCGATCACCGGCCAGTTCGCGACGCCGATCGAGCTCAACGCGGTCGATCCCTTCCGGATCGTCATCGGCGGCGGCAACGGCGTCTACGAGTCCTTCGACCAGGGCGACACGATCGCCGCGATCGGCCCCGGCATCGTGGTCAACGGCACCGGCTTCGACCCGATCGGCTACGGCTACCCCGGCAATCCGGACTACCTCCTGGTGGGCTCGACCGACCGCGTCTTCGTGCGCACCGCGCCGCCGCCGGCGCCGCTGTTGCAGTCCCTCACCTACCCGGGAACAGGCTCGGGCCGCACGGTGCGCGACGTCGTGATCGACCAGGACACCGGATCGACCTTCCTCACCAACCTGACCCAGGTCTGGCACACGCCGGACCAGGGCGCGACCTGGATCGACGTCTCCGGCAACATCCAGACCTTCGCCCCGGTCGCCCTGCGCGCCATCACCTACGTCACCCTCGGCGGTCACGGCGGCGGCGACGATGACGACGACGAGGGCGACGACGACGAGGGCGACGACGCCGGCGGCGACGCGCTCGTCGTCTCGACCTTCAACGGCATCTTCGTCGCCAGGGAAGCCGACGGCTTCGCGGTCTGGAACGTGCTCGGCGAGGACCTGCCGAAGGCCCCGATCCTCGACGTCGAATTCGACGCCGACAACAAAGTCGTGGTCGCGGGCACGCTGGGCCGCGGCACCTGGCATCTCAAGGCGAGCTCCATCAACGACGACGACGACGACGATGACGACGACGACGATGACGACGACGACGAGGGCGACGATGACGACAACTGAAGTCTGAAGCCAGCCTCAACGTCCCTTGAAGGCGACGGCGTCCGCCGTCGCCTTCTTCGTTGCGTCCCCTTCTTCAGCCCGCAGGGCGAGAGCCGACAGCCGGGGTATCAACCCCCGGCTCTCAGCACTCCGGCGTCCCACACGACCTCGCCGCCGACGATCGTGAGCAGGCTCACGGTCTCCGGGATCGCCGCCGGCGGCACCGTGAAGAGGTCCTGCGAGAGCACCGCGAGGTCGGCGAGGAAGCCGCGCCGCAGCGCGCCCTTCTGCCACTCCTGGAACTCGGCGCGGGCCGAGCCGCGGGTATAGGCGCGGACCGCTTCCTCCACCGTCAGGGCTTCCTCCGGATGGAAAGGATGGACGACGGCGAAGAAGAGGTCGACGAAGGGGTTGGGCACGGTGGCGTCGGAGCCGAAGGCGAGGGCGACGCCGGAATCGAGCAGCGTCTTCAGGGGCTGCGCGGCGGCGGCGCGGTCGGCGCCCAGCGGCGTCTCCAGGTCGAGGGCGAGGTGGGTGGGATTCTGCACCACGGTCACGCCCAGCCGGGCCGCCTGGTCGATCTGCTCGGGATGGAGCAGGTCGCCGTGCTCGATGCGCGGGCGCAGGAAGCGCCAGACGAAGGGAGGCGCCGCGTCGTCGAGCGCCGCCAGCAGCTCGTCGAGCGCGCGGTCGCCCACGGCGTGGACGAGGAGCTGGTTGAGCGTCGGCAGCCGCAAGGTCTGGCGCACGATGCGGCTCAGCTCCTGGTCCGTGAAGCTGACGTGGCCCGAGCCGGGGAAATCGGCGTAGGGCTCGCGCAAAGCCGCGCTGCGCTCGATCGGGGTGCCGTCGAGCAGCCATTTGACGCCCGACGCCGAGACCCGGGCGGAGTGCCGCAGCCGCCGCGTACGGCAGCTCTCTTCAGGGGTGAACGGCACACACATCAGCCGTACCCGCGTCCTGACGTCGGCCCCGGCGAGCACGCGGGCGCTGCGCTCGAGGGTGAGACCGATCGTCATCTCCTGCACCGTGGTCACGCCGGCCCGCGCCGCCAGCGCCGTGAGCTCCTCGTACTGGGCGCGCAGGACCTCGTCGGGGACCTCCGAGCGGACCGTCCGGAAGAGGCGGAAGAGGGCGTACTCGTGGACCACGCCGTTGAGCACGTCGGTGCCGTCGAAGCGGTCGTAGCGGCCGCCGAAGGGATCGGGCTCGTCCTCGGCGAGGCCCGCGGCCTCAATCGCCGCGGAGCTCACCACCGCGCTGTGGCTCGACCAGGTCAGGAGGATCGTCGGGTTGTCGGGGGCCACGGCGTCGAGGGCCTCGCGATCGGCGGCCGGGTCGAAGAGGGCGAGCTCGGCGATGAGCACCAGGATCCACTCCCCGGGCTCGGCCACCGCCACGGCGTCGGCCACCTGGGCGATGGCCGCGTCGAGGGTCGGTCCGGGGCCGGGGATGTCGATGGGGGGCAGCGTCAGCCGCGGCAGGCCGACGCCGAGGTGGGCGTGGGCGTCGTTGAAGCCCGGCACCACCACCCGTCCGCCGAGGTCGTAAGAGACGGTGTCCGGGCCCTCGAAGGACCGGACCGGCCCGTCGTCGCCCACCGCCACGATCCGCTTCCCGCGGACGGCCACGGCCTGCGCCCACGGGTGCCGGGGGTCGGCGGTGAAGACCTTGCCGTTGTGGAGGACGAGGTCGGCGGGATTTCGATGGGCGGCCCCGAGGGGGCCGGCAAGGACGAAGAGCGAGACCAGGACGAGACACGACCGGCGCATGGCTGGCTCCTTTCTTGTTGTCAGGGGATTATAGCGGAGAATCCCTGGTCTCAGCTCACGCGGGCGCGAGCTTGCCCCGATCGCGGGTTCGGTCGTGGTAGGATTCCACGAATGAAGGTGGCGCGAATCGAGTACCTAGCGGCGCTTGGCGAGAGCGGCACGGGCGCGGCGTTCGATCTCCCCCAGCCATTCCTCGTGATCCCCCTCCTTGTCCGGCGGCGGTGGGTCGAGGCTCTCCAGCAAGCTGTTGGCCACGGTCGCGCGCTCGGGTTGGGAGAGATGAAGAGC
>DASWIG010000257.1:0-3002 GCA_036397835.1 Thermoanaerobaculia bacterium
TCTCGACGGCTCAGGGAGAAATCCCCCCAACCCCCCTTTCTTAAAGGGGGGCTCCGGAGTGAACCTCGCTCGCGCATCGAGTCCTCGCGCGTCGACTCCGGATCTGACTCCCCCTCCTTTGAGAAAGGAGGGGGCCGGGGGGAGGATTTCTCCCTGGGGAGTGCCGATGGCGAAGAGGTGGAGGTTTCTCGACGGCTCAGGGAGAAATCCCCCCAACCCCCCTTTCTTAAAGGGGGGCTAAGAGGGGCGCGCGAGGACACGCGCGACGCCCTCCTGAGCGAAGCCGAACGCGTCCGCCGCCGGATCGACGAGGGCATCGAGCTGCTGGCGAGCGACGCCGAGGTGCTCGCGACGTTCCGGCTGGCCAACCGGGCGATGGCCATGGCGCAGCGCGCCCAGCGTCCCGGGCGGGAGCCGCGTTGGCATCTATTCCAGCTCGCGTTCCTGCTGCTCAACCTGCCGCCGGCCTGCGACGGACGCCACCTCGAGCGCGACACCGTGGAGCTGATCTTCTTCCCCACGGGCGGCGGCAAGACCGAGGCGTACCTCGGGGTGATCGCGTTCACGCTGCTGCTGCGGCGTCTGCGCGGACGCGAGCGGGCCGACGCCGGCCTCGGCGTGGCGGTGATTCTGCGCTACACGCTGCGGCTGCTGACCCTCGACCAGCTCCGCCGCGCGTCCACCCTGGTGTGCGCGCTCGAGATGCTGCGCCGCGCGGCTCCCGAGCGGCTCGGCGACGTGCGCTTCGCGATCGGCCTGTGGGTGGGCCGCAGCGCCACGGCGAACACGATCGCCGAGGTGGCCAAGCGCATCACCGAGTACCGGAACAGCTCGTCGCGGACCGCGTCGTCGCCCTTTCCGCTCACCCATTGCCCGTGGTGCGGCCAGGAGCTCGGCAAGGACAGCCTGACGACTGTGCCACATCAATCAGGGGCCGCCTCCCACCCCGCGCATCCACGCGGCGTGACGGTAGGCTGCACGAACTTCCGTTGCGACTTCTCGACGGGACGGCACCGCGACGGTCTGCCGGTGCTCTTCGTGGACGAGCAGATCTACCGCGAGCTGCCGGCGTTCATCGTGGCCACGGTGGACAAGTTCGCGATGCTGCCGTGGCGCGGCGAGACCGGGATGCTCTTCGGCCGCGTGACGTCGCGCCAGGGCCGCGACTTCTTCGGTCCGATGGACGCGCCGCCCGGTGAGGCCGAGCCACTGCCGTCGAGTCTCAGGTCGACGGGCCTGCTGCCGCCGGAGCTCATCGTGCAGGACGAGCTGCACCTGATCTCGGGTCCGCTGGGGACGATGGTGGGTCTCTTCGAGACGGCGATCGAGCAGCTCTGCCTGCGCCGCGAGGACGGCGGGGAGCCCGTGCGTCCGCGGATCCTCGCGTCGACGGCGACGGTGCGGCGGGCGCCGCAGCAGATCTGCGCGCTCTTCGGCCGCGACCTGTCGCGGACGGCGCTCTTCCCGCCGCCCGGCATCGACGATTCCGAGACCTTCTTCGCCGAGGTCGACCGCGAGGCGCCGGGCCGTCTCTACGTGGGCGTGGCGGCGCCGGGCCGGGCCATGAAGGCCACGCTCCTGCGCACCTACGTGGCGCTGCTCTGCGCGGCGCAGAAGCTCTACGAGGCGGGCGGTCCGGCCGACCAGCCGGCGGACGGCGTCATGACGCTGGCGGGCTACTTCAACAGCCTGCGCGAGCTCGGCGGCATGCGTCGCCTGGTGGAAGACGAGGTGCGTCAGCGCGCCAGCGTCGCCGAAGAGCGTCGTCCGCTCGACACGTCGGCGCACGTGTGGTTCGCCAACCGCACGATCCAGGCGGAGCCGGTGGAGCTGACGAGCCGGGAGCCCACGGGCCGGATCGCCGCGGCCAAGGCGCGTCTGGGCAAGCCGCACCGCGACAAGGACCACGTCGACGTGCTGCTGGCGTCGAACATGATCTCGGTGGGCGTCGACGTCGACCGTCTCGGCCTGATGGTGGTCAACGGCCAGCCGAAGACCACGAGCGAGTACATCCAGGCGACGAGCCGGGTGGGCCGCGACGTGCGCTGGCCGGGCCTGGTGGTGACGTGCTTCAACCCGTTCAAGCCGCGGGACCGTTCGCACTACGAGCGTTTCACGGCCTACCACGAGAGCTTCTACCGCTTCGTGGAGGCCACGAGCCTGACGCCGTTCTCCGGCCCGGCGCTCGAGCGCGGCCTGGCGGCGACGCTGGTGGCGATCACGCGGCTGGTGGACCCGCGGATGACGCCGCCGGCGTCGGCGATGGCGATCTCGGACCACCGGTCATTGGGCGAGGCCGCCGTCCAGGCCCTGGCCGAGCGCGCCGGCCGTCAGCCGGGCGTCGCCGCCGGCGACTACGACCAGGTGGTGGCCAGCGTCGCCGGCCGCGGCACGAAGCTGCTCGACGAATGGGACGCGATGACCGACGAGATGAGGAAGGCGGCGGCGACTCTCGCGTACTCGCCTTATGACCGTCAGCACGGCGCGGGCACGCCGCTCTTGACGACGGCGCTGGAGGCGCAGAAGGCCGCCGCGCGTCCGCGGTTCGTGGCGCCGACGTCGATGCGGGACGTGGAGCCGACCGTCCATTTGTGGGTGGAGTATGGGAAGTTGGGAGGGTGACGGTTCGGATCCGGCTCCCCCTCCTTTAAGAAAGGAGGGGGCCGGGGGGAGGATTTCTTCCTGAGCCGTGGAGAGATCCCCCGCCCAGGAAGAAATCCCCCCTAACCCCCCTTTCTTAAAGGGGGGAACCTGAGCCGGAGTCCTCGCTGGCGCATCGGCTCGGTAGGATTGAAGAATATGGCCAAGAGCTGGGGCAAGAAACAGATCTTCCTCCGCCCGGAGGGCGAGATCCGCCAGAGCCAGATGGTGACCACCTACGGCGCCGGCGCGATGATCGACCTGGTGGACCAGGCGGTGCTGGTGGGCGGGCTCGACTTCTGGAGCTACGACAAGGCCGAGGGCATTCCGGTGATCCAGGAGCCGCGGCTGCGCGACGCGCT
>DASWIG010000258.1:0-7908 GCA_036397835.1 Thermoanaerobaculia bacterium
TCGCGGCCGGCGCGGCTCACCGGCACCTCCTGGCCCCCGCGGAGGACCGCCGCGTGTTCCTCGGGGCCCAGACGGCGGATCTCGACCAGCCGCCGCACGTTGACGATCGCCGAACGGTGGACGCGCACCCAGGCGTCCGGATCGAGCCGCTCCTCGAGCCAGCGCAGGGAGCGCCGCACGAGGTGGCCGCCGCCGCCGGCGTGGACGCGCACGTAATACCCCGCGGCCTCGAACCAGTCGACGTCGTCGACCTCGACGAGAAGCGTGCGGTTGCCTTTGGGGACGGCCAGCCGCTCCAGGAAGCTCGTCCTGCCGGCGGTGGCGGCACGCGCGACCGCGAGCATCCGCCGCCCGAGCTCGGAGAGCTCTTTGCCGGCCACCCGCGCCTTGGCGCGTTCGACCGCCTCCCGCAGCCGGTCCTCGGAATAGGGCTTGAGCAGGTAGTCGAGGGCCTGCTGCTCGAAGGCGCGCACGGCGTATTCGTCGTAGGCGGTGACGAAGACGACCGCCGGCAACGGTCCCGGCGCCAGGCGCCGCAGCGCCTCGAAGCCGTCGGCCTCGGGCATCTGGACGTCGAGCACCAGGATGTCGGGCGAAAGGCGCCGCACCGCCTCCACGACCTCCGCGCCGTCGGCGCACTCGGCCACGATCTCGATCTCCGGGTCGCCCGCGAGCACGTGGCGCAGCGACCGGCGGGCGAGGGGCTCGTCGTCGGCGAGCACCAGCTTCAGGCGGCGCGCGCCCTGGCGAGAGCTCACCGCGACCCTCCGGTCTCCCGCCACGGAATGGAGAGCGTGGCGCGGGTGCCCCGGCCGCCGGGGCTCGCGAGGTCGAGCCCCCAGCCTTCGCCGTAGAGCGCTTCGAGCCGCGACCTGACGTTGCCCAGCCCGATACCGTCGCCTTCCTTGGCGGTGAGGCCGGGGCCGTCGTCGGCGACCTCGAGCCGGAGGGCGGAGCCGTCGCGGGACGCCTCGATCGTCACCGCGCAGCGCCCCGAGCGGCGTTCCACGCCGTGGCGGATGGCGTTCTCCACCAGCGGCTGCAGGATCAGCCCGGGCACCGCGGCGCGCAGCAGCTCCGGGGCCACCCGGACCTCGACCTCGAGCCGGTCGCCGAACCTCGCCTTCTGGAGGTCGAGGTAGAGACCGACGTGCTCGAGCTCCTCGGCAAGGGTGACGAGCTGCCGCCCGCGGCGCTTCAGCGTCGCGCGCAAGAGGTCGCCGAGGCCGACGAGCATCTTCGACGCCGGGCCGTTGTCGCCGCTCCGGACCAGGGCATTGATGCCGTTGAGGGCGTTGAAGAGGAAGTGCGGCCGGATCTCGAGCTCGAGCGCGCGCAGCTCGGCCGCGGACAGCTCGGCCTCGAGCCGCGAGGCGCGGAGCCGGTCGCGGAACTGCTGCCGGCGCGACTGCGCCGCGTAGGCGAAGGCCAGGATCGCCACGTAGACGAGGAGGTCGAGGTGGACCCACTCGGCCATCAGGGCCGCGTACTCGGCGGCGAAGGTGTCCTCGCGCGGCACCGGCCGGAACGGGTCGAGGAGGCGCGAGAGCGCGGTGAGCGGCACCAGCCGCACCGCGTCGAAGACCAGCGCCGCGACGACGTGGACGGTGACGGCGCGCGCGATCCGGGGACGGCGCAGCGGGAAGCGCCGGTCGAGGGCGATCACCACCGGCGTGAGGACGATCCAGGCCGCCGCGCTTCCCATCTGCCAGAGCACGATCCGGCTCCAGCTATGCCCGTGGGCGCGCATGCTGAAGTAGAGGTGGTTGCCGATGATGAATCCGAAGAGCGCCCAGAAGAGCGCGACGGGCACCCACAGGCGCCAACCGCGAAGGGCGCCGATCCCTTCGGCGAGCCCCTCGACGGCCTTCGCGCCCTCGGCCTCGCGGCGCGGCGCGTCATTGGTAGGGGTAGGGCCGAGCTTCCTCAAAGCAGCTTGATCAGGGTCGCGATGGCGCCGATGCCGACGACCAGCAGCGCGCCGAGACGGACGAGCAGGCGCATCTCGAGCTCCTTGATGTCGCGCCTGACCCCGGCGATCTCGCGCTCGAGCTTGACCTCGAGCTCCTTGAGGTCACGGCTGAGCTTGATTTCGAGCTCCTTGATGTCGCGCCTGACCTCGGCGATCTCGCGCTCGAGCTTGGCGTCGAGCTCCTTGAGGTCACGGCTGAGCTTGACGTCGAGCTCCTTGATGTCGCGCTGGATCTCGACCGTCCGGAGCTCGAGATCCTCCTTCGTCACCATCCGCTTCTCCAGGATCGCGACGATGGCCTCGATCTGGACCTCGGCCTGGGCCTCCGGCACCCCGGCTTCGCGGAGCTTCTTCACGTAGGCATGGGTGTCGAAGGCGAGGGCTGGCATGGTCGTCCTCGGCAAGATCCTAGCACGCCTGGGCAAGTGAAGGGCGTACCGTCCGCGGCACCGTCACGAGCCTGTGAACGCGGTCGTCCGGTCGACGAAGCAGATGCGGTTGCCGAACGGGTCCAGGGCGTAGAAGGAGCGCTCGCCCCAGGGGCGGGTGACGATCTCGCCGGCCGGCTCGCCGTGGACGTCTTCCCGGCTCAGCTCGGCGCCGGCGTCGCGGCAGGCCGCGTAGGTCGCTTCGAGGTCGTCGACGGCGAAGTAGAGCCACTCCGGGTTGGGCCGCGGCTGGTAGCCGTCGCCGTCGGCGCGGGGGTCGAAGCAGGCGAGGATCACGCCGTCGCAGTCGAAATAGTGGCGTCCGGGGGAGACCCGCGTCCCGGGCTCGCCGAGCACGGCGGCGTAGAAGCGCGCCGCGTCCTCGACGTCGGAGACGGGCAGGATCACGCGGAAGAGCTTCGGCTTCAATGGAGTCCTCCTCGTCGGTCGTCGCCCAGTCTACCGCCGGACGCCTGGACCTGGGTGGCAAGCTTCCCCAACCCGCACGCGGAACTACCAGACGCTCAGGAACAACCTCCCGGTGTGAATTGCCGCAGGCCGTCCCTCTTCGTCCCGAAGGGACGACCGCATATAGCGCAGGGTTTGAACCCTGCGTCGGGCGCGGTGTCCGGCGGCCGTGCAAGCAGCTCCGGGGTGAAACCCGGAGCTATACGCGGTCGTCCCTTCGGGACGAGGAGTGGCGGCAACAGGCCGCTCAACCGATTTGTTCCTAGGGAGGGTAAGGCCACGGAGCGCTCGTCGAAGCCACAAGCCGCGGCTGGCCTTGTCTCAGTCCGCCCTCGAAGACGTTCCTTACCCTTGCGCTCGGAGCTGGGCCGAAGAACAAGGGTAAACAGTGGTGCGCAGCTCGGCCGTCGAGCTTACAGCACCTGCTTGTTCTGAAATGACCGGGGCACGGGTCAAGGGTGGCCGGGACAAGCCCGAAGCCCCGCGACCAGACAACGCAGCGCGTCGGGACGCTTGGCGTCCGGGAAGAGGTCGACGACTTGGAGGTCCTCGAGCATGGTCGTCGAGTCGATCTGAAACGACGGAACCTCACACTCTGACAGACGGACCGGGAGGATGAAGATCCTGCCCGGGGCCAGCTTCCGGTAGACGGCGATCGCCTCGCGGATCTCCGGAAAGGCTCCGGAGACGTCCCGTCCCTCCATTTCCTTGGAAAGACAGAGGACGAAGGCGTAGGCGTCCTTCAGGGCCTTGCGGATCTCCTGCTTCCAGATCGCGCCGGGCAGGATGTCACCGTCCCACCACACCGTCTCGCCGCTCGCGATGAGGTCGTCGCGGAGCCGCTTGACGTCGTCGGAGGTCTCGCGGACGTAGGACAGGAAGACATGTTTCTTCGTCACGGACCTTTTCCTCCTCTTGGACGAAGGCCGCTTTTCGGACGACGACGGAGTCGTCTCTTCGCGGACGACGGGCTCCCACGGATGGCGCGTCAGCACTCCGCCGTCGAGCTGCGCGAGGACGTCCGCGGTTTCGGCCACCTTGGAGTCCTGGATCTTCTCCCGCAGACGACGGCACGCCTCGAGCTCCTGACGCGCCTCGTCGACGAGCCCGCGGACGTCCTCCGGCAGCTCGTCGAAGCGCGCCGGCGCGAAGTCGCCGCGCCCGAGCGTCCGCGCCGCCCGAGCGAGGAGGCCCTCGCCGCGAAGGTGGCGTCCCTCGGCCTCGCCCCAGGCGTAGCCGCATTCGGGGTCGGTGGCGGCGAGGAGGTCTGGCAGCCCGGACGTCTCCGGAGGGTGGACGCCTGTGAAGAGTGCCGTGTCGACGTCAGCGAGAGCGGCGTCGGCGTCGCCTTCGTCGAGGGCACGACGCGAACGCTCGAGCAGCAGGTCGATGTGGTAGATGCCGAAGCCGCAGTCGCGGGCGATGCGGAGGCCGTCCTCGAGGGCGCGGCGGAAATCTTCGGGATCTTGTTCCAAGCGTGCGCGGACCAGGGCCGCCCAGCACAGCGGCTCCTTGGCGTCGCGGGCGATCGCCCACTCGTGGGCGGCGTCCAGGAGCTGGCGGGCGGCGTCGAGGTCGTGGCGTTCGCGGGCGAGGTCGGCGAGGATGAGATTGCAAGGCGGTTCGAAGTAATTATCTGAACCAACTTTTTCTCTCATGATTTCCTTGTTAGTCTCCGTAAGACGCGTCGCTTCTTCGTTCTGACCCAGACGGGCAAGCAGGAGGGTGTGCCAAAAACCGCGACTGCTGTATAGGGGGCGGTCGGGCTCCTTCTCGGCTTCGTGCTGCCAGTGGAGGGCGTCACGGAAGTTGCCCAGGGCGTTGGACGTGTCGCCCCGCAGCGCATGGACGTGGGCGCGATAGGCATACGAGTTGCACCACTCCCAGGCATCGTCGGTCCGCTCGACCAGACGCAACGCCTCCTCGGCTGCTCCCGACGCGGCCGTCAGGCGTCCGGCCAGAAGCAGAACGTTGGTCAAGTTTTCGTTGCCGATGGAGGCATTCACCCAGTCTTCCCTAAGCAAAACCGACTCAATAAAACGCTCGTAGCAGCGGGCGGCGGCGTTGAAACGGCCAAGGTTTTTCAGGAACAGAGCCCACTCATTGACGAAAAGCCAGTTCGCCGGCAACCCGTCTGGCAAAGGTGCGTCCTCCGGAGGACGTCCCCCAGCAAACGCCCGGCAGATCCGTTCGCCCCGCTCTGAGGCGCCCAGACGCCAGAGGAGGTTCCGGGCACCGCCAATCCGGTTCTGTAAGACGTCCCACGCCTCCTCGACGCGACCAGCGGCGAGGGTGTGATGGACTATTTCCTCCAGCAGGTCGAGCGTGGCAGGGTCGGACGGATTGATTCCCGGTTGATCCCCGAGCAGTACTTCCAGTCCTTCGCGTGCCGCCTCGTGGCCTCGACGTGACGCCTCCTCATCGAGGGTCCTCAGAAAACCTTCGCGTACTGCCGGATGGATGTTATAGCGCCCGTTCTCGTCGCGCTCGAGGAGCTTCATCTCCGAAAGCAGCGCGAGCTTCGCTTGCAGCCCGGTCTCGTCGAGACGCGCCAGGTCTCGTCCGGCCACGTCGTCTTTACCTTCGCCGGTGAAGATCGACGCCATGGTCGCGGCGCCGACGCCGAGGCGAAAAAGGCAGACGCGCTGAAGGAGTGCCAGGGCCGCCGGATCGTTTTCGCGAAGCACTTCGGCGTAGCGTTCAGCGAGGCGCGCGAACCTGCGCTTCTGCTCGCGGATCGCCGCGATTCGCGGATCGACGCCGGCGTCGGCGTCACGGACGCCGGCATCCGGCGTCAGGCGGGTCGGGTCGCAGTCAAGGAACCGAGCGACGTAGCCGCCGAGCAGGTCGACCGATAGAGCGTGGAAACCCTGGTCGCGCGCCAAGTCGACGAGGCGATGGTTGGGACCGCGCACCCCTCGCTGACGCAGCAGCGCCACCGACGCCTCCGCCGTCAGCTCCTCGACCGGGATTTGCCGGAAACATGGGCTGCGTTCGG
Organism: Thermoanaerobaculia bacterium; assembly: GCA_036397835.1. Taxonomy (GTDB): domain Bacteria; phylum Acidobacteriota; class Thermoanaerobaculia; order Multivoradales; family J023; genus DASWIG01. Next base: position 5,867 of record DASWIG010000258.1, read on the forward strand.
TTAGGGCGTCGAAGAGCCTGAAGCGCGATGTGATCAGGAGACGCACGCCGGGCAGCCAGCCCTCGGCGGCACGCAGCACGAGGTCGCGCAAGCGCCCGTCGAGGAGGCGTCCGAAGTAGCCGCTCCGTTCGCCGGTGTCCTGGATCTTCTCGAGACCATCAAGCACGAGGAGGACGCCGCCCTCCTTCTGCAGCCGGCGGACGGTCCGTTCGTAGGAGACCTTGGCGTCGTCAGGGGCGTCGTCGAGCCAGGCGACGAGCTCGGCGAAGAAGGCGTCGGGGTTGGGAGCGTCGTAGAAGGAGAAGACGAAGAGGCCGCGCGGCGGCGTCAGCGTCGCGTCGACGGCGACGTCAGGGGTGGGCAGGACGCCGGGCAGGCTGCGCACGAAGCGATCGGCGATCGCCGTCTTGCCGGCGCCGCCGATGCCGACCAGCGCGCAGACCCCTCCGAAGCCGCCGCGCCACCAGTCGCACAGGCGTCCGAATTGCGGACGGTCCTGCCAGTCGCGGGCGCGCAGCAGGCGGTGGGAGACGTGAATGCGCGGAGTGTCGTCCCTCCCGGCCATGGTAGTGGTGGCAAGCGTAGCACGGGGCGAACGCCGGGTGTCGCATGGTAAGCTGGTGCAGCCGACCGGATCCGGGTAGTCTCACAGGAGAGCTCTGAACCATGGAAGCCCACCACGCCCTGACGATTGAGCTCCCGGAATCGCTCTACGCGACCTTGACTCGCGCCGCCGCATCTCGCGGCAAGAACCTCGTGACCTTTGCCCGGGAAGCGGTCATGGAGCGGGCTCAGGGCCTCGCCGAGGCGTAGCTCACCGCCGCCTATGATCTCCTCGCCGACGACGTGGAGGAGTGTGACGTAGAGCCGCTGTTCTCCGCTCAATCCGAAATCGTCACCGAATGAGCACTTGGCCTACTCCCCGTCGGGGCGAGATCTGGCGAATCGATTTCAGCCCAGGTCGCGGATCCGAGCAAGTCGAAGCCGCCGTCAAGCGTTCGCTGCAGCTTCCCTGAACGAGACAGACGCTATTTCGGATGGTCCAGCAAGGTCCTCGCTCCTCCTGACAGGCGGTCTTCGTCTTCCTCGCCTCGCGCAGCTTCGCGGAGGACGCCCGGCGCATGCAGCGGCGGCGAACACCGGGGGTCGCACGGTAAGCTGGTGCAGCCGACCGGAAAAATCCGGTCGGTTGGACCGGGAGGGCGGGCATGGGCCGATTCCTCAGCTCTGAGGAGGCGCTTTCCAGATCGCGAAGAGGGGCGTCTTCACAGGTGAGGACGCCCCTCCCGGGAAACGATGGGGGCTTCCTCACGCGTGAGGCGAGTCTTCCGAGAAACTTTGGTCGCTCGCCTCGCGGTCAGGAAGGTCGTTCGAGAGACTCAAGTCGTGCCCCTCACGGCTGAGGAGCCTGGTCCGAGAATCCGGAAGGGACCCCTCAGGCGTCAGGAGCCCATTCCGGGATCGCGGAAAGCCCGCCTCACGGCTGAGGGACGCCTTCCCGGATTCCCGAGACCGCCCCTCACGTGTGAGGCGAGCCTCCGAGGAGGCTCTTGTCGCCCGCCTGACGGTGAAGAACGGCAGTCAAGGATCTCTGGTCGTGTTCCGTTCTCGTGAGCCTGATCTCGCGGCGACCGGGTACGATAGACGGCAGCGCGGAGGATCCTTGTCTTCGTCTTCCTCGCCTCGCGCAGCTTCGGGGAGGACGCCCGGCGCATGCAGCGGCGGTTGGCACCAGGTGATCATCGAGCATCTGGGCGCGGTGGGCTCCAAGACCTATCCCATGGGCGCGGCGGGCGCCGCGCCCTGAGCCGCGAGCTCGCGGCTACGGCACGGTCGACGACCAGGCCGACGTGTTCCCGCTCTCGAAGCCGTCGGTGAAGATCGTCAGAGTCGCGTGCGTGGTGTCCGTGGCCGAGTCGTTGCCGGGATCGAGGTCGGTGATGCCCGCCGGCGCCGTGACCGTCACGGTGTTGTGCACGGATTCCTCGGCGGCCGGCTGGAAGGTGCACGAGAGGTCGTACTGCACCGAGGTCCCCGCCGGC
>DASWIG010000259.1:0-26216 GCA_036397835.1 Thermoanaerobaculia bacterium
GGGCGTGGGCCCCCGCGGCGCCATCGCCCTGGTGCGCGCGGCGCGGGCGCGCGCGGTGCTCGCCGGCCGCGACTACGTGATCCCGGACGACGTGAAGCAGGTGGCGATCCCGGCCCTGGTCCACCGCGTGATCGTGGCGCCCGAGCTCGAGATCGAGGGCTACCGGAGCTGGCAGGTGATCTCCGAGATCGTCGAGAGGACCGAGGCGCCGCGATGATCCGGCCGGGCCCGCGCCTGGTGCCCCACCTGGGCGCCTGGACCGTGGTGGGGGTGGCGGCGGCGATCTGGAGCCCGCTGTTGCCCGCCTGGGGCGCCCACGCGCTGGCGCTGGCGGCCCTCCTCGTCTGGGACGCCCGCTCCCTGCGGCGGATCCCGGAGCTGCGCCTCGAGCGCGAGGTGGCGCCGACCCTGGCCCTGGGCACCTGGACGCCGGTGCGCCTGCGCCTCGCCGGGGCCGGCGCGGCGGTGCGCCTCGAGCTCTTCGACCACTATCCCTCGTCCGCCGAGCCGCGGGGCTTGCCGGCGGCGCTCGAGCTCGGGTCCGGAGGCGCCACGGTGGAGTACGCGGTGCGGCCGTGCGAGCGCGGCGACGTGGAGTTCGGCCGCGTCGAGCTCCTGGTGCGCTCGCCCTCGGGCTTGTGGCGTCAGCGCCGCTGGGGCGGCCGGGCCCAGAGCGTGCGGGTGCTGCCCAACTTCAAGCCCGTGGTGCGCTACTCGCTCCTCGCCCTCGGCGACCGCCTGGGGCAGATGGGCATCCGCCTCCACCAGCGGCGGGGCGAGGGTCTCGAGTTCCGCGAGCTGCGCGAGTACCGCCACGGCGACAGCCGGCGCCGCATCGACTGGAAGGCCACCTCGCGGCGTCAGACGCTGATCTCGCGCGAGTACGAGGAAGAGAAGAACCAGCAGGTGGTGCTGCTGGTGGACTGCGGCCGGCGCATGCGCGCCCGCGACGGCGAGCTCACCCACTTCGACCACGTGCTCAACGCGGCGCTGCTGCTGAGCTGGGTGGCGCTGCGCCAGGGCGACGCCGTGGGCCTGATGACGCTGGCTGGCGCCGACCGCTGGCTGGCGCCCCGGAAGGGGAGCCTGGGCATGAGCTCGATCCTGCGCTCGGTCTACGACCTGCAGACGTCGCTCGAGCCGCCCGATTACCAGGAGGCCGTGACCCGGCTGACGGCGCGGCAGAAGCGCCGCTCGCTTGTGGTGCTGATGACCAACCTGCGCGACGAGGACACCGGCGAGCTGCTGCCGGCGTTGTCGATGCTCGGCCGCCGCCACCTGGTGCTGCTCGCCAGCCTGCGCGAGGCCGTGCTGCGCGAGGTCCTCGCCGAGCCGGCGGTGACCTTCCGCGCCGCCCTGCGCGCCACCGCCGCCCACCGCTACCTCGAAGCGCGCCGGCACGCGCACGAGCGGATCCGCGGACGCGGCGTGCTGACCCTCGACGTCGAGCCCGAGCGGCTGGCGATCCAGGTCGTCAACCGCTACCTCGACGTCAAGCGCAGCGGGCGTCTCTGACCCTCGCGGGTGAGCCTTGTCAGGCGAAACGACGATCGAGCCGGGGTGCCATGGGCCGGAATTGACAAAGTCGGAGGGATATGTAAGTCTATCCATTACGCCGGGAACGTGATCCCGGGCTGATTTGTAGGCGGAGGCCGTTCCGTGTCCGGATCGCTCACATGCCCGAAATGCTCAGGGCCGCGGGAGTCCAAGGCCCTCTACTGCCCTTTTTGCGGTGCGATCTTCTCGCGCCTGGGAAGCGCCGAATCGTCAAGCGCCGCGGCGACGGAGGCGGCCTTCGCTCCGACGACGACAGAGACGAGTACCAAGGCGGCGGCTTCCCGGGCAACCACCTCGCCTCGACCCACCACCAGAGTCGGCGCGCCGCCGTCGTACCGGACGGCATCGTCGCCGACGCCTCCTCCCGCCCCGCTCGCCGCGGCGCCTGTTTCGTCGACCTCGTTCGGTCCTTCGGGAGGACCGGCTTATCAGAGCGTGCTCGACGTCCCCTCGGGCCTCGAGCTGGCACCAGCGCCGGCGTTCGCGCCGGCTCCGGAGCCGGTGCTGGCGTCGGCTTCGTCATTCGCGACTGCGTCATTCGACCCCGCGGCGCCCTTCGCGCCGGCGGCGGTGGGCATGGCCGGGGAGGTGGTGCCGGCGCTCGAGAATCCTTACCAGGCTCCGCGAGCGCGGGTAGACCGTCCCCTGGTGCGGCGCTACGACCCGCTCGCCGGCATGGTGCTGGCGAGCCGGCTCAGGCGCCTCGCGGCGGTGATCGTCAACACCCTGATCTTCCTCGTTCCGATCGTCCTGGTCGCGGCCATCTCGGGCGATCTCGCCGACTTCGCCGCCGCCGACGCGGATCCGAACGAGATCGTGTGGATCGTCTTGCGCCGGATGTTCATCTTCTTCGTGCCCATCGTCCTGGTCAACGTCTACCTGCTTGCCAAGTCGGGGCAGACGCTGGGCAAGAAGGCGCTCGGCGTCAGGATCGTCCGCTACGACGGCTCCGAGGCGAGCCTCGCGCGCCTGCTGGTGCTGCGCTTCGGTCTTCCGAACACGATCGGGATGATCCCCTTCCTCGGCAGCTTCTTCGGCCTGCTCGACGCGCTCTTCATCTTCGGCGACGAGCGCCGCTGCATCCACGACCACTTCGCCGACACCAAGGTCGTGTTGGCGTAGGGTGCGCTACCGCCGATCTCGGCATCGTCGATCGAGGCGTACCAGCGTGCGACGTTCGGATCGCACCGCTCCTTCTTGCGCACCTCGCGGTCATGCTCGGCCGTAGAGTGTTAGCATCCGGTCCTCCAGGGAACGCAGGTGCTACTTCGAGAGAGGCTATCGACCACGAACGCCTTGCAGCACGATCATCCGAGCTGGCGCCGTCGTCTTGACGTGGAGACTCCTTCCGCTCCCGTACGCCGGATTGAGCTCGGCGACGCGTCGGTGCCGTGTCTCACCGTGCTCGCTCACCCGGATCCCGCCTGGGTGGGCGCCCGCGCCGTGCCGCGCGAGCTCGCGGCGCCGAGCGCCGGCAGATCGGGTTCTTCCAACGCGCCGACGCCGGCACCCTCTTCCTCGACGAGATCGGCGAGACGCCCGCCGACGTGCAGCCCCTCCTGCTGCGCGCCCTCGAGACGGGGCAGATCCAGCCCCTGGGCGGCGAGCCCGTAGAGGTCGACGCGCGGCTGATCTCCGCCACCGACGCCGACCTCGAGGGCAGGATCGAGGCCGGCGGCTTCCGCGCTCCCTTGCTCTACCGGCTCAACGGCTACGAGATCGTGCTGCCGCCGTTGCGCCGGCGCCGCGACGACGTCGGGCGCCTGCTCTTCCATTTCCTGCGCCAGGAGCTGCGGGCCGCCGGCGCCGAGCACTGCCTGGCGCCGCCGCCCCCCGGCGGCGAACCGTGGATGCCGGCCGCGACGGTGGCGCGCCTGGCCGCCTACGACTGGCCGGGCAACGTGCGCGAGCTGCGCAACGCGGCGCGGCAGATCGTCGTCGCCTACCGCGCGGCGCCCCACGCCGGCGTCGGAGCGCAGCTCGAACGCCTGCTCGGATCTCCGGAAACGCCGCCCCCGCCTCGTCCGCGGTCGCGCAAGCCCGCCGAGATCGGCGAAGAGGAGATGATCGCCGCCTTGCGCGAGCACCGCTGGCAGGTCAAGGCGGCAGCCCGGCGTCTCGGCATCTCGCGCCCCTCGCTCTATCTGCTCATGGAGCGCTCGGCGCGGATCCGCAAGGCCGCGGACCTCGGCGCGGGCGAGATCGAGGCCTGCCGCGAACGCCACGTCGGCGACCTGGCGGCGGCGGCCGCGCGCCGCGCCCTGAACGAGTTGCTCGAGCGCACCCCCGGCCAGTACACGGGCCTCTCGCTCCTCGCTCAGCTCGAGCTGACGAGCGGCGACCTCGGCCGCGCCGTCGAGCTCTACGCCGAGCTCGTCCGCCGTTCGCCCGGGCGGATCCAGCAGTCCAACCTCGGCCTCGCCTACTTCCTGTCGCGGCGCTACGAGGAAGCGGCGGCGAGCTTCGCCGCCGCCCACGAAGCGGCTCCGAGCAATCCGCTGATCGCCCTCAACCTCGCGGACGCCCGCCTGCTCAGCGGCGAGGGCGCGGCCGAGGCGCTGTACCGCCGCGTCCTCGAGCTCTACGCCGCCGATCCGGCGAGCCTCGACTGGCAGGGCCTGTCCACCCGCGCGCAGGCCGAGGCCCGTCTCGGCCTCGGGCGGCAGGCCGTGGCCTCGATCCGCGACGCTTCGCGCCTGGCGCCCGACAGCCCGCAGGCGGCTTATGCCGCGGCGCTGGTCTTCCTGCTCGTCGGCGAGGAAGCGTCCGCCGTCGTCGAGGCCGAGCGCGCCCTCGACCTCGGCCTCGAGCCCCGCTGGTTCGACCTCGAGTGGTTCGGCGCTCTGCGCGAGGATCGTCAGCTCGCCGCGCGGCTCACGGCGGCGGCTCGTTGATCAGGACCGGGTCGTCGCCGTAGATCACGCCGTCGGCGAGGATGATCAGGTAGAAGCGAAAGGTGGCGCCCGGCAGCGTGTTGATCGACGTCAGGGTCGCCTGGGTGGGGCTGTTGCGCTGCAGGAAGAACCCGGGGGGCGGATGATCCAGGGGCACCCGCGTGCCGTCCTCTTGCTGCTCGACGTATTGGAACGGCCGGGTGACGAAGGCCGCGTTCCTGACGCCCTCTCCTGCCTCCAGTTGGAAGACGGTCAGGCCGGTGCCGGGGGGAATCCGGACGGTGGTTTCCACTTCCTCTTGCACCCGGGTTCCCGTGTAGGTGAACGCGGGACTGCCGTCGATGAACGCGAACGTCACGGTGACGTCGGATCGGGTGGCGCCGTTGGCCATCTTGGTCCTCCTTGCGTCGGCGGGCCGCCTGGGCCGGAATTGCGCCAGCCTATCACGCCGCCGAAACAGAGAATCTCTGAATCGACGCGCCGCTGACGCGGATCCCCCCCGAGCGTTCGCGGGTGACGCGCCTTTGACGCGGCGCGCGCTCGCCGGCCGGCGATCGACACGGCTTGCGCGTGTCGAGGCGCTGCTCCGTGCGCCGAGGCCGCGAGCCGCCGGGGCGCGGCCGGCGCGGCGCGGAGGTCTCCGCGTCGTTTTTGCGTCGATGGCACACCCCTTGCTCTCCGCCTCCTTTCGTTCTCTCCAACCACGAACCAAGAGCTTCGGAGGACGAGATGACGAATCAGACTTCAGCAGCGGACGCCGATTTCGACGTGGTGGTGATCGGCTCCGGTTTCGGAGGCGCGGCGGTGGCCTGCCGCCTGGCGCAGGCCGGCCGCTCGGTGGCGATCCTCGAGCGCGGCAAAGAGTACCCGCTCGGACAGGGCGAGTGGCGCACCACGGGCCACGGCACCCGCCACCGGCGCCACGGTCACTTCATGGTCGATCAGGGCGACGGCATGAACGTGATCCGCGGCATCGGCGTGGGCGGCGGCTCGCTCCATTACTTCGGCGTGCGCTTGCGCGTCTACCCCGAGATCTTCGAGAGCTCGCGCTGGCCGCACGAGATCACCCGCAAGTCGCTCGACCCCTACTACGACTTGGTGGGAGAGATGATCCCGGCGCAGCCGATCCGCGCCAACCCGGTCGCCGGTATGCCGGCGCGCGGCGTCGCCTTCCAGGCCGCCGCCGAGGCGACGCGGCGCGCCAAGGGCAAGCCCGAATGGGTGCCCATCGCCGTCCACGGCGAGCACGCCCCCAAGCAGACGCCCGCGGGCGTCCCGGTGACGCGCTGCGTCTACTGCGGCGACTGCATCCTCGGCTGCCCGCCGTCGGCGACCTTCGACGGCAACGTCAACGCCCGCGAGCTCTTGACGCTCAACTACCTGGCGGTGGCGAAAAACCACGGCGCGTTGATCTTTCCCGAGCACTTCGTGCAGGAAGTGACGAAGACCGCCGAAGGTTTCGAGATCCTCTTCACCGTCGGCGACCACGAGGAGCCGCAGCCCGAAGACCTCGGCCCGGTGGCCCGCGTGCGCGCCCGGCAAGTCGTGCTCGCCGCGGGCACCCTCGGCTCGACCGAGGTGCTCCTGAGGTCGCGGCGCCACTTCCCGAAGCTGAGCACCCAGCTCGGCCAGAATTTCTCGGGCAACGGCGACTTCATCTACGCGCGCACCCAGCGCACGGCCCTCGACCTGCAGCCGAAGAGCGGCCCGCTCATCGTGGCCGGCGCCGACTTCAGCACCGAAACGCACAAGATCTACGTCGAGGACCTCGGCGCCGTGCCCTTCCTCGGCGCGATGCTCGGCGTCGAGAAGGGGCGCGTGACGACGCGCGGGCGCTACGAGATGCGCTACCTCGCAATGGGCACCGACGCCTCGAACGGCGTCCTGACCCTGAAGGACGGCAGGATCTGGGTCGAGTGGGACGGCACCGCCAGTCTGCCCCTCTACCGCGAGCAGCAGGCGGCGCTGCGCGAGATGAGCCAGCAGCTCAACGGCGCCTACGCCGATCCGCCCGGCTACGACCCGGTCACCGGCAACGGCCTCCTGACCGCGCATCCGCTCGGCGGCTGCGTGATGGGCGACTCGATCGAGCAGGGCGTCGTCGATCCCAAGGGCGAGGTCTTCGGCGTTCCGGGTCTCTACGTGGCCGACGGCGCCATCGTGCCCACCGCCCTCGGCAAAAACCCGTCCTACACGATCAGCGCCCTCGCCGAGCGCGTGGCCTTCCGGATGCTCCACGACCACGACCTGGCGGAGGGCGACTCCGACACTCCGGTCAACCGATAACCCGAAAGAAAAGCGATCGAAAGGAGATCTTCATGTCCACGACCACGACTACCGAACAACCCCGTCAAGCCGTCGCCGCGAGCCTTCCGACCCTGACCCTCGGCGACCTCGCCCGGATGTCGATCGAGGAGCTCGACGTCGTCTACGAGCTCTCCTTCACCCCCGCCGTCGCGGCGTTGCACGGTCCGCTCGACGGCCTGCCGCTGGCCGGCAACGAAAAAGACCCGGTGCGCATCGCCGAGGTCTGGAAGGGAAAGGTCTTCGCGCCGCTCAGCCCCACCGTGGGCTACGGCACCAACCGGATCGTCAAGGACGGCCAAAAGATCTACGAGTTCGAGTTCCGCTACACGCCCGCGAAGCCACTCCAGGGGACGACCCCGGTGATCGCCCTCGACTACGCCCTGCCGCTCAATCCGCCGCCGGTGCAGGCGATCCTCGACAACCTGAAGCAGGTCAACGGCCAGCTCTTCCTGGGCACCGCGAATCAGAAGACCGCGAAGGGCTTCAAGTTCCTCCTTTACTTCGGGCTGCAATATCCCGGTTAGAGCACGGAGACGAAACCATGACCAAGACACTTCGATTCGTGATCGCGGCGGCAGTTGCCGCCGCCGGCTTCCTCCCCGACGTCCTGGCCGCCGCCGGCGCCCTGCCGTTCGACGTGCCGGTGCCGCGGCCCAAGAACGCGATTCAGGAACGGCATACGCATTTCTTCCAGCCGCGCCGCGTCTACGACTTCCAGCAAGACGAGGTCGTCGCCAAGGACGTGCCCGCGGGCCTTTCCTATCGGCTCTACAGCGCCGTGGGCTTCAACCTCGCCAACAGCATGATGGTGATCGGTCCGAACGGCGGCGTGGTGATCATCGACACCCTGGGCGACACCGATTCGGCCCAGGACGTGGCCGAGCTCTTCCTCGCGAAATACAACGATCTCCACCCCGAGCAGAAGCGTGACAAGCTGCCCATCGAGGCGATCATCTACACCCACAACCACATCGACCACACGGGCGGCGTGCAGGGATTCCTCGCGGGCGCCGACCGTCCGGTGTGCCCGCCCGAGCCCGCCGCCGACCAGGGCCAGGACGGCTCCTACCTCGGCCGCGGCGACTGCGTGGAAGTGATCTGCCAGAAGAAAGTGATCGAAGCGGTGATCAACACCGGCACCGTCGCCGGGCCGATGATCAACCAGCGCTCGCTCTACATGTACGGCAGCCTTTTCTCGCAGCCCGAGCACCGCGACGGCAACCCGTTCTACAACAACGGCATCGGCCCCTTCATCAAGGAGGGCGACTCGTCGTTCCAGATGCCGTCCAAGACGCTCACCGACGAGCTCTACCTGAGCGTCGCCGGTCTCAGCATGAAGCTGATCTACGTGCCGAGCGAGACCGACGACGAGATCGCCGTCTTCCTGCCCGACCGCCGCAACCGCCGTTACCCCGAGTCTCGGCCGGTGGCCGGCGAGTCCGCCGTGGCGCAGGAAGACTCCTGGGGCGGCTCCGGCCTGCTGTTCTCGGCCGAGGTGCTCCAGGGACCGGCCTTCCCCAACCTCTACAGCTTGCGCGGCACCAGCTACCGCAACCCGGCGACCTGGTTCCGCAGCATCGACCGGCTGCTCCAGCTCGACTCGTGGTGCATGGTGCCGAGCCACGGGCCGCCGCTGTGCGGCCGCGACGACGTACGCACCCTGATGGTGAATTTCCGGGACGCCGTGCAGTTCACCCACGACCAGGCGGTGCGCTACATGAACCTCGGATACGTGCCCGACCAGCTCGCGACCATGATCCGCCTGCCGCAATACCTTCTCGACGGGCTCGAAGGCCTGAGGCCGCCGGTCGAAAACTTCGACGTCAAGGATTACCTGCGTCCTCTCTACGGCTCGGTGTCGCAGGCGGTTCGCGAGCTTTACTTCGGCTACCTGGGCTGGTACGACGGCGACCCGACGCAGCTTCACCCGAACCCGCCGCAGGACTTGGCGGCGCGGCGGGTGAAGGCGATGGGCGGCGGCGCCGCCGTTCTCGCGGCGGCCCGCGGCGCGCTCGACGCCTGCTCGGGAGCGAGCGAGGCGCAATACGCGCAGTGCCAGTGCTTCTGGAGCGCGAGCACGCAGTGCCAGGAGGGCGCGCCGCGCGAGTGCCAGTGGGCCGCGGAGTGCCAGTGGGCCGCCGAGCTGGCGACGGAGGTGATCACCGCCTTTCAGGGGGTGGAGGGCGAGAAGGAGGCCTTCTGGGACGCCCGCAAGCTCAAGGCCGAGGCCTTCGTCACGCTGGCGCCGCTCGCTACCAATCCGAACTGGTACAACTGGTACGTCACCTCGGCCATGGAGCTGAAGGAGCCGGCCTTCGCCTTGCTGCCGGCGCCCACGGGCGGGCTGACGTCGTGGGACATCGTCGCCCATCTGCCGCCGGGCGCCTGGGTCAACTCGTTGACGATGAGACTCGAGGCCGAGAAGACGGCGCGTGAGGACGTCCAACGTTCGCTCGGCTTCTTATTCCCCGCCGCGCCGGGCCTGCCGGCGGAGGGCTACGCTCTCGAGATCCGCCGTGCCGTCGCCCGGTTCTACGTCATGGAATACGAGCCGCCCGCGGGCGGCTGGAGCGGCCTCGACGCCGTCGTTTCGATCACCCGCGACGCCTTCTCGGACCTGCTCGAGGCCGAATCCGAGGCGATCAAGGAGCAGGATCCGTCGTATTTCGAGAAAACGCTGGACGCGCTGATGAAGGCCGGCGAGGTCGAGGTGCTCAAGGGCAGCGGCGAGGAGGTCAAGCGCTTCTTCCGCCACTTCGAGCCGCGCCCGGTGCACATGGTGCCGGTCACCGTCCATCCGACGTTGCCCGCGGAGGTGGGCAGCGCGCCGTAGCGCCTGTGATCTTGCAGTCGACCGGCTCCTGAGCCAGGATTCCCCGAACAGCTCGGAAAGGGGACTTTCGATGAAGCACGCTATCCCGCCGGCGACCGCCCTCGTCCTGTTCGCCGCCGCCCTGGCCTTGGCTCCGTTGCCGCTCACGGCCCAGCCCTCCGGCGCCGACGACGCGGACAAGGCCTTCACCTTCCACGAGATCCGCGACGGCGTCTACCACGCCGTGGGCACCGGCGCCCTGGCGGTGGGGTGCAACGGCGCCTGACGCTCCACCGCGGCGGACGCGAGATCCAGCTCGCGTTCTTCGGCCGCGGCCACACCGCCGGCGACGTGGTCGTCTACCTGCCCGCCGAGAGAGTGCTGGTCACCGGCGACCTGCTGACCGCGGGCGTCCCCTACATGGGCGACGCCTACGTGCCGGAATGGATCGAGACGCTCGAGGCATTGAAGGCGCTGGACGTCGAGGTGATCCTGCCCGGCCACGGCGCCGCCTTCGAGGGGGTCGCCAAGATCGGCTACCTCCAGGCGTACTTGCGCGACCTCTGGCGCGAAGCGTCGGCCCTGCACGCTGCGGGCGTCTCGGCGCCGGAAGCGGCGAAGAAGATCGACATGACGGCGCACGCCGAGCACTTCCCCGAGATCTCGGGTCCCGGCGTTTCGGAGCACGCGGTGGAGCGGATCTACGAGCTGCTGGACGGGGGGTCGTGAACGCCGCGGACGCGCGGACGCGTCCATCGAGGGGGGCTTGAGCCGGCGCGGACGCGTGGACGCGTCGATCAAAGGCACTCGGGACGGCGCGAATGAGCGGACGCGTCGATCGAAGACGCACGGGACGGCGCGGACGCGCAGACGCGTCCATCGAAGGGGGGTCGAGTCGCCGCGAACACGCAGACGCGCCGATCCAAGGCGGTCGGGACGGCGCGGACTCGCGGACGCGTCCATCGAAAGAGGGTCGAATCGCCGCGAACGCGCTGACGGGTCGATCAAAGGCGGTCGGGACGGCGCGGACTCGCGGACCCGTCCATCGAAGGAGGTCGGGACGGCGCGGACTCACGGACCCGTCCATCGAAGGCGCTCGAGACGGCGCGGACGAGCGGACGCGTCGATCCAAGGCGGTCGGGACGGCGCGGATGAGCGGACGCGTCGATCAATGGGGGGCGAATCGGCGCGGATGAACGGACGCGTCGATCAATGGGGGTCGGGACGGCGCGGATGAGCGGACGCGTCGATTGAGCTGCCCCGTGACGATACCGTCGTCAAGGCGGTAGGCTTCGCCCATGGATGAGACGAAAGGGGACGTCCCCCTCTCGGTTTTCGTCTCCTACTCCCATCAGGACGAGAAGCACCGCGAGCGCCTGGAGACGCACCTCTCCCTGCTGCTGCGGGACGGACGGATCACGCTCTCGCACGACCGCCGGATCCGCGCCGGCGAGCACTGGGAGGAGCGCATCTCCGATTACCTGGAGACGGCGGACGTCGTCCTGCTGCTGGTCTCGGCCGACTTCCTGGCCTCCGACTACGCCTACGAGATCGAGGTGCGGCGCGCCCTCGAGCGCCACGGCGACGGCGCCGCGCGCGTCGTGCCCATCGTCGTCAAGCCGTGCGACTGGCAGGGCGCGCCTTTTGGACGGCTACAGGCGCTGCCGCGCGACGGCCGGCCGGTGACGTCGTGGGACGACCCCGAGGACGCCTGGACGCAGGTGGCCAGGGAGCTGCGCGCGCTCGTCGAAGAACGCCGCCAACAGAACGCGGGCTCGCCGCCACCCGATCCGGAGCCGAGATTTCCGAACGACCGGATCCGTGCCTGGTCCCGCACCCTCAAGGACGCCTATCGGCGCCAAGAGCAGCTCATCGCCGCCGGCCGGAACACGCAGGACGCGGACGAAGAGATCGACGATCTACGCCGCCGGCTGCGCGAGGGCGGCCTGCAGTCCGGCGACCTCCTCTACCGAGGCCGCTTCCAGCTCATAGAGGAGATCGGCTCGGGCGGCTTCGCCACGGTCTGGCGAGCCTTCGACCGCCGCCGCCGGACGCCGGTGGCCGTCAAGGTGCTCCACTCCCAGTACGCGCGAGACGCCTCGCGCCGCGACCGCTTCTTTCGCGGCGCGCGTGAGATGGCGTCGCTCCACCACCCGGGCATCGTGCGCGTGATCGAGGAGCAGGGGCGCGATGGCCGCCTCCACTTCTTCGTGATGGAGCTGGTGGACGACGGGGACCTGCAGCGCGCCGTCAACGACGGGCGATTACCGGACGTCCGCGAGCGGCTGCGACTGGTGCTCGATGTCGGCGAGGCCCTGGCATTCGCCCACCAGCGCGGCGTGATCCACCGCGACGTCAAGCCGGCCAACGTCCTGCTCGACGCCGCGGGGCGCGCGCGGTTGACCGACTTCGACTTGGTGCGGGCCGTGGATTCCTCCGCCGGCACGCGCACCGGCAGCATGCTGGGGACGTTTGTATACGCGGCTCCGGAGGTGCTGCACAATGCCAAGGAAGCGGACGTCAAGGCCGACGTCTACGGTGCGGACAGGGCACGTGCTGAGTTTCGGAGCTTCTGGGACCCGGGCGTCGAGGACCGGGATCGGGGTTTCCGCGTGTTGCTCCCGCCGGATCCTGCCGCCCGAGGCACTTGAGCTCTCGCCCTTCCAGCCGAACTTGGCCTCCCGAACCGAAGAGGACGGAAGACCAGGAAAGCGATCATCTGACTTACGCCTCGAGCTCCACCGGCAGCAGCAGGTGGTTCTCGACGAGTACCCGGTCCACCGTGCAAAGGGGAATGCCGCGGACCGTGCTGTGCCCCGCGAGGAGACGATCGAACGGATCGCGTGTCCAGTCGAATGCGAAAGCTTCCCGCACGAGCCGCAGGAGAGGGACCTCGTCGATGACGAAGCGTTTGTCCTGAAGCAGGGCGTCGGTGAACTCAGGCAGCTTCGCCTTGACGCGACCGATCTCTGAGAGATATTGGAGCTCGAGCAGCGATACGGGCGATACGGTCCATGGCAGATACTGGCCGAGCCAGGGAAATCTGCGAAGACGCGCCGAGTCGAGAGTGATCCAGATGAGGAAATGAGTATCCAGGAGCAGCGTCACGGCTCTTCGTCCGTCCCTCGGGGGAGAACCTTCGCTCGAAGGTCCTCGCCTGGCCCGGTCCACTCCCAGCTCCAGCGGTCTGCCTCGTCGGCGTCCGGAACCTGGAGAACCTCCCGATAATCCGGCGGCTGCCGCCCGGCGTCGGCGGACGACTCGACGGCCGCTCGCGCGTCGCCGGCGGCCACCTGCTCCACCATGACGATGACTTCCGCCTCGGCGCCTGCCGGCAGGCCGGGGACGTCGAGCTCGATCCGCCCTCCGGGTTGGATCGTCACCCGTTCCTTGACCGCTTGCATCATCCTCGCCGTCTCCTCTGGTCCTGTGGGCTCCGCGCCCGAGGTGGACTCAAAGGCCTGTGCCGATCCCATCCTAACGCAGGAGCGACGCCCCCGCCTTCCCTTTCGCTCCCGATTTGCCAATAGTCGGCGCTCCGCCGGAGGCAGCCCTCCGGCCGGGCGCGCGCCATGGAACGTAAGGCCAAGATCGTCGCCACCCTCGGGCCGGCCAGCGCCGGCGAGGACGTCATCGCCCGGCTCTTCGACGCCGGCGTCGTCTGGGACGCCCGCTCCCTGCGGCGGATCCCGGAGCTGCGCCTCGAGCGCGAGGTGGCGCCGACCCTGGCCCTCGGCACCTGGCCGCCTGGGAAGCGCCGAATCGTCAAGCGCCGCGGCGACGGAGGCGGCCTTCGCTCCGACGACGACAGAGACGAGTACCAAGGCGGCGGCTTCCCGGGCAACCACCTCGCCTCGACCCACCCCAAGAGTCGGCGCGCCGCCGTCGTACCGGACGGCCGTGCCGCCGACGCCTCCACCCGCCCCGTCCGCCGCGGCGCCTGTTTCGTCGACCACGTTCGGTCCTTCGGCAGGAGGACCGAGCTACAGGAGCGCGCTTGCGAGCCCCTCAGGGCTCGAGCTGGCGCCTTCGCCGTCGTTCGAGCCGTCTCCGGGGCCGTCGTTCGCGCCCGCGCCGTCGTTCGCGCCCGCCGCGGTGGGCACGGCCGGGGAGGTGGTGCCGGCGCCGGAGAACCCGTATCGGGCTCCGCGAGCGCGGGTGGATCGTCCCCTGGTGGCGCGGTACGATCCGCTCGCCGGCATGGTGATGGCGCGCCGGCTGACGCGGCTCGGAGCGGCGATGATCGACGGTGTGACCTATCTCGTCCCGGTCGTCCTCGGCGTCCTGATCTCGGGCGACCTCAAGGACTTCGCCACCGCCGATCCGGAGCAGGGAGAGATCAGCATGATCCTGCTGCGTCGGCTGTTCATCTTCGCCCTGCCCATCATGCTGATCAACGTCTACCTGCTCGCCAAGTCGGGGCAGACGATGGGCAAGAAGGCGCTCGGCATCAGGATCGTCCGCACCGACGGCGCCGCGGCGGGCCTGGCGCGCCTGCTGGTGCTGCGCAGCCTCCTGCCGAGCATGCTCAGTTGGATCCTCTTCATCGGCGGCTTCTTCGGTTTGCTCGACACGCTCTTCATCTTCGGGGAGGAACGCCGGTGCATCCACGACCACTTCGCCGACACCATGGTGGCGTTGGCGTAACACGGGTCTTGGCGTAGCGCTCGGTGACGGAGATCGACTGGCCGCGGTGGACCTCGGTCGACCGCACGACCCTGCTCTTCGTGGTCGCCGGCGGGCGCATCCTCCTCATCCGCAAGAAGCGCGGCCTCGGCGCCGGAAAGATCAACGGCCCGGGCGGCCGCATCGAGGACGGCGAGTCGGCGCTCGCCGGCGGAACGTCGGCCGCTCGATGCCGTGCGGTATACTCATCTTCTCCGAATCACGAGGCCCGTCCATCACGATGCAGTCGCCTCCTCCACATCCAGTACCCAAGCTCACCAGGGAGCGCTGGTTCGAGCGCTTGACCCGCGGCTGGCGGGAACCGGGCGACGTCACCGCCGTCCTCGACCATCTCGCCGCGGTCGCCCGCGAGGTCTTCGGCGCCGACCTGTGCGTGATCTACCCCATCAACCCGATCACGCGGCGCTCCGTCCGGGAGCCCGGGGTGGCCGGCGAGCTCCTCGAGCCGGGTAGAAGCTGCCTCGACAGACCGCGCAACGACGGCCTGGCTCAGCGGGTGATCGACGACGGATATGCTGCGGTGGAGGATCCGACGGTCCTCGACGAGAAGGATCAAGGCTTCTGCCGCTGCCAGAAGGTGGAGAGCTTTGCCGCGGTCGCTTTTCACACCGTGACCCACCACAAGCCTTTCGCCGTCCTCTATGTCGACTACCGCCGCGCCGTGGGCCTTGACGAAGCTTTCGAGAAGCAGCTCCGTCACTTCTCGCAGCTCGCGTCGCGGGAGCTTCAGCTCACCTGGTTCTTTCGCCGCTATCAGTTGGTCGGCGAGGTCGGTCAGGAGATCAGCCGGAGCTTCCTGCACGAGGCCGACCTCTTCGAGGCGTTGCAGCGCAAGGTTCGTCACGTCATCGACACCACCTATTGCCTCCTCTTCGCCGTCTACCGTCCCGAGAACCATACCCTCGACGTCTTCTCCCATGTCGACGGGTCCTTGGTCGTCGACGAGGGGCGCGCCGTCGACGCCTCCCTGGAGCGTTTCCTGGCCGGAGACCTCGACGAGCCGGAGGCATGGCCGGTCTCGCTGCCCTGGCAATCCCGCTCGGCGGTGCACGTACCTCTCTCGAACGAGGGGAGGCCCTTGGGGATTCTGTCGGTGCAGCACCCCGAGCCCGACGTCTACGACGGCGAAGATCGGCACCTGCTCGAGCTGGTGGGTCATCAGGTCTCGCTCGCGTTGTCCAATCTGCGTCTCTACGGCCACCTGAGCCGGCTCCACGAGGTCGGCAAGAACCTGACCCGCGATCTCGAGTCGAAGACGGTGCTGCAGACGGTCGTCGACCGCATCCGGGAGACGACCGGCTGCGATCTGGTGATCCTCTACTCGTCCGTCGCGGCGACTCCGGGCTACGAGCTGCCGCCCGTGTGCAGTGGCGAGCTCCGCCAGGGGGACATCCACCGGCCTCGCTACCTGGAGGCCGGCGGCATCGTCGACCGCGTGCTTCATCTGGAAAAGCCCCTGTTCGCCGACGACGCCCGGGAGCTCTACAGATCGGCCGAAGACCCGTCCGGAGGGCGTCCCGACCACTTTCAGGAGCGCGAAGGGATCCGTTCGGTGGCGGCGCTGCCTCTGAGGTTCGGCGACGGCGCCGACGACGCGGTGGGCGTGTTGTTCGTCAACTATCGGACCCGGCAGCGCTTCGGAGCCGACTCGGCCTTGAGGCAGTTGATCCAGGGGTTGGCGGCGTATGCCGCGATCGCGATCAAGAACGCCCGTGAGTTCGGCGCCGAGCGGCGGCGCCACGTCAAGACGCTCGAGTCGCTGCGGGACCTTGATCGGAAGCTCAGCCAGCACCCGGACGATCTGGACCAATTGCTGGAAGTCATCCTAGACATCGCCTGGCAACGTCTCTCCGATCGGGTCGCTCCCGACGAGGCCTCGATCCTGCTGCACGATCCCTTTTGGGACGAGCTCGTCACTCGAGCGGCGATGGGCCCTCACTCGAAGAGGAGCAGGGGCCAGGTGCTGCGGCTCGGAGAGGGTCGAGGCATCACTCTCGAGGTCTTCCGCACCGGTGAGCCGCTCCTCGTTCCGGACGTCCGGGATCCGGAGTGGAAAGATCGCTTTGTCGACGTCGGCGGCGACACGCGCTGTGAAATGGACGTTCCTTTGAAAGACGGCGACAAGGTGCTGGGGGTCATCAACCTGGAGAGCCGGGAACCCCGGGCCTTCGACGACACCGATCTGCAGCTCATGAAGACGCTTGCCGGCCAGGCCGTTCTGGCGGTCAAGATCGCGCAGGCCTACGAGCAGGAAATGCGCCTCCGCAAAGACGAGCACACCCTGATCAATATCGCCAAGAAGCTGACCCAGCAGCTCGACTTCAAGAAGCTCTGGGACGCCATTCTCCTGGATGCGATTGAGAACACGCGTGCCAAGGCCGGCACGCTGGTCCAGGTGGACGAAAAGAGCGGAGACCTGATCGTTGTGGCGGAGCACGGGGTCCCGAAGAGCGAGATCGGCCGGCGCTGGAGCCGCGAGAAGGGGATCCTGGGGCTCGTGGCCCGCGAAGGCGAGTTCGTCAATGCCGATCTTACCGACCCCAAATGGCAGAGGATTCATGTACCCGAGCCCCCCGGCATGAAATCCGAGATCGCCGTGCCTCTCAAGAAAGAGGGGCAGGTGGTCGGAGTCCTCAATATCGAAAGCCCGAAGCTCCGCTTCTTCGGCCAGCGCAACGAAATGATGCTCGAGGGTCTTGCCGACCTGGCGGTGATTGCCCTCCAGAACGCCGAACGTTTCGCGTCTTCCGAGCGGCGCCTTCAACGGTTCGAGGTGCTCTTCACGAGCCAGGAGCTGGCTCGGATTACCGCTCGCGATCAGCTCGGAGACGCCTTCAAGAGCGTCGTGGAGCTTGCTTCGAGGCTGTGGGATTGCGAGGTCGTGATCCGGCGCCTGGAGCCCGAGGGATTCCGACTCGTCGAGAGCACCGGCAAGAGCATTCCGCGTCCGTACGAGGTGATCGCCCTCGACGACCCGCTGGCCGGGAAGGTCTACAAGGAATGCCGCACGGTCTATGTTCCCGATGCTCTGAACCCCCCGCCGGAGGTGGGAGTGTTCCCGCGCTCCAACGACCGAGATCGGTCTTTCATCGTGACCCCGATCGCCGTCGAGAGCCTGTACTACGGCAACTTGGCGCTGAGCCATCTGGAGGCCGATCACTTTCGTCCTCCCGACGTCAGGCTCGTCAAAGGGCTCGCCCAGCAGCTCGCGGTCGCCCTGCACCGCATCGAGGAGATAGAGGCCCACCAGAAAGCCGAAAAGCGTGCCTTCGAAGCGGAGAAGATGGGAGAGGTGGGGCGCCAGGCCTACGAGCTGCTGCACCGCCAGGGCAACGATCTGGGCCTGGTGAGGACCTCCGTGCGCAAGATCCGGCGCGCCCTGGAGGCCACGGGTGGCGTCGACGATGAGATCGAGGCCGAATTGAGTAAGATCCACACCAGCGTCAGCCTCGTCCTCAGCGTCGGTAAGAAGCTGGCCCATGAGCTCTCCGGGGACCGCTATGGTGAGCCGAAAGACCGCCGTGGAAACCCACGAGTCTATCCCGTGAGAGCGCTGCTCCAGCACGGGATCGACATTCTTGCTCTCGATGAGGACATGCAGCAGAAGATCCGAATCAAGCTGGCGGTGCCTCAGGATTCGTTGGCGGTGAAAGTCGACTACGGGCAATTCGCGGATGCTCTGCTCAACCTCCTGATGAACGCCGTACATGCGATGATGCCCGACGGCGGAAGCCTCATGGTCGGAGCACAGCGGCGGGCGGACGAGGTCGAGATCTGGGTACAGGACACCGGGCACGGCATCAGCCCCCGCCACCTTGGCAATCTCTTCGACCTCGGCTTTACCACGAAAAAGGGAAGCTCCGGCTTCGGTCTCTGGAGCGTCAAGAAGACGGTCGTCGACAGCGGCGGGGTGATTGACGTCGAAAGCGAGCCGGGACAGGGGACGACATTCAAAATACACTTGCCCAGTGCCGAGGAGGTGCCCGGTGCCTGAGCCCTCGCGCGGCAGGAACGTCTGGCTCATCGATCGTCGTGGGTATTGGCGAGAGCCCTTTTCCCGAGCTCTGAGGGACGCGGGCTACGGCGTCGTCGCCTTCGACGACTACGCCTTGCCGGCGAAGCTTGACGAGCTCCCGGACCTCGCGGTGATCGCCTGCACCGCCGTTACCGCAGCCGAAATCGCCCTTGTCAAGTCGATGGCCGACCGCGGGCACTACATTCTGGCCCTCGTCGCTACCCTGGCCCCGAGGGCGATGCGCGGGCTATTTCGCGCCGGTGCCTACGACGTCACTGACATGCCCGTCCAAGAGAAGGACTTCGTGACCCTGGTCGAGATGGCCCTGGAAGACTCCAGCACGTGCCGTGAGCACCAGGCCGCTGCCCTGGCCGGATTGTGATGAAGCGAGCCGCGCGCATCCTGGTGATCGAAGATCTGCCCAGTTGGCAGGAAGCCCTCGCCGAGATCCTCCGCGACGGCGGCTTCGCCGTCGAGATCGCGGCGAGCAAGGCGGAGGCGTCGAAGAAGCTGGCCGAAGGGCTCTATCACCTGCTCGTCGTCGACCTTCGCCTGGAAGAGGGAGATCCCTCCAACGTCGAGGGCATGGACCTACTGCAGGAGCTGACTCGTTACGGCCTCGCCGAGAGCTTCAAGGTGATCGTCCTCACGGCTTACGGCACGCGGGATCTGATGCGGGAGGCCTTCAAGCGCCACGGCGTCGACGATTTCTGGAGCAAACAGGACTTCGACGAGGACGACGGCGCTTTCCTCGCCGACGTCGAGCGGCTCCTGGGCGAAGAGGCGGAGCTCAATCTCGACCTGTCGGTCATCTGGCAGGGCGGCCTCGATCCCCGCCAGGCGGTCCTCAACCTGCTCGTCGACGGCCAGCGGATCAAGAAGTCGACGCCCGAGCAGGAGCTCTTGGCCGTCGAGGTCGACGACCTCCTGTGCCGCCTTTTCCACGACGCCGAGACCGTCCTGGTCGATCCGCTGTCGACCGGACGTAGCGGTGCCGGCGTGCTGCTGATCCATCCCTTCTACTCCCACGGCAGCGGCCGGCCCGCGGTGGTGAAATTCGGCGACGTCCGGAGCATCAGCGACGAGCGGGCGAAGTACAACGAGTTCGTCCGTCCTTTCGTGGGGGGCGGCCGCAGCACCACCGTGGTCGCCAGCCGGCGCACGCCGCGACTCGGAGGCGTCGTCTACTCCCTGGTGAGCGACCGCGGAAAGCGGCTCGAGAACTTCGCGAGCTTCTACCGCAACGCCTCCATCCCCCAGATCCGCGAAGTCCTCGACGGGCTCTTCCTCGATACCTGCGGCGCGTGGTACGACAACCAGGGCAAGCTCGAGCCACTCGACCTGACCGAATACTACAGCCAATGGCTCGGTCTGACGACGGAGAGTCTCACGAAGGCTCGCGAGGGGCTCAAGTCGGTCCAGGGGAAGGACGAGAAGCTCCATTTCCAGACTCTCACCAACCGGCGCCCGATGCCCAACGCTCTGCGGCACTTCCCGGGGACGCCCCTCGTCGTGCCGACCTACGAGACCATCACCCACGGCGACCTCAACCCGCAGAACATCCTCGTCGACGACACGGGGCAATCGTGGCTGATCGACTTCCAGGCCACCGGACCGGGGCACGTCCTGCGCGACGTCGCCGAGCTCGACGTTTCCATCCGGATTCACCTGCTCGGCCCCGGCGACGCCACCCTCGACGAGCGCCTGGCTCTCGAAGAGACCCTCTGCAAGCCGGACAGCTACGCGCAACTGGAGGAGCTGGCGTGGGAACGGGAGGGCTCGAACCCGGCCGTGGACAAGGTTTTCGCCACCTGTGTCCACCTGCGCACCCTTGCGAGGCGATTGCTGGCGCGCCAGACCGGCTCCGACCTCAAGGAATACTATGCCGCCACGCTCTTCTGCGCCCTTCCCCAGATACGATTCTCGTTTCTTTCGAAGGTCCAGCGAGAGCATGCTCTTTTATCCGCATGTTTATTGACCGAGCGCCATGGACTCTGATCTATCCGCGATTTCCAGACTGCGAATCCTCGTCGTGGACGATGATCCCGGCTGGCGTGAAGAGCTGCTCTCTAGCGTTCTGCGACGCCTCGAAGAATTCGCCGGCCAGAGCACTCGGGTCGATACCGCGGACGACGAGATCCAGGGACGTGAGAAACTGGCCAGCGCGGATTACGACTTGGCGGTCGTCGATCTCTCCCTGCTCGGCAAGCCTCCCGACGGCAAGGATCCCGACGACCGGGGTTTCGAGCTGCTGCGGAAGATCCGCACGGACCCGTCGCAGAGGCGATGCGGCGTGCTCGTGGTCACTGGCGTGCCTACCGGCGACCGCATGCACCGGGCGCTCCGGGAATTCGGCGCCACGCGGGTCGTCGTCAAACCCGAGTACGAAGACCGAGACGATCCCGAAGAGTTTCTTCTGGATCTTGCCAAAGCGGCCATCCTCGAAGGACGGGTGCGCGGCACCGCGGAGCGCCGGCGCTCGCGCGCTTACCTCACGATGACGTTCAACGGCACCGGCTGGATCGACAGTGAGCTGCGGAGTCCCGCGGGAAAGGTTCCGGATCGGATCGAGAGCGCAAAGTTCGACATCGACGACTACGTACGCCGCGCCGACAACATCAACCTTCTCCTGGTCAACGACAAAGCCAATGTCGGCTGGCGCAAGGAGATGGCATCCTTGGGAGAATCGCTTTTCAAGACCGTGGCCGCGGTCCCGAAGCTCTACGACAAATGGTCCGGCTCCAAGCCCCTCGTCAAGGAGCGTGGCGACCTCTGGCTGCGCTTCAGAAGCCCGTCGGAGGGGCTCGGCGTCCCCGTCGACCTCATGCGGGAAGGGACAGAATATTTCTGCCGGCGGCATGTTCTGAGCCGTGAGCTGATAAGGACCGGCTTCACTCGCGCTCTGGCGCCGTTTTCCGAATTCATCAGTGAGTTGGCGAGCCAGAATCTCCCCTTGCGGATCCTTCTGGTGGGGGCGAACGGCGACGGCAAGATCCCTGCCGTCGACGAGGAGGTCCGACAGCTCTCCCTCGCCATCACCGCTGATTTGAGGCGGATCGGTCTGCGCTGCGACCCCACCGTCCTGACGGGCGACGCCGCTTCTTACGGCCGGGTGAAGAAGGAGCTCCAGAAGGGCCGTCATCACGTCTTCCATTATGCTGGCCACGGCCGCTACGACGGCGACCACCCGGAGGCCAGCGGCCTCTTGCTCCGGCACGAGGGCGGCACCCGGGCGTTGACTGCCGGCGACCTAAGCCAGGTCGTGAGCTCGGACCTTCAGCTCGTGTACCTGAGCTGCTGTCTGGGCGCGGTCAACAAGAGCCAACCGGCGTCCGACGAGTTCTGCGGCATCTACGGTGCCCTGGCCCAGGCGAACGTCCCGACAGTGATGGGGTACCGCTGGGTCGTCCGCGACGCCGCCGCCCTGCTCTTCGCCGCCACCTTCTACGCCCACCTGTGGCGAACCTTGTGCCCGGGAGAAGCCGTCCTCGAGGCCCGTCGCGAAGCCGCCATGGGCGAGTGGGGCCTCGACGACCACACCTGGGCCGCGCCCGTCCTGTTGATGCAAAGCCCGTAGAGATCCTGACGTGCGATGACTCAACCTTCTAAAAACAAGAGAGCTTTGCTCTGGGGCTCGTCGTCGCCGCGCGCGACCCAGCCGTCGCGAAGGTTTCTCGGCTCGCTCCAATATCTGGAGGACCGCTTTCAGCAGCCGATCGACCTGTTGACCACGAATAGTGTCAAGAAACTTTATCTGCGTCGGCAGATCCTGCGGGAGAGGGGCAATGTCTTTGGCGGATGAGACTTCTCTAGACCGGAAGGCCCACCAGAAAGCCGAAAAGCGGGCGGTAGAGGCCGAAAAGATGGGCGAGATCGGCCGCCACACCTTTGAGATCATGCATCGCCTGAGCAACGACTTGGGATTGGTTCCAACGTCGATTCGGAAGATCAAGAGGGTTCTTGACGAGATTGGTTTACGGCAGCCACGGATAGATGGCGAGCTGGACCGCATTCTTGACGATGTCCAAGGGGTACTTCGGTTCGCTAAAGAACTGATGAAGGTGCTGAGTCTACCCACTCAACGTCAGCCGGAGGACTGCTTTATTGGGACCCTGATAGAAGAGATCGTCGCAAACTTGCGAATTGAGGATAAAGCTGTGGAACTCGATCTGCGCGTCAAGGATACCGCCGGCAGCATCCGCGGCGATTCACAGCAGATTTCTGATGCTCTGTTGAATCTCCTCAACAACGCCATCGAAGGCATGCCAGAGGGTGGCCGTTTGACCGTTGAAGCAGACGGTGACGATTCCATGGTTACGATACGGATCAGTGATACAGGCCAAGGAATTCAAGCAAGTCATCTCAAGAGGATATTTGACCTCGGCTACACCACAAAGTCCGGCGGCTCAGGGTTTGGACTCTGGAGCGTCAAGCGTACCGTTATGAGTCACGGCGGTGAAATCGATCTGGCAAGCGAGCCAGGAGCTGGTACGACTTTTGCCATTAGGTTGCCGCGAGCGACCAAGGCCAACCAAGCTCCTACGACACGGTCTCACCACGAGGTGTCCGAGCCTATTCGTAACCCCACCGCGGATCTTTCACCAGAGAGGTCCAAGAAAATGCCCCCGGAACAGAGTTCTGATAATGACACCGAGACTGATATGGGGCCAAATGCGAGATTGGCCACCTCGTCCCAAGTACGGCCACGACGAATACTCATCGTAGAAGATCTGCCGGTGTGGAGAAAGGCGATTGGTGAGTCTCTTCAGGGAGCAGAATTCGAGATCGAGACTGCGGCCTCCAGGCGAGAGGCGGAAGAAAAGCTGGCAAGAGGAACATATGATCTCTGCATCCTCGATCTCAGGTTGGAGGACGCGGACCCTGCAGATATCGATGGTATGGAAATATTGCGTAACCTACCTACTGATCAGAAGCGACCGAAGGTTATCGTTCTAAGCGCCTACGCTACTAGAGACGTAATGAGGGAGGGTTTTAGCAAACACGGTGTGTCAGATTTCATCTCGAAACAAGATTTCGAAGACATAGATCTTCGAGATGAAGTTCGTCGGCTTCTTGATGAGGGGCTCGCCGAGAACCGAGACCTTGAGATTCTCTGGGACGGTCTCAGTGCTATGGAGGCGGTGGCGGTGCTAAGATTGGGCGGGGTTCCTCTTGCGGACGCAGACAAGGAGGCCGTCGCCAGCGAGCTTGAAACTCTCCTCCGTCGTCTCTTCAACCGTGCTGATATTATCCACGTCAAGAGATTGCACCCCGGCTGGAGCGGTGCCGGCGTCTTGAGGGTGGAACCTTTCTCCGAGGCGCATGGACAGCCGCGGATCGTGAAGTTCGGAGACAGCCAGCAGATCGACCGCGAGCGTGAGAATTTTTTGAAGGTGGCCAAACCGTATCTGGGTTCCCGCGCGATGGTCGAAGAATATCGCAAAAGCGGGCGCTTGGGGGGCCTCGTATATTCTCGTGTCGGCGCTAACTCTCGTGACGCAGGAAGCCGTGGACCTCGTCCGGGAAGACGAACGTCTCCACGTGGACGTCCCGCCCGCGCAGGCGACGCACCAGGTCGGTGGTCTGGATGAACATCACGTTGCGGTCGTCGTCGCCGTGGACGAAGAGCACCGGCGAGCTCCAGTAGCCGAGCTCGGCCACCGGCGATGAGCGCCGCGCCAGCGCCAGCAGCTCCTCGTCGGCGAGGCCCCAGCCGCCTCCGGGCTGCGGGAAGCGCTCGCCGCGGTAGGACCAGTCGTGGCCGCCGTGGAGGTCGACGCCGGCGGCGAAGAGGTCGGAGTCGCGGGCCAGACCGAGGGCGGTGAGGCAGCCGCCGTAGGAGCCGCCCCACAGCCCGATGCGCCGCGGATCGACCTCCGGACGCTACCGGAGGTAGCGCCCGGCGGCCAGGATGTCGCGGTACTCGGAAGCGCCGCGCGGCCCCTGGTCGGGCGCCTGGCGGAAGGCGCGGCCGTAGCCGATGCCGCTGCGGAAGTTGACCGCGAGCACGACCGTACCGCGGCTCGCCCAGATATTGGTTGAAGGCGTAGCAGCGGGCGTCGTAGCCGCTGTAGTGCCAGCCGAGGACCATCTGGAGGATGGGGCCGCCGTGCACGAAGAGCACGCCGGGTCGCCCGTCCCCGGCGGCGGCTCCCGGCGGCAGGAAGAGCTGGCCGTGGACGGTGAGCCCGTCAGACGCCTTGAAAGTGACCGCCCGGCCGCTGTTCGCGCCCGCGGCGCCCTTCGCGCCGGCGGCGGTGGGCATGGCCGGGGAGGTGGTGCCGGCATCAGGATCGTCCGCTACGACGGCTCCGAGGCGAGCCTCGCGCGTCTGCTGGTGCTCGCTTCGGTCTTCCGAACACGATCGGGATGATCCCCATCCTCGGCAAATTCTTCGGCCTGCTCGACGCGCTCTTCATCTTCGGCGACGAGCGCCGCTGCATCCACGACCACTTCGCCGACACCAAGGTCGTGTTGGCGTAGGGGGGGTGGGGGACCTTGGCCGAAAGCTCTCGTCAAAGGACACGGAGGGCGGGCGCGTAGCCCTCCGCCGGCTTATCCTCGGGCGTCGCTTCGGTGGCGCCAGCCACGCCAGCGGGCTGATCCCTTGTTATGAGCTCTGAGACGAGACGCGAATGCTGAGGAGTGAGGTGCAGCCGTTGATCGAGGAGGGCCTGGCTCCCATCCTCGGTCCGACCATGGCCAGGGCCGCGGTGGAGGCGCACAGCTCGCGGCTCGCGATCGCCGGCAGCGAGATCGACGAAGCGGGGCTGGGCGAGCTGCTCACCCGGCTCGAATTGGGATTGAAGGTCTTCGTCGGTCCGGACAAGAGCCGCAGCGTCATGCGCGAGATCTGGTCGCGGATCGACGGCCGGAGGACGGCGGGCAATGGATCGTAGCCGGATCACCGACCGGCTCTTCCTCCTCGCCGGCGTCCTCCTGGCGCCGGTCTTCCTGCCGCCGTACGCCGAGCTCCTCGGCGAGCCGGTGCGGACGGCGGTGGGCGGCCCCGCCAAGCTCTTCTTCCTGCTCCTCGCCGCCGCCTTCGCGGCCCGCAGCGCCCGTCGCTTCAGCCCGCGCAGCCCCGCGCGGACGGCATGGCTGCTGCTGGCGGTCGGCCTGTTGCTCTATTCCTGCGGGCAGCTCACGCTCGTCGTCTACCAGCTCGTCTTGGCTGTTTCGTCGCCCTTTCCCTCCCTGGCGGACGCCTTCTTCATACCCGCGGCCTGCGTCCTCATCGCGGCCTTGATCTGTCTGCTCCAGGTCTACCGGCGCAGCGGCCTGCCCTTCGACGCGAAGCGGGACTTCGGGTGGGTGGGAGCAGGGTCGCTGTTGGTGTTGGGGACGGTCGTGGCGTTCGTGCTGCGGCCGGTGGTGGCGTCGTCGACGGGCGGCCTCGGTCTGCTGCTCAACCTCGCCTACCCGATCTCGGACCTGGCGCTGCTGGTTCCGTCCTTGATCCTGTTGCGCGTCAGTTGGCGGCTGCGGGGGGGGAGCGTCGCCAAGGTCTGGCTCGCCCTGGTGGTCGGGTTCGTCGCCATCGCCGCCGGCGACGTGGCCTTCGCTTACTTCAGCGAAATGGGGGTGGGGGGTCTCGATTCGGTGATCGACCTGCTGTTCCTTGCCGGCTACATGTCGATTGCGCGCGGCGCCTTGGCGCAGGACGAGATCGCGGGCTAGCTCGCCCGCGGGCGTGCGGCGCCACGGCGGCGCTACCGCCTTCCCTTTCTCCCCCGATCTGCCTATAGTCGGCGCTCCGCCGGAGGCGGCTCTCCGCCCGGACGCGCGCCATGGAACGTAAGGCCAAGATCGTCGCCACCCTCGGGCCGGCCAGCGCCGGCGAGGACGTCATCGCCCGGCTCTTCGACGCCGGCGTCGACGTGGTGCGTCTGAACCTCTCCCACGGCAGCCACGACGACCACCGGCGGATGATCCGAACGGTGCG
>DASWIG010000260.1:0-2277 GCA_036397835.1 Thermoanaerobaculia bacterium
GCCGCGTACGCGCTCTGCGCCGCCGGCTCGCCGTTGACGCGCTCGACGTCGATCGAGCGCAGCGGCCGGAATTCGCGCGTCAGCAGCGTCTTGAGCACTCCGAGGTACTCCGCGAGGTGGGGATGGTCGGCGCCGACGCGCACGTCCAGCTCCTTGCCGCGGCGCCGCGACACCAGAGCCAGACGGCGGCCGTGGAAGACCAGGTGGGTGGTGGCGTGGCGCGGCGGCAGGGTCTCCTTGAGACCCGCCACGTCGACGCCGCACAGCGAGGCTGGGTCGGCGGCGCTCAGCCAGTAGATCGCGTCCTCGGGCAGGCCGCGGCGCAGCTCGCGGAAGACGGCGGGGGTGGTGAACTGCAAGCCGCCCACCCCCGCGAAGAAGTGGCCGGCCAGCGCCTCGCCGGACAGCTCCATGAGTCGCAGGCTGCGGAAGACGCGGCCCCATTGCAGCGACGGCGGCTCCCGCGCCAGCAGCTCGCGGAAGACCACGCCGTAGCGCTGGAGCAGCACCCGCGCCCGGTCCTTGTTGAGCTCCTCCTCCTCGAGCGCGTCGCGCGGCTCGCCGTCGCGCTCGAGCACGAACCAACGGCCTGAGAACGGCCGCGTCGCCTGCCAGCTTCGGAAGGCGGCGCGCCGGCCGACGCGAGGCCGGGAGCCGGCGCGGGGCGCCGCCGGCTCGACCGGCTGCCACTTGTTCTCGACGCCCTTGCGCACCGCCGCGAAGGCGTCGTTCGACACCCGGCCCGCCCAGGCGAGACGCCACAGCTCGTCGGTGATCTCGGCCGTCGTGCGGCCGCCGTGGGCGGCGAGCTCGGCGAGGGTGTAACGGCCCCGGGCCTGGGGAAAGAGGCCGTCCGTCGCCTCGTCGTCCGCCGTCTCCTGGAACAGCTCCAGGTCCACCGGGAAGGCGAAGGCGAGGCGCTGCGGACCGCCGCCGAGCCACAGCAGGTCGCTCTCCTGCATCAGCGAGTCGAGCCACGACGGGTAATACGGGTCGAGCCGCGCCGGCAGGATCTCGGCCTCCCAGGCCGACGCCGGCGCCGCGTAGCCGAAGAGCTTTTCGAGACGCTCCTGCAAGTCCTCGAGCCCGCCGCCGCGCGGCGCCAGGCCCTGGTGACGCGCCAGGAAGAGCGGCAGGGCGTCGGCGGGAAGCGCCGTGAACGCCGGACGCCCCTCGCGCCGCAACCAGCGCAGCAGCACCTCCAGGTTCTGCGCGTCGCACACCTCGACGCCGCCGGAGCCCCGCACGAGCTGGTCGATCACCACCCGCTGCGACTCGCGGAGCGTCTCCAGCACGTCGCGCAGGCGCTCGGCGTCGCGGCCGAACAGCTCCTCGAGACGCAGGGGCGGAAGGGGACCCTGGAATCGCAGCCACTCGCCCACCAGCTCGACCAGCGGATCGACGTCCTCGCTCGCCGCGGACGGACGGGCCAGGAGGACGTCGAGGGCCGCTTCGACGTCCGCGGCCGGCGGGCTCCGAGGATCGGCGAGCGAGCGCAGCGTCAGGCCGTCGAGCCCCACCGCCGGTCGCAGCGTCCGCGCCACGCGCTCCGCCGTCGTCACGGCGGCTTCGGCGGCGCCCGGCAGCGTCACCCACAGGACGCGGCCGGCGACGTCCGCCGTCAGCTCCGTCTCGTCGAGGCCGTGGTCGGCGCGCATGGCGTCCAGGAGCTCACGCCACTCGCTCTCCGGCATGAGCATCCGCTCGTCGACCCAGGCGAGCAGCTCCGCGGCGTCGCGCGGGGCGTAGCCGGGGCTGGTGCGCTGCACCTTGCGGCGGAAGCGCTCGACGAGCTCCGCCGGCAGCCGCGGCCGGAGCTGCGCCGAGAAGACGAGCTCCCGCAGCAGGTCCGGACGCAGACCGCCCGCGCCGCCGGCCGGCGCGGCCACGCCCGGCGGCGTGTCGTCCTCGTACATGTGCTGGTTGGTGAGCATCCAGCCGAGCTGGCCGGCAAACGGCGACGGCGTCTGCGTCGTCACCTCCTCGAGGCGAATCGTTTCGTCGCGTACCTCGCGCAGCAGCATCTTGAGCGCGTCGAGCTCGAGCTCGTCCTGGAGGCAGGTGCGCCAGGTCTCGACGACCACCGGGAAGTCGCCGTAGCGCGACACCGCCTCGCCGAGCTTCTTGGCGCGCATCCGGTTGAGCCACAGGGGCGTGCGGTTGCGGAAGCCCGACTTGGGCAGCAGCAGGGCCGTCGACGCGGCGATGCGGAAGCGGGCGCCGAAGAACCCCGTCTTCTCGAGCCGCAGCCGCAGCAGCGCTTCCACCTGCTCGGGA
>DASWIG010000261.1:0-18407 GCA_036397835.1 Thermoanaerobaculia bacterium
CGACCACGGCAGCAGCGCCCAGGCGGCGAGCGCCAGCTCCAGGGCCTCCTGGTCGAACGGCGGCATCGCCCACACCCGGTAGCCGAGCAGCAGCCGCACCGCCACCAGGGCCTCGAGCGGCGCCGCGAAGCCGAGGTGGACCACGGAGAGCCGCGCCGAGCGCGCCGCCAGGGCCTTGAGCACGGCCAGCGCCAGGGCGAGCGCCGCCAAGCCGAGCGGCGGCCGGAGCACGTCGACCTGCACCGCCGCCAGGTTGTCGCCGCCCAGCCACAGGGGCTCGCCGAGATCGCCCCGGCGTTGTCCTCGGGGGGTCGCAGCCACGACCTCCCGGCGTCCTGAAGAGCCTTCGAGGACGGCGCGCGGCAGCTCCAGCGTCGCCAGGGCCTCGAGGGCGACGCGACGCGACGCGTGGCGGAAGTAGAGGCTCTCGTCCGTCACCTGCCAACCGCCCATCGCGAGGTTGAACCGCACCGTCTCAGATCCTTGGGGATCGATCGCCAGGGCCTCGAGCGACGACCGCGACAATACGTAGACCTCGGGCGTGTCGTAGGTCAGCGCGAAACCGCGGCGGCCCGGCAGCAGGCGGAAGCTGCGGCGGTCGCGCACGCCGCCGGCGGCGAAGGCGGCGCCCGTCCGCCGCGGCGGGCTGAGCACGTGGACCCCATCGGGCGTCGAGCCCGCCGCAGCCTCCAACGTCTCGCCGCCGCGCTCGACCGTCGCCGAAGCGTCCGCGGGTGCGATCCACAGGCGGCGTCCGAAGAGCCCGCGCGGCTCCCAGAAGAGAAACCCGGGCGACGCCTCGGGGCTCTCTCCTCCTGCCTTCCGTTCGAGCCAACCCAGGTCGTAGGTCTCGACCACCGCCGGCAGCGGACGTAGGATCCGCAGCCCGATCCCCAGCGGCAGCCGGCCGACGCGCGCCGGCAGCTCGACGCGCAGGCCGCCGTCCGCGACGAGGGCCGCCGGCGGCCCCAGCCAGCCGGTGTCGAGCTCCACCTCCCAGGCGCGGCCCGCCACGCTCAAGCGGTCGCCGTCGGCGAGCGCGATCGCCCGCAGCGGACGCAGGCCCTCGTCCGTGCGGACCCCCAGCAGCCCCGCCGACGCCTCCGGCGACGGCGCGAAGCCCACCGTGCCCGCGTCGTCCGTCTCCGGCGGGAGGAAGACGAGGCTCCCGAGGGCGGTCGCGGTGCCGCCGCCCTCTTCGGCCAGGGCCGAGATCCACACCCCGTCGCGGTCGCGGTCGCCGCCGATCGGCACCTGGAACGGCCGCCCGGCCTCGCCGCGGAAGCCGAGCCCGAGAAGCGCGAAGCGGAAGCGGGTCGCGTCGTCGCGCGACGTGAGGAGCACGAAGGCGAGGAAGAGCGCCGGCGCTCCGTAGCCGATCAGCAGCGCGCCGAGCGAAGCTCTATGCCCTGCGGCGCGACGCGACGCGAACGCCAGGGCGGCCACCGCGAGGCCGAGCACGAGCAGGCTCATCCGCCCTCCCGGAACCGTCGACGCGCCTCGTGGCCGTAGAACGACGTGAAGAGGTCGCGCCGGCGGCCGAGCTCGACGGCGAGCCAGGTGCCGAGGATCCACGCCAGGGCGCCGGCGAGGCCGCCGACCACCGCCGCCGCGGCCCACGAGGCGAGCAGCCGGCGCGGCGAGATCCGCCACCGCAGCCCGAGCTCACGCCGCAACTCGGCGAGCTCCGCGGGCACCTCGTCGCCGCTGGCCAGCACGCTCCCCGCCGCGCGCGCCCACCAGCCCCGCTGGTCGCGCGGCGCTTCGGCGCCGCGGCGCGCCAGAGCGGCGGCCAGGTCCGTTCGCGACGCCCGGCGCCACGCCGCCGTCCCTTCGCCCGAGCGGGCCGCGCGCAGCCAGCCCTCGGGATCGGCGCGACGCGCCAGGGCCTCGGAGACGGCGAAGACCGTCCGCCTTTGCGCGTCGTCCAGGTCCGCAGCGATCTCGTCCGGGAGCGCCGGCGCGGCGCCCGCGCGCACGGCCTCGAGCAGCCTCAG
Source organism: Thermoanaerobaculia bacterium (assembly GCA_036397835.1). Taxonomy (GTDB): domain Bacteria; phylum Acidobacteriota; class Thermoanaerobaculia; order Multivoradales; family J023; genus DASWIG01. Next base: position 1,998 of record DASWIG010000261.1, read on the forward strand.
ACGCGCCAGGGCGCGGCTCAGCTCCGGCACCTGGCCCGGCAGCACGCCGCCGCGGCCCTCGAAGGCCAGCTCGAGGAGCGCGTTCTTCTGTCGCCGCAGCGCCGCGGCCGCCGCGGGCGGGCTCGCGGGCAGCGCCGACTCCATGAGCGCGGCCAGGTTGTAGGCCAGGCGCGGGTTGCGGAGCTCCCCGACGGCGCTCACGCGCCGCTGCCGGAGCAGGCGCTCGGCGTTCGACACCGCCCATAGCCAGCTCTCCCGCGTGCCCGCGTCTGCCGCCGCGCCGCGCAGCACCGCGAGCAGCGGGTTCTCCCGCGGCGGATCGTCGTAGTCGCGCGCGATCTCCCGCTGCCGGCGCTCCGGCGTCTCCCGCAGCCCGGGATGATCGAGATAGCCGACGATCAGGTTGTTGTAGAGATCGAGCGTGGACAGACCGTGGACGCCGGGACGGCAGCCGGGCGCCGCGAGCCGGTGCTCGTCCCAGGCGGGCAGCCGGCGCAAGCGGTCGGTCTCGCCGCGCAGGGCCAGCAGCTTGGCGCAGCCGATCGGGTTCTTCAGCGTGAGCCACAGCGCGTCGCCGTCGCGGTGCGTCGCGATCAGCACGTAGCCATAGGCGTGGAGGAGGTGGATGGCGCCGCGGACCTCGTCCGCCGGCGGTCCCGATCCGGGGCGGTTGCGCGACGCCGCCTCCACCGCCTGCTTCACCGTCGCCTGGACCGTCCGCCGTCCGTAGAGCGAGGCGAGCACGGTCTCGGCCTCGCCCAGCCGGCCTTCCCGTGCCAGCAGCATGCCGAGCGCCAGCCCCGCCGTCCAGCTTTCCGGATCCCGTGCGTCGAGCTCCGCGAGCTCGGTCAAGGCGTCGTCGAGGCGGCCCTCCCCCACCCAGGCCAGAGCCTCGGAGATGCGCAGCGCGCCGGCGGGCGTCGGCCGCACGCCGGTGGGGCACGGCAGCTCCGTCACCGGCGCCGGCAGCCAGAGCTCGGGGAAGGCGTCGTCGATCCAGCTCCGCTCCACCGCCCCCACGTAGGCGGTGCCCACCGTCCCTCGCGCCAGCGCGCCGGCGACGTCGACGCGGTCCGGCGGGAGCGAGCGCACCAGCCACAGGACGCCCGCGAACGCGGCGGCCGCCAGGATCCACGGCAGGACGCGAAGCAACGGATTCCGAGGACGTTGGAGGCGGGGCTTCATGGGGTCCAGCATGTTATACGGCGCTCTTCCGGGACTTGTTCCCCGCGTCCGCGGGCGGTAGACTGGCCGTGGCGGTAACCCGGCGACATGTCGACCTTACACCCCATCCGCGGACGCGGCACCGCGTCCAACCCCAAGGGACGCTTCGAGCCCCTCGAGATCGAGCCCGATCCCGAGCTCGACCCGCAAGAGGCCGGACGGCCGGAGACGGCCTACCTGGACGACGGCTCGCGCTCGGTCATCACCTACAACACGAGCCCGGACGTGGGCTTCGACGCCAGCCTCAACCCCTACCGCGGCTGCGAGCACGGCTGCTCGTACTGCTACGCGCGTCCGTTCCACGAGTACCTGGGCTTCTCCGCCGGCCTCGACTTCGAGACCAAGATCGTCGTCAAGCGCGACGCGCCGGCGCTGCTGCGCCGCGAGCTGGCCTCGCCGAAGTGGAAACCGCAGATGCTGGCGCTCTCGGGCGTGACCGACCCCTACCAGCCGGTGGAGCGCCGCCTCGGAATCACCCGCGGCTGCCTGGAGGTGCTCGCCGAGTTCCGCAACCCGGTCATCGTGGTCACCAAGAACCACCTCGTGTCGCGCGACGCCGATTTGTTGGCCGAGCTGGCGGCGCACCACGCGGCCACGGTCATGATCTCGGTGACCACGCTGGACGGCGACCTGGCGCGTCGCCTGGAGCCGCGCGCGTCGCACCCGCGGCGGCGCCTGGAGGCGATCGCCGCGCTGGCGGCGGCGGGGGTGCCGGTGGGCGTGCTGACGGCGCCGATCATCCCGGCGGTCAACGACCACGAGGTGCCGGCGATCATCGCCGCCGCCGCACGAGCCGGCGCCACCAGCGCCAGCTACACGCTGCTGCGCCTGCCTCGCGGCGTCAAGGACATCTTCGGCGAGTGGCTCGAGCAGCACTTCCCCGACCGCAAGGAGAAGGTGCTCAATCGCCTGCGCGAGCTGCGCGGCGGCCGTCTGAGCGAGTCGCGCTTCGGCCTGCGCATGCGCGGTCAAGGCCCGCTGGCCGACCACGTCCGCGGGCTCTTCCAGCTTTCTTGCGCGAAGGCGGGGCTCGGCGGCGGCTGGCCGCGGCTCTCGGCGGAGAGCTTCCGGCGTCCGGTCGAGCGCGGCGCGGGGGCGCAGCTCGGGCTTTTCGATTGAGGCTGGCAGCCCCCGGCACCTGGGGTCGTTGATCCTCTTGGAATGAGCCCCGCTTGCGTATACTGTGAGTCGGTCCTCGTGCAATGCGACATCGGGTCGGTCCGTCCGGGTCGGCGTTCGAGGCCCTCGGCCTCAGGAGAAGAAGACCATGGAAGCCACTCGTCCGTCCTCGTCCTCGAAAAGCTGGGTCAAGTGGGTCGCACTCGGCTGCGGTGGGCTGTTGGTGGTGTCCGTCGCCGTGATCGCGGGGATCTTCCTGATCGTCAAGAAGGCGACCGCCGGCCCTGAAGAAGTGGTCCACGCCTTCCTCGCGGCCGCCGGCGCCGGCGATTACGCCACCGCGCACGACCACTTCTCGGCACCGCTCAAGGAGGCGCAGCCCCTGGAGGAATTCACCGCCTCCGCCGAGGCCAACCCGATGTTCTTCAAGGTCGCCGAGACGACGTTCAGCAACCGCTCGATCGACACCGCCGGGGCGGAGCTGTCGGGCACCGCGACCCTCGAAGCGGGCACCGTGGTGCCGGCGTCGTTCAAGCTGGTGCGCGAGAACGGCGAGTGGAAGCTGATCAGCTACCAGATCGGCTCATAGAGATGCCGGGAGCGCGAGGACCCCGAGATGTCGCGGCTGACGAAAATCGCACTCGTGGCGGCGGTCCTTGCCCTCGCCACGTTCCTCGTCCTGATGACGAACCGCGCCGAGCTCGCCAAGCTCGAGGTGACGAAGCTGCCGGGACGGGCGGCCTGGCAGCTCCCGGACCGCGTCGTCGACGCCCTCGACCTCACGCCCGGCGACCACGTCGCCGACGTCGGCGCCGGCGACGGCTTCTTCGTCTTCCACTTGGCCGACGCGGTCGGACCCGCGGGACGGGTCTACGCCGTCGAGGTCGAGGAGGAAAAAGTCCGCGAGCTTGAGCGCCGCGTGCGCGAGAAGGGCTACGAGAACGTCGAGGTCGTGCTCGGCGAGCTCGGCGATCCGCTTCTGCCCGACGGGGCGATCGACCTCGTCTTGCTCTGCAACGTCTATCACCACATCGAGGACCGGCACGACTACTTCCTCCGGCTTCAGGCGGATCTCCGGTCCAATGGCCGCGTGGCGGTGGTCGAGCCGCGCGAGCTCGGTGGATGGATCGGTTGGATCGAGCCGCCGGGGCACTCGACGCCGATCGAAGTGCTCGACGACGAGATGGGCGCCGTCGGCTACCGGCTCGTCGAGAGCTTCGACTTCCTGCCGGTGCAGAGCTTCGTGATCTTCACCGCGGCCCGCCCCGGGAACGGGGCTCTGGTACGATCCGGTCATGACGTCTCCTCTCCTCGAGCATCCGATCCACCTCCGTGAGGTCGCGATCCGGGGCATCCGCGTCTTCGACGACTTCCGACTTCGCTTCGGCGAGACAGCCCGGCACCTGCTCAACGCCTGAACCTCTGCTTCGACATGTTCGAGCTCGGCACGGAGATGATGCGCCAGAAGTTGCGGCGGGAGCACCCCGACGCGGACGAAGAGGAGATTCGCTCACGATACCTCGCCTGGCTGCACGACCGTCCGGGTGCCGAGCACGGCGATGGCGTCGGCAGACCGGATCTGGCCGCGTCCTACTCGACGCGGCCGTTGGGACGGATGACGCTCAGCCGTTGTGGCTCGTGAACACGCCGAGGCCGCCGCGGGGACCGATCGGGCGCGGCCAGGCCAGATCCGCTGAGCCGCACAGAGCACAGATCCAGCCGCGGTTTCGCCGCCGCCAGATCGTATAGACGAGCCCGGGAACCAGCCCGAGTAGCCAGAGGAGAAGCTCCAAGGCGCCATTGCCGGGCGTGTGTCGGTCCGGCCAGCCGCGACGCCCGCAGTTCTGGCAGCGAATGTCCTCGCCGGTGACGAGCCGCTTGAGTTCCTCGAGCCTTGCGGTGATCGGGTCGGTTCGCGCAGAATCGTCGTCCATGCTCTCCTCGTCTCCGGTCCGAACATAGTGGTAGATAGGCTCCAGAGATTGCTCCGCCAGACGAGGGTACCACGACTCACCTGGCCTGGCGGCGCAGGCGCACGCGGCGGCGATCGCCCGTGTGTCCCGTGCCGACAACGCGCGCGAGCGCGACTTCCTGGAGCGCAGGCTTCAGGCGCTCACGGCAGCGTGACGCGTCGGTGGCGGTCAGCCCGCCCTCGTAGTGCGGATGAGGCTCGGGATGATTCCGCGAACGCCGGACACGGACTCGCGCAGGGCGCGGACGGCGCTCTCCAGGTCGTCGTGGGGCGTCCAGATCCCGGCGCTGACGAGCTTCTCGAGCTCGCAGAGTCGACGCCATTGCTCCGGATCGGTGATGAAGCCCTCGCCCATCCGCTTCGCCTTCTCGAGCACCCTCCGCATCTCCCTGCGGTCCGGAAAGTAGACCAGGAGCAGGTCGCCGGTCGCCGCGACGAACTCGTCCGGCATGCCCAGGGGCGAATAGAACGCTTCCTGCGTCTCGTGGAGCTTCTTGCGCGCCCGATGACGATTGACGCGCCTCACCTCCCAGCCGAGCATACTGTCCAGCCAGTCGAAGTGGGCCCGCTGGACGGACTGCGGGCGTTGGCTGAACGAGCGGCGGAGCCTGGTCAGGAGCTTGTCTGCCTCTTTCTTGCCGGCGGCACCCGTCTCGAACAAGGCCCACGCGAGGTCGTACAGGATGGCGTCGTGGAGGTCCTCCAGCTCCGGCGGCACCAGGGACAGGGCCTCGGCAAAGTCCGCGCTGGCGGCAGCGGGGTCCCCCATGGCGGAACGGATCGGTCCACGGGCAACAAGGGCCTGGGCAAGGCCCTGTCCGTGAAGATCGTGACCTGGCCCTCCGAGCCTGCGATAGCCGTCGATCGTGGACTCGGCCTCGGCGAGAGCTTCTTCCCGGCGGTCCTGTGCCGCCAGCAGGAGCGAGTGTCGCCGGCCTACGTCCAGTAGGCAAGGGTTCACGTCGTCGCGGTCGCGCCGGAGGCGGCAGCCTGCGGCCATCTCCCGAGCCCGCTCGATCGCGATCTCGGCCTCTTCGAGCTTCCCGAGCAACCGGAAGCGATAGCCATCCACGGCAAGGACTTGCACCCTCTCGCAGGAGCCGAAGCGCCACGCGCGCTCCTGCAGCTCCGCGAGGTCGGCTTTTCCCATGCTGGGATTCGAGTCGATGAGCGCGGCGACGCGTCGTAGCTCTGCCCAAAAGGCCTCGCGCTCCTTGTCGTCGGGCTCGCGCCTGGGTGACCGTAGCTCTCTGAGAACCTCGGCCCAGGCTTCGTCGTCGTCCCGGACGAGCTCGCGGAGCTTCTCCGCGGCGGCCCGATCGCCCCATGCGACGTTCTCGATGAGATCCTTCGCCTTCATCTCGTCACCTCGTCGGAGAGAGAACGACTATATAGCACGCCCTCGGCTATGGCAAGCGGGGAGCGCCAGCGCGCTCCCCGACCATCGGATCCGGGTCAGCCGTTGGGCGTGATGAAATGCCCCAAGCCCGCTTTGACCGTGGTCTTGACGTTCATGGTCGTCTCCTTTCTCACCGGTCAACCGTCGGCTGAATTGCCGAAGGAACGTTTTCCACGATAACGAGAAAACCGACGCCGCCGGGCTCGGCCCTGGCGTCTGGTGAGAGACAAAGTCGAGACGGCAACGCGATCACTGAAGCGACCGACCGACAGTCGACGACCGCTGGCCCGCCGCAAGAAACGCCGGCGGATACGCCCTGTGCGATACCCCTGTGCCACCCGTTCTTCAGTTCCGTACGTATACTCCATGGACACGAGAAACGAGGTCTTCATGGACTCCATCCGACTCCTCGCCATCCTGCTCGGTGTCGCCGCCGCCGGCACCGCCGGCGCGGACTTCATCCGTCTGGGACACGACGTCGTTCCCACCTTCCAGTCCATCGAGCTCACCGTCGACGCCGACCAGCCCTCCTACCGGGGAACGGTCCGCTTCGAGCTCGAAGCGGCGAGATCCGCCGAGCACTTCCGCTTCCACTCCGAGGGCCTCGAGCTTGAGCGCGTCGTCCTCACCGGCGCCGGCGGGCCGATCGAGATCGACCACCGGCCCGAAGGCGACGACGTGGTTCGGGTCACGCCGGCGGCGCCGCTGGCGCCGGGCCGCTACGTGCTCGAAGTCGCGTTCGCCAACGCCTTCGACACCCGGGCCACGAGCCTCCCCCGCGCGCTCGTGCGCTCCTACCTCACAGACGGCTCCGTGATCGACCCCTCGCTCGCCGTCACCCTGCTGCGGCTCGCCGCCCTTGAGGGCGACGCCGCGCTCTTCGACGAATACCGGCGCCGTTTCGAGAGCGCCGAGGTGCCGCAGGAGCGCGAACGCTTCCTGTGGTCCATGGGCTACTTCGAGGATCCCGACCTGCACGCCCGCGTCCTTCGCTACGCGCTCGCGGGACCGCTGCGGCCGACCGAGCTGTCGGCCCTCCTTTCGTCGTGGCTCAGCTCCGCCAGCCGCGACCGCGCCTTCCGTTTCGTCACGGATCACTACGCGACGATCACCGAGAGGATCCCGCCGTCGTACGCCGCGTACATGCCGCGATTCGCGGACGGGTGCTCGCTCGAGCGCCTGGAGCACGCGAAGCGCTTCTTCGCCGACCCCGCGCACCAGATCGCGGGCGCCGAGCGGCAGCTCGCGAAGCTCGCCGAAGAGGTGACGGATTGCGCCGGCCTGCGCGCCCGCGAGGGCGCCGCCGTGGCCGACTACCTGCGCGGCGTCGCCGGCGGCTCGTGAGCAACGTGACTCGGCCAGCGGTTCGGGCCTCTGATACAATTCCGGTCATGACCTCCCCATTCCTCGAGCAGCCGATCCACCTCCGTGAGATCACGATCCAGGGCATCCGCATCTTCGACGCTCCTGGCGGTCGGGGAGAAGCGAGGCAATCGACTGTTCATAGCAGGTGAGGAGATCGAGCTATGAAGACCATGGAATTGACGGACGCCGCCAGACCCCTCGTCGAGTATGCCCGATCGGCGGCCGGCGAGCCCCTGATCCTCACGGCCGACCACAAGCCGGTGGCCGCCCTGTTCTTGCTCGACGGCGTCGACGAGGAGTCGCTCAAGCTCAGCACCGACCCGCGGTTTCTGCGCATCGTCCGCGCCGCCCGTGAGGAGGCCGCTCAAGGGAAGCTCATCTCCCTGGAGGAGATGAAGCGAGAGATGTTTTAGCCGCCCATGGCCTCTCGTTACTGCGACGGCTCCAGAGGGTAACCGCGCTCCCTCCAAGCCTCGAGGTGTTCCAGGCGGGCGCTTCGCTCTTCGTCCTCGAGCGCAAGCGATAGCGGGACGGCGCCCACCGACCATCGCGCCGATCGCGAGTGATCGAAGCGCGCTCGGGTTTTCGCCTCTGTCAGGTGCCACGAGCCGCCGTTCCGGCGGCCCGCTTCCATGGAGGTCCCCATGTGTGAGCTCGCGATCGTTACCCCAGCCCCTGCCAGGAAACGGCGCACGGTCCTGCCTGCCGCGATCGGTTGGTCGTTGGCGCTGGTCCTCGGCCTCGAGACCGGCGTCGCCGGCGCCGGCGTCGAGCACGCAGCCGTGCACAACCGCGCTCGCGGCGCCACCGCCGCCAGCGATTCGGGACCCTTCGATCAGGTCAACCTCTTCAACGGCAACCTGCTCTACGCCATATTCCTCGGACAGTCCTATCCGGTGAGCGGCACGTTCTCGTACCAGCTCGCCCTGCACTACAACTCGCTGGTCTGGGACTTCGAGGTCGGCGAGCAGGGAACCGCAGCCCATCCGGCTCGCGGCGGCAGCGCCGGCGTCGGCTGGGACCTCTCGCTCGGCCGCCTCCACGGTCCCTCCGAGCCCGGCAACACGACGGGGCGGTGGGTCTTCGTCGCCCCCGACGGCGGTCTCCACCGGTTCTACGACACGCTGCAGCCGGGCCAATTCGCCGAGCCCACCACCCTCTACACCCGCGACGGCACCTATCTCCAGCTCGTCGACGCGGCCGGCACGAAGCTCCTCCGCTTCCCCGACGGCCAGCGCATGGAGTTCAAGCCCCACGGCGGCGCCTGGCGTCTCGCGCGCTCCGAGGACCGTCACGGCCGCGGCCTCACCATTGAATACTCGGCGGCCGGCGACGAATGGACCTTGATCGACGACCAGGGCCGGCGGCAGATCCTCACCTTCGCGGCGGATCCCACCGGCACCTACCCTCGCCTCCTCGCCGCGGCGGAGCTGTCGGCCTTCAACGGCACCCAGGCCACGTACTCCTTCACCTACACGACCGCCAGCCTGAGCCGTCCGGCGGCCGACGACGACCCGTCGACGCCGGGATCGCTCGCCGCGCCGCTGCTCTCCGAGGTCGTCCTTCCCGACGGTACCCGCTACGCGATGACCTACCACGGCCCTGGCGAGAGCTCGGGCCTGCTGCACGCCGTGACGCTGCCGACGCTCGGCAGGACCGAGTGGACCTATGAAGGCCGGCAGTTCCCCTGGCTCGAGTGTACGGCCGGGAGCAACCGCCACCTCGTGGACGTCACCGGCGTCGCCAGCCGCACCCTGATCGACCGCAGCGGGGCGGTGCTGGGCACCTGGTCGTTCCAGGCCGCGCTCGACACTGAACGCCCCAAGGCCTCGACTTGCGACCAGCCACGCCAGCTCGCCGTCACGGTCACGACCCCCCTCGGCCACCAGCAGCTCCGGTACTTCTCGGTCTACGTCAGCGGCGATCCGATAAACCGTGGCGGCGAGCCGTGGCGCGTCGACGACTACGCTCTGCCCTTGACCAAGGGCTCCCAGGACGCCAGCGGCCTCCTGCTCTCGCGCCAGATCCTGGAGGGCGGCACGGCGCTCGAGAGCGTTCGCGTGGCCTTCGAGCAGGATGCCCCCGAGGTCTGCACGCCGGCGTGCGTCGAGCGCAACGCCCGGCTCACGGCCTCCCGATTCATCTACCACGACGACGGCGACCGCTACCGGGAGACCGTCCATTCGGGCTTCGACGGCTTCGGCCAGTTCGCCGTCACGGTCGAGGCCAGCAATTTCCCGGGCGAGACGCCGCGGACGCGCACGGCCGTCTACTCGAACGACGCCGAACGCTGGCTGCTCGGCCTGCTGGTCGAACGCCGGATCGATCACGGATCCGAGGTCCGCCGCACCAGGTGGTGTCTCGACGGCGACGGCGAAATCGTGCTCGAGCGGCGCCTGGCCGCAGCCGCGGAAGGGCCGCACGACCTCGTCACCCGCACGGTGCGCGACGGGGCCGGCAACCCCCTCGCCATGGAGCATTTCGGCGGCGACGTCGAGACCCTGGCGACCTCCGCCGACCTCTGCAACCTGCCCCTGGGGGCGCCTCAGTATCGCCAGGAAACGGAGCACGAGGCCGGGACGGTCCGCGCCGCCCGGTGGGTGGGGCCGGGAGGCGAGACGGTCCTGACCACGATCGATCACGACGTCGACGCCTCCACCGGACGAGTCGCGGCCAGTCGCGACGCCGCCGGCCTCGAAACCACCTTCTCCTACGACTCCCTCGGTCGGCTCACCGAGGTCGTTCGCCCGCAGCACTTCCGCTCGACGACCGTTTTCACCGCCGCCGGCGCGAGCGCGCCGGCGCGCGAGACGACGACCCACCGGAGCTTCGACGGCTCGACGGTCCTGACGATGGACCGCGTGGAGCGCGACGGCTTCGGCCGCGTCGCCGCCCGCGAGACCAAGGACTTCACCGGCGCCTGGGCCGGCGAGCGTTACGTCCACGACGCCATGGGGAACCGGACCACGGCGACCGACGCCCTCGGCCGCACCACGCAGTTCCTCGACTTCGACCCCTACGGTCGCGCCCGCCGCGTGCTGCCGCCGCAGGGCGCGGCGGCGCCGATCACCTACGCGTTCGCGGGAATCCGCACGACGTCGACCACCCAGAGCAGAGGCCACTATTTCCAGGAGCCCTACGACGACCTGGTCGAGATCGAGCGCACGAGCCTCGAGGTCTACGACGGACACGGGCGCCCGGTACGCTCCGAAGATCCCGACGGATCGATCCGCCGCGCCGACTACGACCCGGACGGCCGCCTGACCCGGGTCACGACCGAGAGCGCCCTGGACCCGGAAACCACGCTCAGCGAACGCCGCTACGACGGCCGCGGGCTGCTGATCGAGGAGACCGACGCGGACGGACAGAGCGTCCAGTTCGCCGGCTACGACGCCCTCGGCCGGCTCACCCGGGTCGAGGGCGAAGACGGGACGACCCTGCGCGAGTTCGACCGCGCCGGCCGGCTCGTCCGCGTCGCCGTCGAGGACGGCCCCACGCTCAAGGAGCTCGTCTACGCGACGGCGAACGATCCCGGGGAGTGGGGCGCCGGCCGACTGCGCCAGGCCGTCCGCTACAACTACGGCGTCCCCGGGCTCTCCGGTCCCCTGCGGGCGATCGATCACTACGTCTATGCCGGCCCGGGAGGACGCCCCACCGGGCGGACGACGACCCTGCGCGACGACGCCGGCGTGAGAATGATCTTCGCCACCGCGGCGACCTACGACGAGCTCGGCCAGAGCGCCACCGTCGATTATCCGCAGTGCGATCGGAGCTGGCACCTGGTCTGCGTCCCCAAGGCGCGCACCGTCAGCTTCGCCCGCCACGCCGCCAACCGGCGGTATCTCAAGAAGGTGACGAGCCAGCACAACGCCGACCCGCCGGTGACTTTCGTCCACAACACCGAGTACTTCGCCGACGGCACGCTCAAGAAGATCGTCTTCAGCAACCCTCCGTTGATGTACCAGGTCTACACCGCCCATCCCGATCACGCCGGCCGCTACCACGAGATGTCGATCTGCACCGCAGGGTCGTGCGACCACTTCCGGCCGATCGTCTACGAGAGCTCCGGCCAACTCACGCGCTACCGGGTGGGACCGGTCCATCCGGACGACGTGAAGCTGTTGCCGACCGGATTGCCCGAGCCGGCGACGTCGCGGGCGCCGCTCGCCGACCTGCGCGCGACCCTCGACGACGCCGAGGAAGCGCCGGGCTGCCCCACCCGCCAGCGCGACGCCCTGGGCCAGTTCACGCGGTCCGACGCGTGTCCGGGCAGCGGGGGGCCCGGAATCCACTTCTACGTCTACGACGCGTTCGATCGGCTCGTCTGGCGCGCGGCGTCCTACGACGGCACGAGCCTGGCGAGCATCGGACACCGCTGGCACCTCTTCGACCTCGCCGGACGTGCCGTCCGCGAGCACGAGAAGGTGCACCCGACCTGGAGCTGGATCCGCGACTCGATCCACCGCGACGGCTCGCTGGTGGGCTGGGTCGAGTCCCACAACGCCTCGGAGAGCGCGGCCCAGCGCCACTTCGTCCACGTCGATCCCTTCGGCGCGCCGTTCTCCAAGCACCGGGTCGAGAACGGCGTGATCACCGGTTGGACCCAGTGGTAAGCCGGTCTTCGATCGATCCCAGCACCAAGGAGCGCATGATGAAACACTTCGTCGCCTCGTGTCTCGCCATCCTCGTGGCCGCCGGCGCCGCACGGCCGCTGGCCGCCCACATTCTCGTGCCTGACGTCGAGGACGTCGGCGCGCGCCTCGAGCACTGCCCTTACGACCTGTTCCGGGCGCGTCAGGCCGACGGCACCTACCTGGCTGAGGTCGCCGACGACCTCCTGCTCGATTTCTACACCCTGATCCTCGGCCAGTCGTTGCGCCGGAGCTTCCCGGCCGGCGCCCCGGAGGCCCGCACGGTGCCGATCCGGCGCCTGCTCGACGACGTCGCCGACATCGGCTATGCCGGCCAAATTCCGATACGGCTCGGCCGCGAGCCGCTGGTGGCCGCCTACTTCGACCTGCTGCGGGCGGAATGGTCGGCGGAAGACCTTCAGCAGTTGGTCGGGGCCAGGCGGGTGAAGCTCCCCCAGGGCACCACCCGCGGCGATCTTTTCGCAGCGGCGATCCTCGCCATCGCCGCGGCCGACCTCCACGAACGGCTGGCCTGGGGCCCCAAGCACGTCGCCGACCGCATCGAGTCCGCCCGCGACCCCGCTTCCTGGAGCCTCGACGGCGTGCCGCTCGCCGCGCCGCAGCTCGCCGCCCTTGTCGACGATCTGGAAAGCGATCTCGCGGGGATGAGCGCGCGGCAGAAAATCGACCTGGTGGGAGAACACTGCCTCCACTTCCATCCCGACCCATCGGGATTGGGCGTCATCTACGCCGCCGGGTCCGAAGGCAGCCGGCAGGACCCGTTCGACGACTCCATCACCGTCACTGGGGCTGTGGGGCCGTTCATCTGGCTCATCAAGATCCTCTTCAACGCTCCGTGGAAGCGGCCGAAACCGGGAGCAGGAGACGATGACGACGACCGGCCCGAGCCGCCCGGAAAGGCGCCGCCACCGCCACCGCCGCCGCCACCGCCGCCGACGCAGCAGCCACCGCCGGAGTGCACCACCACGCAGCTCAGTTGCTCCGGATGCCCGAGCCCGCAGGAATGTCGCAGGTGCTGCGCTGCCCAGGCGGGCGAAGGTTCTGGTAAGTGCGACGAGGTGGGGAGCATCCAGGACAGTTCCACGGGTGCCGACGTGATCACCTTGAAACCGAATCCATCGACGTTCGGACCGGATGCAGACAGGGTCTGCAAAGAGATGATCAGGGTGTACGTGACGTGCGCCAGATTGTGCGACGCGGCGGGGCATTAGGCGGCTCACAACGTCGGCCCTCTCCCTATCTGGCCAGGCACCTGCGGCGGCGGTGCCTGGTGCACTACAATGCAGGCGTCCTTCGCGGACGCGGAGCGGGAGCGCCGATGACCCGAGACCCATGACCCCCAGCAAGCTCGCCGTGGTCGCGATCGGGGGCAATTCCCTGATCGTCGACCGCGACCACATGACGATCGCCGACCAGGCGGTGACCGCGGCGGTGACCGCGCGCCACGTCGCCGCCATGATCGCCGCGGGGTGGAAGGTGGTGATCACCCACGGCAACGGCCCGCAGGTGGGCTTCATCTTGCGGCGCTCGGAGATCGGCGCTTCCGAGGTGCCGCCGATCCCCATGGACTACGCCACCTCGAACACCCAGGGCTCGATCGGCTACATGTTCCAGCGCGCGCTCGGCAACGAGCTGCGGCGCCGCGGCATCGACCGCCCGGTGGTCTCGCTGGTGACCCAGACGCGGGTCGACCGCGACGACGGCGCCTTCGCGCGTCCGACCAAGTTCATCGGCCCGCACCTCGACGAGGCGACGGCCCGCCGCCGCGGCGCCGAGCAGGGCTGGACCGTGGAGCGCGACGGCGACCGCGGCTGGCGCCGCGTGGTGCCCTCGCCGCTGCCGCGGGCGATCGTCGAGCTCGAGGTCATCCGGCTCCTGGCCCGCTCCGGCACCGTCGTCATCGCCTGCGGCGGCGGCGGCATGCCGGTTTTCGCGGACGAGCACGGCGACCTCCAAGGGGTGGAGGCGGTGATCGACAAGGATCACGCCTCGAGTCTGCTGGCGCGGGCCCTGGCGGCCGACCTCCTGCTGATCTCGACCGAGGTCGAGCGCGTGGCCCTCGACTACGGCAAGCCGGAGCAGCGCTGGCTCTCGCGGATCACCCTGAGTGAAGCCCGCGCCCACCTCGCGGCGGGTCACTTCCCCGCCGGCAGCATGGGACCCAAGATCGAGGCCGTGACCGACTTCGTCGCCGCCACCGGCGGTCAGGGGCTCGTCACCAATCCGGAGAACCTGGCGCGGGCTCTGGCCGGGGAGACGGGGACTCTGGTGACGCCGGATTGAGCGTTGCGAGCTGGCGCTTCTGACCGGGTCGCCTGCTCCCAGCGCGTGACGGACGACATCGTCCGTTTCCTGGCCAAGCGCGGCACCGCGCCGGTGCCGCGCTCAACAGGTGAAGATGCGCCTCTTGGCCTGGTTACCCTCTCGCCGTGTGGCGCGATGAGACGGTGGTCTGGATGACGGCGGAAGAGCTGGAGGCGGAGGATCGTCGTAGGTCAGGCTCTGCCTGACGATTCGCTCGTTCGCCGTTGGCGATGAATTCGCCCTTTTGCGCTTGACTTCCCGCGGATTCTCCGCTACAGTTTGGCGGTAACGCAGCGTCCGCCCATAAACAAGACGGCCCGAGCGAGCGTGACCTCGCCCGGACCCGACCAGGCAAAGGAGTCAACGTCCCATGCCCGATCGCGACCATTCTACCCCCGCCACCCCCGCCAACGCCTTCCATCCCGAGTATCTCCGACATCTCGACGAGCACGACGAGCCCGTGACCGCCGGCGAGGCGGTGACCGGCGGCTTCTGGCGCGTCGTCCCATTGGGCGACGAGCGCTTCGGCCTTTTCCGACACTGGGAGAATCCGGAGGACGGCGACGAGCCGTTCGGCACCCTCACCGACCGCGACACGGCCCTGCTCGCCGCCGCCTTCCTGCCGCTGGTGGACCGGGCGCGGAGCTTCTCCACCGACCCGGAGGACGCCGCCGGCCCCGTGCTCTACCGCGACGGCCGGGCCGTGGGCCGGCTGCGCTACAGCGATCCGGAGCTGACCGATGCGCTCAACCTCGCCGACGGCCTGGCGCGTTCGCCGGCGTCGATCGCCAGCTTCCTGGAGGCCGCCGGCGCGGCGGCGCTGGAGCTGGCCGGCAAGATCCTGATACGGCGGACCTGAGACTTCGTCCTGGCTCTTCGGTTGTGGTGCAGGCGGCCCGCCTGCTTCCCGGAAGCAGGCGAGACGCCTGCGCTCCCAGCGTATGGCTTCCGCCGGAGCTCCCGATGGTAAAGTCGTCGGAGCTCTACTGACCTTGGTCGAAGGATGATGAAAATTCCGTCCGAATCGCTCACGGTCGAGCTCAAGAGCGACCGTCACCGACTGCCGGACCGCGATCTGGTGGAGGCGGTCGTATGCCTGGCGAACACCGACGGCGGCAGTCTCTTCGTCGGCGTCGAGGACGACGGCAAGGTGACCGGCCTCCACCCGAGCCATGACGGGCCGCTCGACGGTCTCGCCGCGATGATCGCCAATCGTACGTCACCGCCGCTCACGGTCCAGGTCACCCGTCTGAAGCTCGGCGGCAAAGCTGTCGTCCGCGTCGAGGTGCCCAAGGCGCGACAGATCGTCGCCACCTCCGAAGGCGTCGTCAAGCGGCGGCGTCTGCAAGCGGACGGTAGGCCGGAGTGCGTGCCGTTCCTGCCCCACGAGTACCCGACGCGGCTCTCGGACCTCCGGCTCGTCGACGTGACGCGCCAGCCGGTGGAGGGCGCGACGCTCGACGACCTCGACCCGGCGGAACGTGCGCGGCTGCGTCAGTTCGTGGAGCGCTTCAGCGGCGACCGCGCCCTGCTGCCGCTTTCGGACGAGGAGCTCGACGGCGCCGTAGGAGCCACCGAACGCGGCGCCGAGGGCCGGCGGCCGACGTTGCTCGGCCTGCTCCTCTTCGGCAAGGACGCGTCGCTGCGGCGGCTGGTCCCGACGCACGAGGTGGCATTCCAGATCCTCGATGGAGGGAGAGTCCGCTTCAACGAGTTCTCGCGCGCTCCGCTGCTGCGCGTCTTCGAGTGGATCGACACGCTCTTCGCGCCCGTGAACGCGGAGGAGGAGATCCTGGTGGGGCCGTTTCGCGTCCCGATACCGCGCCTGGACCGCACGGCGTTCCGCGAGGCGGTGGCCAACGCGCTCACCCATCGCGACTACAGCCGGCTCGGGGCCCTGCACGTGCGCCTCGAGTCGGAGGCGCTCGTGATCAGCAATCCCGGCGGCTTCGTGGAGGGCGTGACGATCCACAACCTGCTTACGACGGAGCCGCGTCCCCGTAACCCGGCGCTTGCCGACGCGTTCAAGCGTACGGGTCTCGTGGAGCGGACCGGGCGTGGCGTGGAGTACATCTATCGCGGCCTGCTGCGCTACGGCCGGCCGCGGCCCGACTACGCGGGCAGCGACGCCTTCAGCGTGGTGCTGCGGCTGCCGCTGGCGGACGCGGACCTGGGCTTTCTGCGGCTGATCCTCGCCGAGGAAGAGCGGCAGGGCGAGCCGTTGCCGATCGAGAGCCTGATCGTCCTGGCCGCGTTGCGGGACCAGCGCCGTATCGGCGTCCGGGAGCTTGAGGCGGCGATCCAGAAAGACGAGACCGTCGTCAAGCGTACTTTGGGGATCCTCGTCGAGCGGGGGCTGGTGCAGCCCCACGGGC
>DASWIG010000262.1:0-10596 GCA_036397835.1 Thermoanaerobaculia bacterium
GAAGAGCCCCGAGTCGTCGGACGGCGCCGGCACCACGGTGGCCGAGCCGGTGTTGCCGTTGAAGTCACGCCAGTCGACCGCGACCCGGAAACGGCCGCCGTTCAGGCACATCCTGGCGGCATCGGGAGCGCAGTTCCCAGATGGCGGCGGCGGCGGTGGCGGCGGCGGCGGTGGTGGCGGCGGTGGCGGCGGCGGTGGCGGCGGCGGTGGTGGCGGCGGCGGCGGCGGCGGTGGCGGCGGCGTGCCCGAGCAGGCCAGGCTCAGCGTGTAGTCTCCCGGATCTCCCGAGACCGGCGCGAAGTTGTTGACCGCGATGGCCCATTCGCCGCTGGAATCGAGAGTCAAGGAGAGCCGGGAGTCGGTTCCGGGGCCGCCGTCGTCGTCGCTCGCGACCACCTCCGGGGTCGGGTCGAGCAGGAGCAGGAACGTATCGAAGTCGTCGGAGCCGAGATCGATGGTCACGTTCTGGCCGGCGTCGCCGTCGAAGAGCCAGAAGTCGACGAAGGTGCCGTCGTCGAGCGCGCAGTCGGTCGTCCGCAGGCGGCTGTTGACGGTCGAGTCGCACTTGACGTCGTCGAGCACGCAGGTCGGACCGCCCTTCACCGGCCAGGCCCGGGAGCCCAGCCCCTTGGCCTCGACGACGGCTCGCAGCTCGTCCGCGATCGACGCTCCGGCGTCGATCTCCCAGGCCACTTTCTGCAGCAGCCCGTCCGCGGTCATGAGCTCCATCGTCCCCTGCTCGGGCATGGGGAGCAGCGAGAGACCCTCGGGCAGCGGCCGATCGAGCCGCACCGTCGATTCGCTGGGCAGCGGCGTCGTGGCCGCCTGCGCGCAGGTGGCGAAGGCGGCGGTGTCGGTGATGGCGGCGGCGGCGTTGCCCAGAGGGTTGAAGTAGCTCTTGGTCGTGCTGGTCTGCGTGTCGGTGACCCGCAGCGTGTACTCGACGTTGGTCGTCGCGGCGGAGAAGAGCCAGAACCGGCCGTTGATGCGGCAACCGTCGAGCACCTTGAGAAGCATCTCCCAGTTGTCGGGGGTGAAGAAGTAGAACAGCCCCGAGTCGTCGGAACCGAACGGCACCACCCGCGCCGAGCCGGTATTCCCCTGGAAGTCCCGCCAGTCCACCCGGACGCGGAACCGGTCGTTGCTCCCCAAACACATGGTCGTGTCGGTGGTCTGGCACGGTCCCGGCGGTGGCGGCGGCGGCGGCGGCGGCGGCGGCGGCGGCGGCGGTGGCGGCGGCGGCGGCGGCGGCGGTGGTGGTGGCGGCGGCGGCGGCGGCGGTGGCGGTGGCGGCGGTGGCGGCGGTGGCGGTCCGCCGAGGCTGGCGGAGTACGTCGTGTCGGTCCGGCAGCAGCTCGGACCGCCGAACGGGTTGACGAGGAAGGTCAGCGGCCCCGACACCGTATTGCCGCTGAACGTCCCGCTGATGCCCACGGTCACTCCGGTCCGGCACGTCGCGTTTCCGCAGTTGAAGCTGTTGTTGGTGATCGAGCACCCGGGAGTGATCGTGGTGGTGAGCTCGCCGGTGGTGCCTCCGCACTGAAAGCTCGCGCTGTAGCGCGTGACCCGGCCGTTGGCGACCGTGACCGAGACGGCTCGCCCCTGTCCCGTGGTGCCCTGGTAGGTGCCGTCGGGCTGGGCCCAGAGGTGCGGGCCGAGGCCCCCCAGCAAGAGGATCCAGAGGAGAGAACGGTGGATGCGGCAAAGCATGGGCGCCCCTTTCCTTTCGTCCGCGTTTCCTTCCGAACGCGATCCCCCGTTCAGATAGACGTGCCAACCGGCCGCCGCTTGGGACATCCGGGCGCCTGACCGCCGCCGCCTGCTATGATGGCCCGCTCCACCGATCGACCCGGGAAGGAACCGGCGATGGCGACACGATCCCGCTCTGCCCTGCTCTCCTGGCGCCTCGGCGTCCTCGCCGTGCTGCTCTGCGGGGCGGGCGTGGCAGCGGCCTACCTCGGCTGGCTCGCGCCCTTCGGCGGGTTCCTGCTCTTCGCGGCCGCCCTGGTCGCCGGCGGGATCGCGGCGCCGGTGCTCGGCGTCATCGGCCTCGTCAAGACGCGGTCGGCGCCAGGGCGCGGCGCCGCGGTCCTGGGAACGTTGCTCGGCGCCGGCCTCGTCGCGCTCCTGGCGGTGCTCGGCGCGCGTTCCGGCGGCGCGCCGCCGATCCACGACCTGACCACGAGCCCCGATGATCCCCCCGTCTTCCGCGAGCTCGCCCGCATGCCGGCCAACGAGGGGCGCGACCTGACCTATCCCCAGGGCGGCGCCGAGGTGCCGGAGCGGCAGCGGCGCGCCTACCCCGACCTCGAGCCCATCCGCCTGGATCTCGCCGCCGACGAAGCCTTCGATGCCGCCCAGCGCGCCGCCGCGCAGCTCGGCTGGACGGTGGTGTGGTCGAACCGCGAGCTCGGGGTGATCGAGGCCTATGACACCAGCCCGCTCTTCCGCTTCGTCGACGACGTGGCCGTGCGCGTCCGGGAGGCGCCGGACGGCGGCGCGGTCGTCGACCTGCGCTCGACCTCGCGCGTCGGCGTCTCCGATCTCGGCGCCAACGCGAAGCGCATCCGCGCGTTCGCCGCGGCCCTCCGGTCAGCCCAGCAGCTGCTCGAAGTGAGGGGCTCCTGACTGGATTTCGTTATGCTCTCCATGAGGAGGGAAGATTCGAGGTAGACAGGTGAAAAGTATCGGATTGTTTTCTTTCCAGGGTCGCCGCGATGGATTCCAGAACCACGATGCCGTGCCGATCGCGGCGCCGGTGGGCGCTGATCGCGCTCGCGATCCTCGCAACGAGCGCGATGCCGGGCATGACCGCCGCGCAAGCACCTCAGATCAGCGAATCCGCCCTCCGGCAGATCCAGGCCCTCTACGCGGACAAAGCATCCTGGAGCCTCAGCGAGCGCAAGTTGGGCTCGAAGCTGGTCCTCGAAATCAAGAAGAGGCGCGGCGACGCGGTCGTCAACGCCCTGCCGCAGCTCAGGTCGACCATCGAGGTCGACCGTGACGGCAGGACGCTCGTCGACATTCGGGCCGACGTCAGCGAGGACCTGCTGGCCCGCATCGAGCAGCTCGGCGGCGAGGTGGTCAATAGCTTTGCCCGGTACCGGGCGATCCGTGCCCGAATGCCCATGGACGAATTGGAAGCTCTGGCCTCAGAGCCGGCGGTCGCCTCGATCCGGCCGGCCGGAAGGATGACGACCAACAAGATCAACACGTCGCAGGGCGACGTGGCACACAACGCCGACATCGCCCGGGGCTTCGAAGGCGTCGACGGCACCGGGATCACGGTGGGCGTGATCTCGGACGGCGTGGATTCGCTCGCCGCGCTCCAGGCCTCCGGAGACCTGCCGCCGGTGGTGACGGTGCTTCCCGGCCAGGCGGGCTCGGGCAGTGAAGGAACGGCGATGCTCGAGATCGTCCACGACCTGGCGCCGGGCGCCGAGCTGCTCTTTGCGACGGCGCTGGGCGGCGAGGCCCAGTTCGCGCAGAACATCCTCGACCTGCGGGCCGCCGGAGCCGACGTCATCGTCGACGACGTCTTCTACTTCGCCGAGGGGGTCTTCCAGGACGACATCATCGCCGCGGCCGTCAACCAGGTCACCTCCGGCGGTGCTCTCTATTTCTCCTCCGCCGGCAATTCGGGCAACCTGAACGACGGCACGTCGGGCGTGTGGGAAGGCGACTTCGTCGCCATCGCGGCGCCCCCGGTCGTCGGCGCGGTTTCCGCTCACGACTTCGGCGGCGGTACCAACTACGACGTCATCACGGCGGACAGCCCATCCCTCTTCACGCTGCACTGGTCCGATCCCCTGGGCGGCGCGGGCAACGACTACGACCTGCTGCTGCTCGATCCCACCCGCTCCACCATCTTCGACGTCAGCGCCGACACTCAGAACGGTGACGACGATCCCTTGGAGGCCATCGACTCCGGGCCCTTCAACGACACCGGCAACACGCTGGTGATCGTGCGCTCCTCCGGCGCCAATCGCTTTCTGCACCTGAACGCCAATCGCGGCCGGCTGCTGGCCGCCACCGCGGGACAGACGAGCGGTCACAACTCCGCGGTCGACGCTTTCGGCGTCGCGGCGGTCGACGTGGCCACCGCTGCCGGCACCAGCTTCACCGGCGGCGCGGCCAATCCCGTCGAGCCCTTCAGCTCCGACGGTCCCCGGCGGGTCTTCTTCCTCGCCAACGGAACCGCGATCACGCCCGGTAATCTCTCGTCGACCGGGGGAGCCTTGAGGGAGAAGCCCGACGTCGCGGCGGCGGACGGAGTCGCCACGGCAACGCCCGGATTCGATCCCTTCTTCGGAACCAGCGCGGCGGCGCCTCACGCGGCCGCCATCGCCGCGTTGATGCTCGACAAAAACCCCACCCTGACCCCGGCTCAGGTGCGGTCGATCTTCAACGCGACGGCGCTCGACATCGAGGCGGCCGGCGCGGATCGGGACTCCGGCGTGGGAATAGTGATGGCGGACTCGGCGGTGGCGGGCACCCCCGAGCTCGTCCCCCTGATCTTTACCGACGGCTTCGAGTCCGGCAATACCTTCGCCTGGTCCCTCACCGTCCCGTAGCCCGAATCCCGGGCTACCCGGGGCTCACGCCCGGGGAAGCGGCCGTGGCGGCCGGCACCGGTTCATGACAGGATCTCGGGACGACGACGTCGAATCGTCAGCTCCGAGAGGAACCCATGAAGACCCTGAAAAGCTACGTCTGTGGGAAGTGGCACGCCGCCGGCTCGGGCTTCGTGCCGCTTCACGACCCCGCGACCGAAGAGGAGATCGCCCGCGTCTCGAGCGCCGGCGTGGACTTCGGCGCCGCCCTCGACCACGCCCGTCGGCGCGGCGCCCCGGCGCTCGCCGCGCTGACCTTCGCCGAGCGCGGCCAGATCCTGAAGGCCATGTCCAAGGCCCTGCGCGAGAACCGCGACGAGCTCATCGAGCTCTCCCGCGTCAACAACGGCGCCACCGCCGGCGACGGCGCCTTCGACGTCGACGGCGCGTCGGGCACCCTCGCCTTCTACGCCGCCTACGCCCGCCGCCTCGGCGAGCGCCGCTCGCTGGTGGAGGGCGAGGGCGTGCCGCTGGCCCGCACCGACGGTTTCTGGGGCCAGCACCTGCTGGTCTCGCGCCAGGGCGTGGCCGTCCACGTCAACGCCTTCAACTTCCCGGCCTGGGGCCTGGCCGAGAAGGCCGCCTGCTCCCTGCTCGCCGGGGTGCCGGCGATCACCAAGCCCGCCACCGCCACCGCCATGGTGACCGAGCGCGCCATCGAGATCCTGGTCGCCGAGGGCGTTCTGCCCGAGGGCGCGCTGCAGCTCGTCTGCGGCTCGACCGGCGACCTGCTCGACCGCCTCGGTCCCCAGGACGTGCTCGCCTTCACCGGCTCCGCGGACACCGCCCTGCGCCTGCGCCAGGGCGCGAACCTGCTGGCGGCGAACGTGCGCGTCAACGTCGAGGCCGACAGCCTGAACGCCGCGGTGCTCGCGCCCGACGTCGCCGAGGGCTCGCCCGCCTTCGAGCTCTTCGTGAAGGACGTGGTGCGCGAGATGACGCAGAAGGCGGGCCAGAAGTGTACGGCGGTGCGCCGCATCCTGGTGCCCGTCGAGCGCGTTGGCGTGGTGACCGAGGCGCTCGCCGCGCGTCTCGGCGCGGTGGTGACCGGCAACCCGGCCGACGAGTCGGTGACCATGGGGCCGCTGGCCACCGCCCACCAGCTCGCCGACGCCGAGCGCGGCGTCGCCGAGCTCGCGCAGGGAGCGCGGATCGTCCACGGCACCGGCCGCCGCGCCGACGGCGCGGGCAGCCCGCCGGGCAAGGGCTGGTTCCTGGCGCCGACGCTGCTGCGCGCCGACGACGCCCGCGGCGCCGGAGCCGTCCACCGGCGCGAGGTCTTCGGGCCGGTGGCCACCCTGCTGCCCTACCACGGCGGCGCCGACGAGGCGGCGGAGGTCAACGCCCTGGGCGGCGGCACCCTGGTGACCTCGGTCTACAGCGACGACGACGTCTGGGTCAGCGATTTCGTGGCCCACGGCGGCGCCGCCACCGGCCGTCTCTACGTGGGCTCCGCGGGCGCGGCGGAAGCGGCCCCGGGCTCGGGCCTGGTGCTGCCGCAGTCGCTCCACGGCGGACCGGGACGCGCCGGCGGCGGCGAGGAGCTCGGCGGCGAGGTGGGCCTCAAGCTCTACATGCAGCGCCTCGCCCTCCAGGGCGCGCGCGACATGGTGCAACGCGTCGCCGGGGTCGAGACATAGGATGTGGCGGTGTGGTATCCTCCGGCGGATATCAACATCCGTTTTCGGGCGAGGACGTCGCGATGGGCCTACTCAGCGGAGCCGTCAGCATCAGCCGATTCAACGTCAGGAGCCTTCCCAAGAAGGTCGACTTCGAGCAGGCGCGGTTCATGGACGTCGTGCCGGGCTCGGAGCAGCGGGCGAGCCAGGGCTTCGTGCCCATGGTGCCCGGCGGGCCCTACGAGGTGGGCGCGGGGCGCCACGCCTTCCGGGTTCGGATGGACCGCCTGCGCGCCGACCCGACCCTGCTCCAGGAACGCTTCCGCGAGCTGGTGCGCGCCGAGATCGCGGCCGGCGCCTTCTTCGTGGGCGCCAAGCGCCGGCGCGAGCTGCGCGAGCAGGCCGAGGAGGAGCTCGTCGCCCAGACGTTGCCGACGTCGCGGATCGTCGAGGGTTGCCTCGACGGCAAGCTGCTCTACGTGGCCTCGACGGCCGCGGATCATCTCGGCGTGGTGACCCAGCTCCTGCGGCGCATCGGCGTCGTGGTCGAGCCCAAGGCGCCGTGGATCGACCGCGGCGACGCCGGCTTCGAGTCGAGCCTGGTCCCCAACCTCGGGCCCGGCCAGTCGGTGCTCGGCTGCCGCCTGCTGCGGGAGCTGGTCGGCGACATGGAGGTGGCGGTCGAGCAGGAGTCGGGCTACGTGCGCATCCGCACCCCCGACACCAACGTCACGCTCTCGGGCGCGGTCTTCCACGAGCTGCTGCACTACCTGGAGCTCGAGGCCGAGATCGTGGCGGCCAACATGGTGGCGGGCGACGTCTCCTTCCGCTTCGACGCCCTCTCTTACCGGGTGAGCAACCTGAAGGTCGACGTCGAGCCCCACGAGCACTGGACGCAGACGCTCGACGCGCGCCTCGAGAAGTTCGCCGAGGTCTACGAGCTGCTCGACCGCAAGTTCTTCGAGCTCGGCGTCGACGTGGGCGTCTGACGCCCTCTAACCGAGCTCGGCGCGCCCGTCGAGCCAGCCCTCGAGGTCGACGCGGTCCACCGGCTCGTTGCCCAGCCGCCCGACGTGGAGCGCCGCGGCGCAGCTTCCGAGGTAGGTCCCCAGCGCCGACGAGCCCCCGGCCAGACACGCCAGGGCCGCCGTCGCCATGAACACGTCGCCGGCGCCGACCGGGTCCACGAGGTGCCGCGCCAGCGACGGCAGGTAGTCGCTCGGCAGCCGCGTCTCCCCTTCCCGCGGCGGCTCGAAAAGCACCACGCCCCGCTTGCCCAGGGTGATCACCAGGCGCTGGGCGCCGGTCTGGCGGTAGTAGCGGCTGGCGAGGTTGGAGAGGCCGCTCTCGCGGTCGCCGAGAGCGAAGCGCAGCTCTTCTTCCGTGGGCGTCGCGAGCGCCGGCCGCGGCAGCTTGAGCAGGGTGCCGGCGCCGCTGCGGCTGACGTCGAAGAAGTAGGGCACGCCGGCGCGCCCGGCGAGCTCCGGGATCGCCGCGATCAGCTCGGTGCCGAAGAAGCCGTAGCCGAAGTCGCTCAGGATCCAGCCGTCGAAGCCGCCGCCGCGCTCGCCGAGGACGGCCACCAGCCGGCGGACGGCCTGGGTCGAGAGCGGCGCGTAGCGTCCGGCGTTGACCTTGAAGACCTTGGTCTCCTCCACCAGGTAGCGCGTCTTGACGTAGAGCGGGCGCTCTTCGAGCACGGGCAGGAGCGGCGCCACGGCGAGGCGCTCCAGGGCGGCGCGGAAGCGCGCCGCCTCCGGGCCTTCGCCGACCGCCGTCAGGTAGGTGACCTCGGCGCCCAGGGCCGCGGCCTGGGCCGCGATCAGGCCCGCGGCCCCCAGGTACCAGTCCTCGCGGATCGGCGTCACGTCGAGCACCGGGCTGTCGGCGGCGACGCCGAGGCTGTCGCAGTGGACGTAGCGGTCGAGCACCGGGTCGCCGATCACCAGCACCCGCCGCTTCGCCATCCTCGCCATCGCCTCGGCGACGGCGGCGCGCGTGATGCCGTGGCGGGCGCAGAAGTGGCGCACCCGCTCGGCTTCGAGCTGGAAGCGCTGGCGGAACTGGCTGAGGATGAAGGTCGAGGAGTAGACGACCTCGCCGGAGCTGAAGATCACCGTGCCGCCGTAGCTCTCTACCACCTCGCGCTCGCGCAGGAAGCGCGGGTCGGAGCTGTTCTCGTACTCCTTGCCCTTGACGTAGACGTCCGGCTTCAGGGCCTCGAGCACCGGTCCGGCCCAGTCGTGGTGGTCGAGGCACACGTAGTCGACCATCTCGAGCTCGGCGAGGTTCTCGAGGCGCAGGTCCTGGTGGACGTAGGGGCGGTCGAAGCCCTTGCCCACCATCTCGTCGCTCGAGACGCTGACGACGAGCACGTCGCCCTGCTCCCTGGCGAAGCGCAGGTAGCGCAGGTGGCCGGGGTGGACGATGTCGAAGCAGCCGTGGCACTGGACGAGGACCTTGCCCTGGCGCCGCAGCTCCTCGCGCACCTCGCGCAGCTTGTCGACGGAAAGGATCTTGCGCCCGGGTCCGTTCATCCGTCCACCTCGGCGAGCGCCGCGAGGACGGCGGCGATCACCCGCTCGCGGCTCTCGCCGGCGAGCTCCGCCGAGACCGGCAGGCTCAGGATCTCGCTCACCACCTTCTCGGTGACCGGCAACGGACGGCCGGCGAACCGGGAGAACGCCTCCTGCTGGTGGATGGCCAGCGGATAGTGGACCTTGGCGTCGACGCCGCGCGCGCGCAGCAGCTCGATCAGGCGGTCGCGCCGCGGATGGCGGACGACGAAGGCGCTGTAGATCGCGAAGTCTCCCTCGGCCTCCTCCGGCGGCAGCGTAAGCTTGCCGGCGAAGGCGGCGCGGTAGGCGGCGGCGTGGCGGCGGCGGGCCGCGGTCCAGCCATCGAGGTGCTCGAGCTTGACCAGCAGGATCGCCGCCTGAAGGGTGTCGAGGCGGTGGTTGCCGCTGACCTCGGCGCAGTGGTCGCGGTCGGCGAGCCCGACGTTGCGCAGGCGCCGCAGGCGCTCGGCGTCGTCCGCCGAGCGCGCGGCCACGAAGCCGGCGTCGCCGCAGGCCGACAGGACCTTGAGGGGGTGCAACGAGAAGCAGCCGAGCTCGCGGGTGCCCACGCTCTCGCCGGCGGCGCGCACGCCGAGGGCCTGGGCGCAGTCCTCGATCAACGCCAGCCCATGACGGCGGCAGAAGTCGGCGACGCGGCCGAGGTCGCACGGCGAGCCGTTGAGGTGGACCGGGATCACCGCCCGGGTGTGCTCGGTCAGCGCCGCCGGGAGAGCGTCCGGGTCGATTTGCATGGTGCGCTCGTCGACGTCGACGAAGACCGGGCGGGCACCGGCGAGGCAGATCGCCGCGGCGGTGGCCACGAACGAGTGGGACACCGTGAGCACGTCGTCGCCGGGCCCGACGCCGCGCGCCCTGAGCGCCAGCGTCAGGGCGTCGGTGCCGTTGGCGACGCCGACGACGTGCGGGACGCCGAGGCGCTCGGCGAGGCGCGACTCGAGCTCGGCGACCTCGGGACCGAGGATGAAGCAGCCGTGGTCGAGCACGCGGGCCACCGCGTCGAGGATCCGCTCCCTGAGCGGCGCGTGCTGGGCGGCCAGGTCGACGTAGGGGATCGCGGGAGGTGTCATGGAGAGTTGCGGCCGCAATAACGGCGTCCAGGATATAAGACCACAGGTTTTATACTCCCAACGTGCAACCCGAACGGATCGGCCCGTACCGCATCGACGGCCTGCTCGGCCAGGGTGGCATGGGGACGGTGTACCGCGCCTTCGACGAGCGCCTGCGCCGGCCGGTGGCGATCAAGCAGATCCGCGGCGCCGAGCTCGCCGACCCGGTGGTGCGCGAGCGTTTCTGGCGCGAGGCGCGCAGCGCCGCCGAGATGCAGCATCCGGCGATCGTCCGCATCTACCACATGGACGCCGAGCAGGGCCGCGACTACGTCGTGATGGAGCTCGTCGAGGGCCGCACGCTGGCCGCGACGCTGCGCGGCGGTCCGCTGGCGCCGCGGCGCGCCGCCGAGCTCTTCCGCGAGCTCGCCGAAGGGCTCGCCGAGGCCCACGGCCGCGGCATCGTCCACCGCGACCTCAAGGCCGAGAACGTGATGGTGACGCCGCGGGGCCGCGTCAAGGTCCTCGACTTCGGCCTCGCCAAGCGGCTCGAGCCTTCCGAGGCGCCGCTGTCGGCGGCCGGCACCGTGGTCGGCACCCTCTACACGATGTCGCCGGAGCAGGCCCAGGGCGAGCCGGTGGACGAACGATCCGACCTTTTCTCCCTCGGCGCCGTGCTCTACCAGGCCCTCGCCGGCCAACCGCCGTTCCACGGCAAGACGCCCTCGGAGACGCTGGC
>DASWIG010000263.1:0-1733 GCA_036397835.1 Thermoanaerobaculia bacterium
TCGCGATCGGCCACTGGTCGACGACCCAGCTCAGGTCGAGGTCGAAGTACTCCCGGAGCACCCCGTAGAAGCCGAGCAGCACCAGGACGACGCCGGGCACCAGCCCCCAGCTCCCCAGGTCCGACGCCTGGGCGCGGAGCAGGTCGGGATCGGAGGTCAGGCCCAGGTTGAGCAGCGTGGCTTGACGGTAGGCGTCGAAGACGTTGAAGAACCAGACGAAGACCAGCCCGAAGATGAAGAACGGCATCTCGTCGCCTTCTGAGATCGCGATCGTGAAGATCACTGCCCAGAGCACAAAGAAGCTCACGGCGCGGCGGTAGAGGCCGTTGTAGACGTTGCCCAGGCCGGGAAGGAAGCTCAGGAATCCGGCCAGGATCGGCGACTTCTGCGGCAACGGCGGCCGCACCGGAATCTGTTGCGGCGCGGCTTGCGGAGTTTCATTCGTGTCCATTGTCTTCTCCTTCATGGGTCACGCTCGGCAAGAGCTGACGCCAGTTCTCGTTTTCGTAGTAGGCCCGTGCTTCGTCCAAAAACCTTTCGTAGGCGCGGCCGCCGTCGCGCAGCGCCGCGCGGCCGCGCTCGTAGCGCCTCGCGACTTCGTCGGCGAGCGTCTCCGTCAGCGCCTGCCGGCGCTCCTTTCCCGCCTCGGCCAGCTCCGCGGCCCGCGTGCCCGCCTCGTCGAGCGTGGACCGAAAGAGCGCCACCGGATTGCCCACGACCAGCAGGAGCATGGCCGCGAGCATCGCGCAGGCGGCAGCCGACAGGCGCACGTCGCGCGCCAGCAGCGGAAGGCGCGGCAGAGCGATCGCCCTGAGGCGGGCGCCGAGGAGCCGCGGCAGCGGCAGCGGTGCCCCGCGGAAGGCCGCGTCGAGGACGCCGAAGAGCGTCCGGCAGCGCTCGCACGCGGCCAGGTGGCCGAGGGCCGCCGCGTCGGCCTCGCTGCCGTGGACGCGTTGCCGGGCCGCGGCATAGAGACGGTCGACGTCGTGACAGCCGACGGCGGCCTCTCGGGGGATGGCGAGCAGTCGCTCGCGCAGGCGCGCGGGCAGGGGCCTCGGGGGCTCGATGGGTAGCTTCAACATGACGACACCTGCTGAGAAACGGCGGCCGGCGGCAGCTCGAGCCGCGCTTCGAGCCGGCTCACCAGCTCACGCCGGGCGCGGTTGAGGCGGGATTTCACGGTGCCGAGCGGCACCTCGAGGTAGCCGGCGACCTCCTCGTAGCTCCAGCCCTGGAGATCGCGCAGCAGCACCACCGTGGCGAGGTCCTCGGCCATTTCGGCCAACGTCCGGTGGACCAGACGCCGGCGCTCGCGCGCCTGCACCTCCGATTGCGGATCGTCTGCCGCCGGCATGTGCCGCAGCACCTCGTCGGACGCCGTCTCGCTCTGCTTGCGCAGGCGGTGGTGGCGGTAGTGGTCGATGCACAGGTTGCGCGAGAGCCGCAGCGCCCAGGCCACCAGCGGCACCTCGCCGCGGTACTGGTCGAGGTGGCCGTAGAGCTTCACGAAGACGTCCTGGGTCAGGTCCTCGGCCTCCGCCGGCGTCGACGCGAAGCGCAGGCACAGGTTGTAGATGCGCTCGCCGTAGAGCTCGACGATCTCCTCCCAGGCCCGCGGATCGGAGCGGGCGGCCCGCCGGGCCAGGAAGAGGTCGGGGTTGAGCGCCGCGTTCGTCATCTCAACCTCGAAAACGGAAAGGGCGGGGGAAAAGTTCGCTCACGCGAGCTCCGGG
>DASWIG010000264.1:0-21784 GCA_036397835.1 Thermoanaerobaculia bacterium
GCCGGAGCTCGAAACTGTCGAGGGTGTCGAGCTCCGGGCACTTCTTCAGATCCGAGGGATGCCCGCGGACGGTCTTGAGCGTCCTGCGGATCAGGTCGAGCGCCATGCCCTGCCAGCGCGGATAGCCGAGCGGCACCGACAAGCCGGCGCCGACGAAGGCGATGGTCGTGCCCAAGGTGAAAGCGCGGCAGAGCATCTCGCGGCTGCGCGCGACGCGCTCGTCGCGGCTCGCGCCCCGGGGCAGGCTCAGCCGGTGGGGACCCAACGAAACGGGAGTCGGCATCAGGCACCCGCAGCCTTGAGCCTACTGGAACTGAACACGAACTTCCTTGATCGCCAACGCATCGGAGGAGGCCGGAGCGAGCTTGCCACTCGTCTTCCTGGTGTCCTGCAATGCCTTCAGTACCATCTTGTACAGTTCTACGGGTTCCGGCTTCCCTTGCCTGCAGGGCAACCAGGTTCCCTCTCTCTCGTCACCTGCATCGCCTTCAACCAGAAACTCCACCGTATCACCACTCATACGAATGTTCGCGATCTTCAGCCAAATCTCCGGAACGGTGTTTGCGTTTTTCTCGCCTTCAGACATTTTGTCCTCCTTCAGTTGTCATATGGTCAACGACCCGACAGAAGCCGATTCCTGGGATCGGGATCGTCGCCGATGTTATTGATCGTAATTTCGGCAAGCCGCCGCAGCGACTCTCCGGTCTTGAAACCCAAGTGCGGCGTCAGGACGACGTTGCGGTCGTTCAAGAAGAAAAGCGGGTTCTTCTGCAGATCCGGCGGCTCCAAGTCGTAGACGTCGACTCCGGCGCCCGCGATGCGCCCTTCCCGGATGGCGTCCGCCAGCGCCTGCGTGTCGACAAGGTCGGCGCGCGAGGTGTTGACGAGGATGGACGTCTTCGGCATCTTCGCTATCCTCTCCCGGCTGGCGATGCCCCGCGTCTCCTCGTTGACCGGCAGGTGCAGAACGACGACGTCCGAACTGGCGAAGACCGCGGAGACGTCGTCCTCATAGGTCCCTGGGAAATCGTCCCGGCGCGTACGCGACCAGCCGAGCAGCTTGCAGCCGAAGACCTTGAAGATCTCGGCGCTGCGCATGCCGATCGTCCCGGTGCCGAGGATCCCGACCGTCTTGCCCGCGAGCTCGACGCCGGGCATGACGTCGCCCCGGTCCCAATGACCGCCGCGGACGCGTCCGTTCGCGTAGGGGATCCGGCGCAGCACCGCGAGCGTCAAGCCGACCGTCAGCTCGGCGACGGAATCCGTCGAATACCCCGGCACGTAGTAGACGTTGAGCCCCTTCTTGCGGCAGAGGTCCAGGTCGACGTCGTTGTAGCCGGTGAAGGCCAGCGACAGCACCTTGAGATTCGGCCACGGATCGAGCTCCACGGCGCCCACGTGGTGCTCGGAGGTGACGAGGATCTCGACGTCGTCGCGTACCTTCTCGGCGTCGAAGCCGCCGCTCCACAACGGCTCGTGCCCGCAGCCGGCCGTCCTGAGCAGGCCGCGGGTCTCCTCCCGCGTCAGGCCGAGATCCTGGAGAAACAGGACATGCTTCACGTCGGTCGATCCAGGATGGTGGGCATCGGGCCTCCAGGCCGAAGGAAGTGAGCGGCGCCACAATATGAGGTCGGGCGCTCCTCTGGAAGGATTCAGACTCTGTGAGCCTGCCCTGACGCCACCGGCACAAAGACCTCTTCGCCGGTTACTTGGGCCCGTGGTCGCCGCTCGCCGTCTACTATAGCAGATTCGTAGCCCTTGCGGGGGAAGGTGTGGGTGAAGCCGCCCGGGGTGTAGTGGTGCTCGAGCACCAGCACCCGCTGGGAGGCGCGCTGGCGGCGGTCGCCGCCGAGCCGGTAAAGGCGGTGAGATTCCTGCGCTCCGTCTAGCTTTCTTCTCTGCCTGCCCCCCGATCCGATAGAGGCCCGGTTCTACTCCGACCGCAACGCCACGAAGCGCGACACCAGGACCTCGAACGTCCGCGTATCCTCGGCCCAGCTCGACGGCTCGGTCATGAGCATCTCGCGGGCCGTCCTGATCTTGCCCTTGGGCGGCTTCAGCGGCAGGCCTGAGGGTGGAGCTTACGGTCAGGCCGTCTCACGACTCCACGGCGACGAGGCGGCCCGCGACGCCGGCGCCGGGGAGCGCCAGGGCGGGTGCGCCAGAGCCGTTCATTCTGTGGTAGAGTAGAGCCCGGCGCCGCTGGAGCGAAGCACGTCACGAGGGCGCCTGCAGAGGCCACTCCGGAACGCTAACGCTTCAGCGGGTAAGGAAGGAACGTCGAGCCCCGGACATGAAGGAATATCGATTCACTGAATACTTCGAATGCGAGGTCCTACGGAAACGGAGATACATTCGGAAGGAATGGTGTATTCGAGTTGTAGAGAATCCAATCAAGATCGCGCACGGCGATCTAGTCCTACGGCGACCTCCTCGTCTGGGGCCAGAGGAGCGGCGCCCTCGGCGAGTCCGACGCCCAGCGGCTCGAACGCGTCGCCGGCGAGCGTCCCCTCGCCGCCGCCGCCGTGTTCCGCCACGCTCGGGAGCTGCGCGGCCGCCAACGGCGATACCCACGCCAGGAAGAATCGAGAGTCGCTCGACAAGGAGATGCCGCCGGAGGAGATCGCCAGTGCTCAGCAGCTAGCCCGGGAGTGGTGGGCGGAGCACCAAGAGAAACCATGACTGTCCCCGGACGGTCCATGCCTTGCTTGCGGCGAAACTCCGGATGATCGACGTCACAGCTCCGGGATCGGCTCCCGGTCTTCTGTTACAGGATCAACGAGGCGAGTACCCTGTCTCTGCGCTGGCGATTGGCTGGATCGACAGGCGCCAGAATCGAAAAAGCTCGCCGTGCGCCATCGAAGACCACCAGGAGGCCATGTTGAGTGATGAAGTCCCGGCCCAGCAGGAGATCCTCAAGGCCCGGCATCCGGATCGGGACTTCGGAGGAACCTGCCTCCTGCTCGGCAACGACAATGGGTCGATCGAAGTCGCCCAACGGTAAGCGCAATCCACCTATAGTCAGGTGGACCTGCTCGATCAGCAAGCCATCTGGCCCGATCTTGGGTGTATCTGTCGAGATGGAGACTCTCTCAGCCTGCTCACGAATCCACCTGCTGCTGATCATGGTGTTGTCCGCGCCGATGTCGAGAAAAGCCTCTGCCTTCAGCGGTTGACCGCCGAGCCACTGTTCGAATTCGATTTCGACGTTGACGATAGGACCCTGTGCCAGATCTTCGCTGGCGTCTTGAGGTGCCCTGAGCCGATGGTAGCCGGCAACGCGGAAGGTCTCGTCCGATTGAATCAGCATGTCAAGCTGACCGCTTGAGCGAGCGGCCCCGGACCACCGGACGGCGTCGCAGACGCCTTGCGGGATCGACGATGACGGGATGCCCGGAGGGGAAGTCGACGAATGCCTGGTCGTAGGCCGCGAATGCCGACTGACGGTCGGCGGAGTGGTGTACGACTTCCTCCCCGACCAGGACGACAAACTCCCCGGGATACTCGGCGGCCAGACCGTATTGACGCTGGGCACGTCGCTCGGCGGCCGTCGCCGGCTCCGATTCCAACGACGCTCCTCGGCGAGGCTCGTCCCTGAAGGCGGCAAGGTAGTCCCCAACCAGTTCGGCCAGGCTCTTCCCCGTCTTCGCCGAATAGACCTCGGCATGCCGAATCAGCTCGTCGTCGAGTTGGAGGACCAGGGTTCGCATGGCGTGCTCTTTCCTCGCCCGCATCGTACCACGCCGTAGGGCGGCTGACACGGGGATCCCGTCCTGATCCTACTCCGACCGCAACGCCACCACCGGATCCACCCGCGACGCCCGCCGCGCCGGCACGTAACACGACGCGAGCGCCACCGCCACCAGGAAGAGTGACACGCCCGCGAAGGTGACGGCGTCCGTGGCGCTGACGCCGTAGAGCAC
This sequence comes from Thermoanaerobaculia bacterium, assembly GCA_036397835.1. Classification (GTDB taxonomy): domain Bacteria; phylum Acidobacteriota; class Thermoanaerobaculia; order Multivoradales; family J023; genus DASWIG01. Next base: position 3,924 of record DASWIG010000264.1, read on the forward strand.
CGACTCGAGGCTGCGCGTCACCACCGCCGCGCCGGCGACGCCGAGGACGACGCCGGCCGCGGTCAGCTTGAGCCCCTGGCGCACCACCATCCCGAGCACGTCCACGCGCCGGGCGCCCATGGCCACGCGCACGCCGATCTCGTGGGTGCGCTGGCTCACCGCGTAGGCCATCACGCCGTAGAGGCCCACCGCCGCCAGCAGCAGCCCGATGACGCCGAAGAGACCGAAGAGCGTCGCGCCGAAGCGGGGAAGCAGGAGCGAGGAGCTCATGGCCTGCTCGAGCGGCTCGAGGCCGGTCATCGCCATCTTGTCGTCGAGCTCGCGCACCGCCTGGCGGATCGACGGCAGCAGCGCGCGGGCGTCGCCCTCGCCGCGCACCAGCACGATCTGCCGGTCGCTGAAGTTCTGTGCCACCGGACGGTAGAGATAGGGACGCGGGTCCTCGCCGAGCGTGCGGTACTTGCCGTCGCGCGCCACGCCCACCACCTCGAAGTAGGGCTCCTCGCCGTCCACGCGCAGGCGCTTGCCGAGCGCCTCCTCGCCCGGCCAGAAGCGGGCGGCCAGCGTCTCGTTGACCACCGCGACGCCCGGAGCGTCGGCCGTGTCGTGCTCGCTGAAGCCGCGTCCGCGCAGGACCGGGATCCCGAGCGTCTCGAAGTAGCCGGGCGCCACGTCGCCGACGTCGACGACCGGCCATTCCTCCGTGGGCGCCGCGTCCTTGCCTTCGGCGGCGACGCCTTCGATGCGGATCTCGAAGGTCAGCGGCAGCGACGCCGCGTAGCTCACCGAGCGCACGCCGGGCTGCCCCTCGAGACGCTCGGCGAGACGGCGGTAGAAGTCCTCGGTGCGCGCCCGGTCGTAGCCCTGGAGAGAGGGCGAGAACTGCGCCGTGGCCACGCCCGCGGGGTTGAAGCCGGGGTCGATCGAGTGGGCGTTGCGCGCGCTGCGCACGGACAGGCCGGCGCAGATCAGGAGCAGGAGCGAGAGCGCCACCTGGGCGACGACGAGCGCGTTGCGCAGGCGCCGACGGCCGACGCTGCCGATCGAGCCGCGGGCGTCCTCGTGGAGGGCCGCGGCGAGGTCGGCGCGCGTGGCCTCGCGCGCCGGCGCCATGCCGAAGACGACCGCCGTCAGCGCCGCCATGGCGAAGGTGAACGCCACCACGCGGACGTCCACGGCCAGGTCGAGGACGAGCTGAACGGGCAGCGGCAGCTCGAGCACGCCGAGCGCCTTGTTGGACGCCAGCGCCAGCGCCAACCCCAGGGCGCCGCCCAACAGCGCCAGCGCCAGCCCCTCGACCAAGAGCTGACGCGCGATGCGTCCGCGGCTGGCGCCGAGGGCGAGCCGGGTGGCGATCTCCTTGCGCCGCGACAGGGTGCGCGCGAGCAGCATGTTGGCGAGGTTGGCGCAGGCGATCAGCAGCACCAAGGCCACCAGGCCCATGACGACGAAGGACGCGGTGTAGAGGACCTGGTCGACGCCGGGCATCACCCGCACGCTGCTCGCCGGCAGCGCGGTGAAAGCCCGATCCTCGTTCGAGTCCGGGTACTCCTGCGCGAGGCGGACGCCGAGCGTCGCGACTTCGGCCGCGGCCTGTTCGGGCGTCACGCCGGGGGCGAGACGGGCCGAGACCCAGTGCCAGCGGCGCGCGCGGTCGTCGAGACGGTTGAGCTGCGGCCCGGCGTCGTCGTCCTGGATGTTCACTCCGGCCAGCGCGAGATCGAACGAGCGGATGTTCTCGAACGGCAGCCAGAGCTCGGGAGCGAGCCCGCGCATGAGCCCGTTGAAGCCCTCGGGCGCCACCCCCAGCACCGTGAAGACGCGGCCGTTGAGGCGCACGTCGGCGCCGACGACGCCGGGATCGCCGCCGAAGCGCCGCTGCCACGAGGCATGGCTCAGGACGGCCACCTGGCGCGCCTCGCCGCGGCGGTCGTCGTCGGGGGTGAAGGCCCGGCCGACCACGGGCCGCACGCCGAGGGCGTCGAAGTAGTTGCCGGTCACCGTCTCGGCGAAGATGAGCTCGCTCTCGCCCGCGTGCTCGAGCGCCACGGGAGTGAAGGAGTAGGCCATGACGTCGGAGAAGCTGGCGTTCTGGGCGCGCAGGTCCTCGAAGTCGGGATAGGCCCAGGGGAGGTGGCTCAGAAACTCGTTGGGCGTCACCGTGTAGACGTTGACGAGCTCTTCGGGCGCCTCGACCGGCAGCGGCCGGAAGAGCACGGCGTTGACGACGCTGAAGACGGCGGAGTTCAGGCCGATGCCGATCGCCATGGTGAGGACGGCGGCGATCGTGAAGCCGGGGTTCTTGACGAGCATGCGGAGGGCCGAGCGGAGGTCGTTGCGCATGGGGTGTCCTTTCTCGATCAACTCTCCCTACGCAGACGTAAACGTCCGCCGGTTGGTTCCATTACAGGCCTCGCCTCGCTGCCTCGCGCGTGCGCGGACGCCCCGGCCGACGCCAGGCCCTCCTCAAGGTCACGGTCGCTGCCTCGCGCGTGCGCGGACGCCCCTCGACAGGCGTCGTTCTCAGCGCAGACGGAACTTCGCCGACTTGACGTCCGCCGAGCTGGTGCCCACGAAGACCTGGAATTCGCCCGGCTCCGCCTCCCACGTGCCGCTCGCGGTGTGGAAGGCCAGGTCGTCGGCGCGGAGGGTGAAGGTCACGGTCCGCGCCTCGTCGGGGGCGAGATCGACCTTGCGGAAGCCCTTGAGCTCCTTGACGGGACGGGTCGTGGAGCCGACGAGGTCGCGCACGTAGAGCTGCGCCACCTCGGAGCCGGCGCGCTCGCCGGTGTTGGTCACCGTGACCTCGACTCGCAGCTCGCCGCCGCGCTCGATCTCCTCGGCGGAGAGGCGCGGCTCGGAATAGCTGAAGGTCGTGTAGCTGAGGCCGTGGCCGAAGGGGAAGAGGGGCGTGTTGGGGACGTCGGCGTAGTGCGACCAGAAGACCATCGGCGACGGCCCGGGTCGTCCGGTGTTCTTGTGGTTGTAGTAGAGCGGTTCCTGGCCCACGTGGCGAGGGAAGGAGACCGGCAGCTTGCCGGACGGGTTGTGGTCGCCGAAGAGGACGTCGGCGATCGCGTGACCGGCCTGCGAGCCGAGGTGCCAGGCCTCGACCAGCGCGGCGACGCTCTCGGCCACGGCGCCGATGGTCAGGGGACGCCCGTTCATCATCACGCCGACGACCTTCCCGTTGACCTCCAGGATCGCGCGCAGCAGGTCCTCTTGCACGCCTTTGAGGCCGACGTCGACCTGGCTGCGGCCCTCGCCGGTCTGGTAGCCCACCTCGCCGAAGGCGAAGACCACCACGTCGGCGCCGCGGGCGGCCTCCACGGCCTCGGCGAAGCCGGAGCGGTCGCCGGTGTTGAATTTCAGCCCGGCGAAGCCGCTGCTCTGCCCCACGACCAGCGGGGCGCCTTCGGCGTGGCGCACGGTGACGCCCGGCCCCACGGCGGCCTGGATTCCCTCCAGGAGCGAGACGGCGGAGCCGGCGTCCGCCCGTCCGCGCCAGTTGCCGAGGGGGGAGTCCTTGTCGGCGGCCAGCGGACCGATGACGGCGATGGTGCCGAGATCCTTGGCGAGGGGCAGCAGGCCCTCGTTCTTCAATAGGACGATGGACTTGCGGGCGACGTCGCGGGCGGCGGCGAGGTGCGGCTCGGCGAGCAGCACGCGCTTCTCGCGCTCGGGATCGGAGTAGCGGTAGGGATCCTCGAACAGGCCGAGGCGGTGCTTGACGCGCAGCACCCGCCGCACCGCGTCGTCGACGAGGGCGGCGTCGACCTCGCCGGCCTCGACGAGGGCGGCGAGGTGGGCGAGGTAGGCGCCGGACTCCATGTCCATGTCGCTGCCGGCGGTGAGGGCGAGGAGCGCGGCGTGGCGGGCGCCGGCGGCCACGCCGTGGGGCACCAGCTCGCCGATCGAGCCCCAGTCGGAGACGACGAAGCCGTCGAACCCCCATTCGCCTTTGAGGATCGTCCGCTGGAGGTGACGGCTGGCGGTGGCGGGGGTGCCGCCGATCTCGTTGAACGAATTCATCAGGGTGGCGACGCCGGCCTCGACCGCGGCGTGGAACGGCGGCAAGACGACGTTGCGCAGGGTCGACTCGGAGAGGTCGACGGTGTTGTAGTCGCGGCCGGCCTCGGCGAGGCCGTAGGCCGCGTAGTGCTTGGCGCAGGCGGCGATGGTGTCGACGGCGGCGAGGTCGCCGCCCTGGAAGCCGCGGACGCGGGCGGCGGCGACGAGCGAGCCGAGGTAGGGGTCCTCGCCGGCGCCTTCCATGATGCGTCCCCAGCGGGCGTCGCGGGCGACGTCCACCATCGGCGCGAAGGTCCAGTGGAGGCCGGCCGCGGCGGCCTCGGCGGCGGCGATGCGGGCCGACGTCTCGACGGCCTCGAGGTCCCAGCTCGCGGCCTCCGCGAGCGGGATGGGGAACGAGGTCTTGTAGCCGTGGATGACGTCGAAGCCGAAGATCAGCGGGATGCCGAGCCGGCTCGTCACCGCGATCTCCTGGTACTGCCGGGTGGCCTCGGCGCCGGTGACGTTGAGCATCGAGCCGACCCGTCCGCTGACGAGGTGCTCACGGCGGTCGCCCTGCATCTGCGCCGGCCCGGTCACGTCGAAGCGGGCGCTGTACTGGTTGAGCTGTCCGACTTTCTCCTCGAGGGTCATGCGCGCGAGGAGGGCGTCGACGCGGCTTTCGATCCGCGGGTCGGCCGCGGGCTGCGCCAGCAGCGGGGACGCGGCGAGAAGGAAGGCAAGGAAAGTTTTCATGGCGAGCTCTCCGGGACGCCCGCCGGCGGGAGCGCCAGCGGGACTCGGGTCGGGTCGCGGTCGATCATCACCAAGTCGGCCAGTATACCCCGCGGGGATGAGCGACGCGGCGCTGCGGACGCTTGCGGAACGCTGTACCAAGTCAGGGTTCCCCGTCGGCCTCAGGCCCTCCCAGTGTCATGGGGTAGAGTCGCTCTCCGGCATGCCCCGGCTCCTTCCCCTCTTCGAGCGCGCCCGCCGCCACGACGCCCGCGTCGCCCTCGTCGACGACGAGCGCGGCGAGGTGACCTACCGCGAGCTGCTCGACGCCGCCGAGCGCGCCGGCGCGCGTCTGCTCGCCGGGCGCGGCGACTTGGGCGGCGCCCGCGTGGCCTTCCTGGCGGCGCCGAGCTTCGAGTGGGTGGCGCTCCAGTGGGGGATCTGGCGCGCCGGCGGCGTCGCCGTGCCGCTGGCCCTCGCCCACCCGCCGCCGGAGCTCGAGTACGCCCTCGACGACTCAGGCGCCGCCGCCGCCGTCGCCTCGCCGGACCTCGCCGAGCGCCTGCGCCCGCCGGCGGCGGCGCGGGGGATTCCGTTCTTCACGACCTGCGAAGCGCTCGCGGGAAGGGCCGGGGCGTTCCCGGACGTCGCGCCCGAGCGCGGCGCCATGGTGCTCTACACCAGCGGCACCACCGGACGTCCGAAGGGCGCCGTCCTCACCCACGGCAACGTCCGGGCCCAGGTCGAGAGCCTGGTCGAAGCCTGGGAGTGGACGGCCGGCGACGCCATCCTCGAGCTGCTGCCGCTCCACCACTTGCACGGCATCGTCAACGTCCTGGCCTGCGCCCTGTGGACGGGGGCGCGCTGCGAGGTCCTGCCGCGCTTCGACGCCGAGGACGTCTGGCGCCGTCTGGTCGCCGGCCGCGCCACCTTGCTGATGGCGGTGCCCACCATCTACCGGCGGCTCATCGCCGCCTGGGAGCAGGCGTCGCCGGAGCGCCGGCAGGCGATGTCGGCGGCGGCGGCGCGCCTGCGGCTGACGGTGTCGGGCTCGGCGGCGCTGCCGGTCGAGGTGCTGGAGAGATGGCGCCAGATCACCGGCCACGTGCTGCTCGAGCGCTACGGCATGACGGAGATCGGCATGGCTCTCGCCAATCCCCTGCACGGGGAGCGCGTGCCGGGCGCCGTCGGACGTCCGCTGCCCGGCGTCGACGTGCGGCTCGTGGACGAGCGCGGCGAGCCGGTCGGCGACGGCGTCGCCGGCGAGATCGAGGTGCGCGGACCCACTGTGTTCATGGAGTACCTGGGGCGTCCCGAGGCGACGCGCGAGGCGTTTCGCGGCGGCTGGTTCCGCACCGGCGACGTGGCGGTGCGCGCGGCCGGCGTCTACCGCATCCTCGGCCGCCAGAGCGTCGACATCATCAAGACCGGGGGCGAGAAGGTCTCGGCGCTCGAGATCGAGGCGGTGCTCGGCGCCCATCCGGCGATCGCCGAGTGCGCGGTGGTAGGCGTGGCCGACGCCGACTGGGGCGAGCGGGTGTCGGCGGCGGTGGTGCTCGCGGCGGGCCGCGCGCTCAAGCTCGAGGAGCTGCGCGACTGGGCGCGCGAGCGCCTGGCCTCCTTCAAGCTGCCGGGACGTCTGGTGGCCGTCGACGAGCTGCCGCGCAACGCCATGGGCAAGGTCGTCAAGCCGCGGGTCCGTGAGCTGTTCTCGGACGCACCTACAACAACTTCAGCGTCACGAAGGTGACGTCGCGACCAGGGCCACAAGGCCGGTCTCGTGATCGAAGTGGACGGACGTCAGCATCTCGAAGAGGATCACGCGGAAAGAGATGACTATCGGGACAGGGTCTTGGAACAACTGGACCTGCGGGTTATCCGCTTTTCGAATGCCGATGTCCTTCATAGAGTCGATTGGGTGATCTACCAGATCACTGAAGCCGTAAAATCAGGTCAGCGCGACTCCGAGCCTTCCGGTTCCCCCTTTAGGAAAGGGGGGTTAGGGGGGATTTGCAGCCGTCGGCTCGACTCGATCCACCGATGCGTCCTCTGAACGTGCTCCTCACCACGTCCGACGTTCTCAGAACTCCCAGTCGATCCCGAACGAGGGCAGGATGCCTCCCCAGGTCTCCCGCGGCGAGACCGCCGTGACCTCGCCGCCGCCTGCGACCTCGAGATCGACGTCGGCGTCGAAGCCGGAGGCGTTCTCGCGGTCGTAGAGGTTCTGGAGCTCCACGTAGAAGGTCACGACGCCCCTCCTGAGCTGCCAGCGGCGGCTGGCCCGCAGGTCCAGCCGGTGGTAGTCGGGCAGCCGCTCGCCGTTCAGGGGACCGAAGACCACCACCGGCTCGAGCTCGCCTTCATCGTTCTCCTCGAGGGCGCCGGCGAAAGCCGTCGTCGGCCAGCCGGTGTGGTAGCGCCAGGCGAGGTCGATCGTCCAGCGCGGGCTCACCCGCCAGTGCAGGTTGACGTTGGCGGCATGGGGCTGGTCGAAGAGGCGCGGCACGTCGCGGCCGTCGATCTCGTCTTCGGTGCGGGACCAGACGTAGCTCGCCCACCAGTCGAGCTGCGGCCCGCCGCGGCCGCGCAGGAAGACCTCCACGCCCGCCGCCCTGCTGCGCCGCGGATCGACGAGCACCCGGTCGGGCTCGACCTCGGGGAACGGGCTGACGGGCTCGAGGACGTTCTCGTAGCGCGCCCGCGGGCGCACGACGTCGCGGTGGTACAGGTTGAGCCGCACCGTCGCGCCGCCCGCGAAGAGGTGCTCGTAGCCGAGCACGTAGTCCTCGGTGAGCTCGGCGCGCGACAGCACGGTCCGGCCGTCGGCCACTTCGAGCTCGTAGAGGCGCTGGCTCTGGTAGTAGTGGCCCCATGCGGCGCGCAGCGTGCTCCGCTCGCCGAGGGCGTAGACGAGGTTGATCCGGGGCCCCAGGTTGCGGTCGCGGGTCAAGGTCTGCTCGTCGTAGCGCAGGCCCAGCTCCGCGGTCAGCGGCTCCGCCAGGCGGGTGCGGTCGGCCAGGTAGACGGCGTACTGGTCGCTGCTCAGGCGTTCGCGGAACACGGTGGAGCCATCGCGCGGGTCGGTGCGGATGTCGTCCAGGGGGTCCTCGAGCATGCGCACGCTCAGGTAGTCGTACTCGGCCTCCAACCGGCGAGCCTCGAAGCCCCACTTCAGGCTGTGGCGGCCGTGGGCCTGGAAGAGCCAGTCCTGCTTGACGCCCGCCACCTCGAGCACGCGCTCGTCGTCCACCAGGAAGCTCTGGTCCTCGTCCTCGTTCTCCATGGAGCGGCGGTCGCGGTCGACGCGGCCGAAGGAGACCGCGGCGTCGGCGAGGAGCCGGGAGCCCAGCAGGGCCTGGTGGGTCAGCCACACGTAGGAGTTGCCGTAGTCCGTCGCGACGTCCTCGGAATCCCCTCCGCGCTCGGCGACGTTGAAGTCGAGACGGTCGTCGGCGTGGAGGGCCCGGGCGCCGAGCGTGTGGCGCGAGCCGAGCTGGCGCTCGACCTTGGCGAAGGCGTCCCAGTAGCGGGGCCGCTCCTCGTCGGCGAGATAGTCCGACGCCAGGTCGAGGGAGCCGCGCCGCGCCACCGCGAGCCAGCGCCCGCGGCCTGCGGCGAAGCCCCCCGAATTGCCGGCCTGGGCATTGAGCACGCTGAGGCCGAGGCGGGTGCGTACGTCCGCCTCGGGACGCACGGTGTTCATCTCGAGCACGCCGCCCATGCGGTCGCCGTACTGGGCGGGGAAGCCGCCGAGCATCAGGTCGACGCCGGCGATCGCCTGCGGCGGGACGAGGCTCAGGGCGTTGTTGAAGTCGCGCAGGTGGAAGGGCTCGAAGAGCTCGACGTTGTCGAGCATCACCAGCACTTCGTCGGTGCGCCCGCCGCGCACGTGGAACTCGGCGGAGAGCTCGTTGCCCGAGATACCGGGCACCAGCGACAACGCCCGGAAGAGGTCGCCGCCGAGGTGGGGCAGGGCGAGGATCTCGTCGCGGTCGAAGGCCATCGCCGCCACCGGGTCGGTGCGCAGCAGGGTCACCAGGCTGGGCGTGACGACGATCTCGTCGAGGGCGATCGGCGCCGGCTCGAGGGCGAACGCGACGTCCCTGGCCGCTCCGCCGGCGACCTCGACGTCCTCCAGGCGCTCGACGACGAAGCCCGGCCGCCGCGCCTCGACGTCGTACGTCCCCGGGGCGACGTCCGGCATCGCGAAGGCGCCGTCGTCGCCGCTGACGCTCTCCCACCGCGCACCGAGCACGAGCACGCGCACGCCGGCGAGGGGGGCCGAGGCGCGGCGGTCGCGGACGACGCCGCGCAGACCGCGGCCCAGGTCGGCCGGCGGCCGCGGCACCACCACGAACAGGCCGCCCGGTCCGGCCTCGGCCACGAGGCCGTGGGGGCGCAGGATCTCGTCGAGGATCGCGGCCGGCGTCGCCGCCGTGGGCTCGGCGTCGACCCGCATCTCGGGCCTCACGACCTCGCTCGTGAAGGCGATCTTCAGCCCGCGCTCCCGGAGCGCCAGCAGCGCCTCGGTGAGCGAGAGCCCTCGCAGAGCTCCGCCGGCCAAGGCCGAGGCGCTCCACGCCAGCGCGCCGAGGGCGAGCCAGGAGGCGACGGCGCGCAAGAGGGTGGACGGCGACATCAGCGGTCTCGTGGCGACGGGGGCGTTCGCAAATCGTACCAGCTCTCGGCGCCCTGAGGAGAAAGATCGAAGGATTCTCCGGCCCGCGGACACTTCAAGGTGTGAAAGGCTACGGTCGTTCGCCTGAAGGAGAGGCTCCCGTGTGTGGCATCTACGGCATGGTCGCTCTGAGCGATAAGCCCCTCGCTCACCCCTGGCTGCTGGATGCCATGGGGAAATCGCTCCGGCACCGGGGTCCGGACGGTCACGGCGTGGCGGTCGGGCCGCGCGCCGCGATCGGCTGCGAGCGGCTGCGCGTCGTGGACCTGCGCGAGCAGGCCGACCAGCCCTTCGTCGACCCCGGGGGCGGGGTCCGGATGGCCTGCAACGGCGAGATCTACAACGCCCGGGATCTTCGGCGCCGGTACCGCGACTATCCCTACCGGTCGCGTTCGGACGTCGAGGTCATCCTGCCGCTCTACCTGGACCGGGGAGGCGAAGGGCTCGCCGAGCTCGACGGCATGTTCGCCGTCGCGATCTGGGACGAGGGCGCCGGAGCCCTGATCCTCGCCCGCGACCGCGCCGGCGAGAAGCCCCTCTTCTACTGCCGCGCCGGCGGCGAGCTGTGGTTCGCTTCGGAGGTGCAAACCCTGCTCCTCCACCCGGGCATCTCGCGCGAGATCGACGAGACCGCGGTGTCGCAATACCTGAGCCTGGGCTACGTGCCCGAGCCGCGGACGGGCTTTCGCGACGTCCACAAGATCGAGGCGGGCACCTACGCGCGTCTCGCGGCCGGGCGCGACGAGGTGACGCGCTACTGGTGGCCGGAGCGCATCGCCGCGGCGGACCTCGAGGGCGCCGCGGCCATCCGCGGCCTGGAGTCGCTGCTGCGCTGCGCGGTCCGCAAGCAGATGATCGCCGACGTCCCGGTGGGCGTCTTCGTGAGCGGCGGCGTCGACTCGTCGCTGCTCGCCGTCCTCGCCTCTCGCGAAGCCGGGGGCGAGCCGATGCACACGTTCGTCGCCCGCTTTGCGGAGCACTCCTACGACGAGAGCGATTGGGCGGCGATTTGCGCCCGGCGCCTGGGCAGCCGCCACCACGAGGTGCTGGTGGACGAGCGGGCCCTCGGCGAAGCGCTGGCGGCGGTGACCGGTGCCCTGGCCGAGCCGCTGGCCGATCCGGCCATCCTGCCGACCTACCTGCTCGCCCGCGAGGCCCGCCGGCACGTGACCGTGGTGCTCAGCGGGGAGGGCGCCGACGAGCTCTTCGGCGGCTATCCCACCTACCTCGGCCATCGCCTGGCGCCGCGGGTGGCGGCGCTGCCGCCCTGGCTGCGCCGGCTGCTCGTCGCCGGCGCCGGGCGGCTGCCGGCGTCGCGGCGCAAGGTCACCTTGGAGTTCCTCGTCAAGCGCTTCCTCGCCGCCGCCGAAAAGCCCTGCCTCGAGCGTCACCTGGCCTGGTTCGGCGTCGGCGCGTCCGGTCTGGTGATGAACGGACTGCCGCGCCAGCCCTTGCCGCCGGCCGCGGCCTGCGACGACGTGGCCGGCGTCATGCTGTTCGACTACTGCACCTACCTGCGCGACGGTCTCCTGGTCAAGAACGATCGCGCGACCATGCTCAACTCGCTCGAAGCGCGCGCCCCGTTCCTCGACCGCGACCTCTCGGCCTTCGCCCTCTCGCTCGCCGAGCGCCACAAGATACGAGGGCTGACCACCAAGTGGCTGCTCAAGGAGGTGGCGGCGGACTGGCTGCCACGGGCCGCCGTGTACCGCCGCAAGCGGGGGCTGAGCGTGCCGGTGGCGGGCTGGATCGACGGCGCGCTGCGCGCCGAGGTGGATCGCCTGCTGGAGCCGCGGCGCCTGGCCCGCCAGGAGCTGCTCGACCCCGGCGGCGTCCAGGCCCTGCTGGCGGCGCACCGCTCCGGCAAGGCCAACCACGCGCGGCCCCTCTGGGCCCTGATCGTCCTGCAATACTGGCTCGAGCGCTGGGTCCCCGACCGCGCCGGCGGTGGCCCGGAGAAACGAGAATGCGCGCCGACGACGCCGTGAAGACGCGGTGGGTCCTGCTCTTCTCCGCTCTCCTCTTCTCCTGGAACCTCTGGGGCTACGACCTGTGGGCCCCCGACGAGCCTTTCTTCGGCGAAGGGGCGCGCGAGATGCTCAGCGACGGCCACTGGCTCGTGCCCCACGTCAATGGGGAGGTGAACACCCACAAGCCGCCGCTCTTCTTCTGGCTGATCGCGCTCTTCTCGTTGCCCCTGGGCGAGGTCACGTCGGTGACGGCGCGGCTGCCGTCGGTGCTCGCCGCGCTCGGCTCCGTCTACCTCACGGTACGCCTCGGCCGCCGCATTTCAGGCCCGCGGACGGGCGCCCTCGCCGGGGCGATGCTCGCCACCACCCACATGTTCTGGGACAAGGCGCGCTGGGCGCAGATCGATTCGTTGCTCTGCTTCTTCGTCCTCGTCGCCCTGAGCGCCTTCGAGTCCTTCCGCGCCGGCACCGGCGGGCGCCGGGCCGGGCTCCTGTTCTGGGCCGCGGCCGGCCTGGCGGTGCTGGCCAAGGGGCCGGTGGGCGTGTTGCTGCCCCTCGGCGTCGCCCTCCTCACCCTCGCGCTCGACCGCGACCTGGGGAGCTGGCGCCGGTTCGCCCCCTTCTCGGGTCCGGCGGCCTTCGTCGCGGTCCTCGCCCCCTGGGTGGTGGCGACCATGATCTGGGGCGGCGAGTACTCCGTGTGGGGAGCCCTGCGCGAGCACTTCGTCGACCGCGCCGTCCACGGCATGCACCACGCGCAGCCGTTCTGGTACTACGCCACCGTCCTCCCGTACGCGTTGCTGCCGTGGAGCTTCCTGGTCTTCGGCGCCTTCCTGCTCGCCTGGCGCCGGCGCCGGGAGGGCGACGACCGCTTCCTTATGACCTGGGCCGTTTTCGTGGTGCTGTTCTTCTCGGTCTCGACCGAGAAACGCGACCTCTACGTGCTGCCGGCGGTGCCGGCGTTCGCGCTGCTGACGGCGCGGCTGGTCGGGGCCCTCGCGGGCTGGTGGCCGGCGGGGGACGGAGCCCGCGGCGCGGTGCCGGGGCCGCGGTGGGTCACCGTGCCGCTGGGGATCGTGGCGGCGATCCTGGTCGCCGGCGGGATCGCCGCCCCGCTGGCCGTCCGCAAGCTCGATGACGCCCTCGTGGCGCCGGCCTGGGGCCTCGGCGCCGTGCTCCTGCTCGGGGGCCTCGCCGTCGCGGCCGCCGCGGCCTCCGGGCGGGCGCTGCCCGCGGTCTACCGCACCGCCGGCGCCATGGCGGTGACGATGGTGGCCGCGGTCACCTTCGTCTACCCGCCGCTCGACGCGGACAAGTCAGGCCGGGAGCTGGCGCGGGTGGTGCGCGAGGAGACGGCCGCGTCGCGCTCCGCCGGCCGCCAGGTGCTCGCCCTCGACGTGCGCCACGTGCCGAAATCGGTCAACTTCTACTCGGGCGGCGTGTACCTCGAGGAGCTCGCCGACGAAGGCGAGCTGGCGGCGAGGCTGGCCGCAGCCGACTCGGCCGACACGTACGTGCTCACCAACGAGGAGGTCCTGCGCGACCTTCCCGAGGCCTTGCGCCGGCGCATCGAGATCGTCTACTCGACGCGCCTGTCGCGCAAGGACGTCGTCCTCCTCCGCGTCGGCGAGTAGGCCTCAGAACGTGATCCCGACGGAGCCCAGCCAGCCCAGGTAGACGATGGTGTTCTCGAGGAAGGCCTCGTTGCCTCCCGGTCCCGGAATCACGCCCGGCGGCACCGGCACGTCCCACCACACCGAGGAGTGGGCGCCCAGGCCCAGGGATATGCGCTCGGTCACGCCGTAGGTCCACCGGAGGCGGATGTCCGTGATCGGGATGGCGACGTCCTGGACCTTGTGGAAGACCTCCTGGTTGAAGACCGACGGCGTCTCCGCGGACCCGGTGAAGTCGCTGGTCATGCCGGAGAGCTCCGCGTCGGCGAGGACCACGGACTGGGCGAGATAGCCCTCGAAAAGGTGCTTGCCGCGGCGGACCTCGCCGGCCAGGCCGACCAGCGGGCCGGGCATAAGGCCGTAGTTCGACGAGGCGTCGACCAGCGATCCGAAGGCGTCCCGGATGCCGGCGGCGGCGTGGAAGTCGTTGTCGAAGTCGGCGACCCGCACGCCGAGCCGCAGGTGGATGGCGCTCTCCGGCGTCTCGGCCAGGGTCCGCATGGCGTAGAGGTCGGCGGTCCAGGCGATGAGGTCGGTGTCCCCGAGGATGCTGAAATACAGGACCTCGCCGGGGCCGGTGGACGTGAAGCTGCGGTCCGCGACCGCGAACACGACCGCGTCGCCGGGCGCGCCGGCGGCGGCGCTGCGGCTCTCCCTGCCCTGCTGGGTATTGAACCAGAAGAAGTCGGTGCCCAGGCCCCACTGTTTCCACTTGTAGATGAATTCGGCGTGGTAGGCGACGTCGGCGCCGGTATCGAGGTTGACGGGGGTCTTGGTATCCACCTGGGGCGTCGCGCCGCGGTCGATCTCGTGGATGGTCAGCACGTGCTGGTCGTGGCCGTAGGCGTCCATGAGCATCGGCTCGATCCGCAAGATCCACTTGCCTTCGTCGGCACCGGCCGCGCCGCCGGCGGCGAGCGCCACGGCGATCGCCAGAGCCACGCCGGCGGCCGCGCGCGGGGTCCGCCGGCTCGCGCTCGGGTCGGTCTTGGTCATGGGTTTCTCCTTTCTGTGCGCAAGGGGTCCTCTTGGAGATGAGTCCGCGGGCCGAGAAATCCTTCGCCGAGCCTGTCTGGGGCAGGTAGGCTTCAGTCCGCGCGCCACGCGAAGGATTTCCCCTGCTCGGGACTCTCTCCAGGTATGCGGATGGTCTCTGAAGATCCCGACCCGAATCACCTCGGCGACCGCGCCCTCGTGCGCAGAATTCTCGACGGCGACGAGAGCGCCTTCGAGAGCTTCTTCGACGAGCACTACCCGCGCCTCTACCGTTTCGCGCTGTCCCGCCTCCGGGACGCCGACGAGTCGCGCGAGCTGGTGCAGGCGGCGGTCTGCAAGGCCATCGCCCACCTCGCCAAGTATCGGGGCGAGGCGCCGCTGGCGGGGTGGGTCTTCACCATCTGCCGCAACGAGATCCATCGTCACCACCAGCGGCGGCGGCGCGCGCCGGAGCCCGGCGAGCTCCGCGAGGAGGCGCCGGAGGTGCGCGCCGCCCTCGACGCCGCCGGAGCCAATCCGGCGAGCCCGGAGGAGACGGTGGGGCGAGAGCAGATCGCCCGGCTCGTCCATGAGGTCCTGGATCGCCTCCCATCCCATTACGGCCACGCTCTGGAATGGAAGTATCTCGACGGCCTCCCGGTGAAGGAGATCGCCCGCCGGCTGGAGCTCGCGCCCAAGGCCGCGGAGTCGCTCCTGACCCGGGCCCGGCTGGCCTTTCGCGAGAGCTACGCGTCGGCGAGCCAGTCAGGGAGGCACCCGTCAGAAAGGCGACTATCAAGAGCCACAGTCGTCTCGCGGTAAGGAGCCCGCTATGAGCCCAATTCACGACGGACCCGCAAGCCATCAAGACCGTTTCGCCGCCGGCGACGACGTGGCGCGCCTGCTGCGCCTCGCCGGGCCGCGGCCTGCCGTGGCGGACGACGGCGCCGCCCGCGAGGCGGCGCGCGCCGAATGGCGGCGCCAGGTATGGGCGCACCGGCGCCGGAAGACCTCCGTGCAGGCCGGCGGCTGGCTCGCCGCCGCCGTGGTCGTGATGGTCGTAGGAGCGGTGCTCTGGCAGTGGCTCCAGGTCACGCCGGCGGCGACGCTCGCGGCGAGGACCGGAGGCGTGACGATGGTACCGGCGCCCGGTGCCGGCGACGCGCTGCGCCCCGGCTCCCTGGTCGAGACCGCGGACGGACGCGTCGCCCTCAGGATGGCCAGCGGCCATTCGGTGCGGCTCGACGCGGACACCCGAGCGCGCCTCGTCTCGGGCTCGGCGCTGGCGCTCGAGCGCGGCGCCGCGTACGTGGACTCCGGCCCGGCGGGCGCCGCCGGCTCCTTCGAGGTGCGTACGCCCCTCGGGGTGGCCCGTGACGTCGGAACGCAGTTCGAGGTGCGCCTGGTGCAGGGCGACGGTCTCCTCGTGCAGGTGCGCGAGGGCTCCGTGGAGCTGAGGCGTGACGGCGCGTCGCACACCGCCGCGGCCGGCACCGAGCTGCGGATGGACGCCGACGGCACCCTGACGCGCGCCGCCGTGGCGCGCTACGGGGCGCCCTGGGATTGGGTGCTCGAGATCGCCCCCGGCTTCGACGCCGCCGGCCGGTCGCTCGCCGACCTGCTGGACTGGGCGGCGCGCGAGGGCGGCTGGGAGCTGCGCTTCGCCGACGACGCCCTGGCCGCCCTGGCCGCCGAGACCGAGCTGCACGCCCCGCTCGCAGGGCTGACGCCGCGGCAGGCGGTGGCGGTCATGGTGCGCGGCAGCAACCTGACGTATCGGCTCGAAGAGGGCGCGCTCCTGATCGAGCGGCCGTGACGGGCCGCGAAGTGTTTCGCGAATTGCGCGAAGGATTCCCGCGTCCGGGGACTCATCAGAGCTGAAATCGCCATTCATCGCTTCAGAAAGGAGTCGTCATGACGCATTTTTCCTTCCCGAAACCCGGCACGGTGATCCTCGCCGCCCTGGTGACGGCGCTGATCCTCCCGAGTCTGGCCGCCGCCCACGATCCCGAGTTCACCTCGACCTTCGACCGGAATCGCTGTACCTTCGCCAGCGCCGGCAACAACCCCTACTTCCCGCTGTGGCCGGGCTACGCCCTCGTCCTCGAAGGCGAAGAGGAGGACGACGAGGGCGAGATGGTGGAGGTCGCGGCCACGATCACCGTCACCACCGATACGCAGGTCGTCGACGGCGTCCGGACCCGCGTCGTCGAGGAGCGCGAGAGCGAGGACGGCGAGCTCGTCGAGGTCTCGCGCAACTTCTTCGCGATTTGCCGCGAGACCGGCGACCTGTGGTACTTCGGCGAGGACGTCGACGATTACGAGGACGGGGAGATCGTCGGTCACGAGGGAGGCTGGAGAGCCGGAGTCGGCGGCGCCGAGCCCGGGATCGTGATGCCGGGGACTCCCTTGATCGGCGCCCGTTTCTTCCAGGAAAACGCTCCGGGCGTGGCCCAGGACATCGGCGAGGTGGTGAGCCTCGACGAGAGCCTCGACGTGCCCTTCGGCAGCTTCGACGAGCTCCTCTACGTCGAGGAGGGCTCGGCGCTCGACCCCGACGACTTCAGCGAGAAGTGGTACGCCTACGGCGTCGGCCTTGTCAAGGACGAGGAGATCGAGCTCGTGGAGATCATCGCTCCCCCCTGCCAGCCGAGCGACACGGTCCTCTGCCTCAACGACGGGCGCTTCCGCGTCGAGGTGGAGTGGGCGGACTTCGACGCCAACGAGGGCATGGGCCACGTCGTGCTGCCGGGCGACGACTCCGGCGAGTTCTGGTTCTTCAGCGCCAACAACACGGAGCTCCTGGTCAAGGTGCTCAACGCCTGCAACCAGCCCGGCTTCAACGCCTTCTGGGTGTTCGCCGCCGGGCTGACCAACGTCGAGGTGACGCTCACCGTCACCGACACCCGGAGCGGGCAGGTCCGCACCTACCAGAACGAGCTCGGCACGCCCTTCGAGCCCATCCTCGACACCGCCGCGTTCGACACCTGTCCGTAGGCCCGCTGCCGGCGGTAGCCGTGGACCGTCCTGGCCCCCGCGCCGGGACGGTCCGCCGCGTGGACGCGGGGCGACCAGGATCCTGCCGTGAATCGAGTCTTCAACCGTCTGCGGACGATCGCCCGCAAGAAGCTCAAGCTCGGACACTCCTGGCGCGAGCTCGATCCGTACCTGGCCAGCCGCGACCTCCTCTTCCGCGCGCCGCCGTTGACCCCCGAGCTGGTCGCGGCGATCAAGCGCATCTCGCCGCAGTTCCACCTGTCGGCGGACGAACGGTCGCGACGGTTCTGGGAGCTCAACCAGAACGGCCTGTGCTGGGGAGAGTACGAGGCCCTGGCTCCCTTCCTGGAGAACCTGGAGACGCCCTCCGCGGTGCTCGACGTCGGTCCGGGCATGGGGCGCTCCGTCGTCTTCTTCAAGAAGAAGCTGGGATGGGAGCAGGTTCCTTTCCACCTCTACGAGAGCACCGGCCGCTCCACCCGCTTCACCAGGGCCGGACCCCGATTCGACGATTCCTTTTGCGGCGACTTCGACGCCCTCGAGACCATCTTGCGCTTCAACGGCGTCGAAGCGTTCGAGATCTTCGATGCCGTCGAGCTGGAGGCCTCTTTCGAGCGTCTTTCCGGGCCCTACGACTTCATCTACTCCTTCTTCGCGGTGGGGTTCCACTGGTCGCTCGAGCACTTCCTCGCCGAGCTTCTCGCACAGATGCACGAACGCTCGGTCGGGGCCTTCACGCTCCATGATCGTTTCGACAGGTTCGAGGCGCTCGACGGGGTGGTGGCCTACAAGGTGCTGGACTTCCGGCGCTCCTGGCCGCGC
>DASWIG010000265.1:0-3277 GCA_036397835.1 Thermoanaerobaculia bacterium
GCGTCATGAGCGCAACCGCTGCGCACGTGACTTTACGCTGACGTGGCAAGCTCAATCCGCCGCGGAATGCCGACGCGCCAGCGCCTCGCGACGCTCGACGAGCATCGCTCGTATCTCGTCCGCGCCCCCCAGCTCGGGCCGGCGGGCGATCGCGTCGTCGAGGTCCGTCAACGCCAGCCGGTCGAGGTCCTCGACGGCCGCGATTTCCCGCGCGGCCTCTGCATACGCGTCCTTCGCGGCCTCGATCTCGCCGAGGTGGAGCAGCGCCAGCGCCAGGTTGCAGCGAGCAAACGTCGCTTTCGGGTTGCGCTCGAGAGCGGCCCGGCTGCTGACGACGGAGTCGTCGTAGCGGCCGAGCTCGTACTCGCGCCAGCCCTTGCTGCCCAACGCCGAGGCGACCTGTTCTGCGATGGCGGGTTCCTGGCGCTGGCCGTAGCGCGAGACCACCTCATCGTAGACCGCGATCGCCTCGGCGCTGCGATCCAGCGCGCCCAGGCTCACGCCCTTGTTGACGAGCGCTGTGGCGACCGGTTCTGCGAGGGCGGGTTCCTGGCGCTGGCCGTAGCGCGAGACCACCTCATCGTAGACCGCGAGCTCCTCGGCGCTGCGATCCAGCGCGCCCAGGCGAAAGCCCTTGTTGACGAGCGCTTTGGCGACCTGTTCTGCGAGGGCGGGTTCCTGGCGCTGGCCGTAGCGCGAGACCACCTCATCGTAGACCGCGAGCGCCTCGGCGCTGCGATCCAGCGCGCCCAGGCGAAAGCCCTTGTTGACGAGCGCTTTGGCGACCCGTTCTGCGAGGGCGGGTTCCTGGCGCTGGCCGTAGCGCGAGACCACCTCATCGTAGACCGCGAGCGCCTCGGCGCTGCGATCCAGCGCGCCCAGGCGAAAGCCCTTGTTGAAGAGCGCTCGAGCGACCGGTTCCGCCGTGGCGCTGTCGTGCCCCGAATACAGGTGCCGGTGCTCGTCGTGCAGACGCACGAGCTCGTCCAGGACGGCCATCTCATGTTCCGGCCCCCTGGCGCGCTCGAGCTCGGCTCGCATCAGCATCGAGAAGAACACCGCGGCAGCCGCGGAGACGTCGTCCAGATCGTTCTTGTAGTCCCCCTCCATCAAGAGCAGGTCTCCCACCGCGTCCCAGTCGCCTTGGCCCGCCCGCTCGAGCGCCAACGACAGACGCTCCCGCGCGCCGCGGCGCGGTACTTCCGGCGGCAGTGCTTCCTCCGGATCGCTCAATGCCCGCATCGGCCATCGCTGGTTGGGCGGCATGGTGAAGACCTCGTGGCCGTCTCGGTTCTCCACGAGCAGGAAATTGAGACGCACGAGGTACCTCAGCCCGTTCTTGTACGCCACGTCCGTCCGCACGGAGGACGTCACCAGCCGATCCCCGAACCACCCTTCGAGCTCTTCGCGCGTGAAGTACGCCGCCCGGGCGATCACAGGGTAGCAGACCTTCAGGAAAGCGCCGTAGGAGAAGCCGTGCTTCGCCTCGAGCGCCGCGAGCTGACGCACCTCGAACGCCGTCGTACGCCGCGCGGCTTCGAGGGAGTCCATGGCATCGAGGCTGCCGTCCTCGTTGAGACTGTCCGCGTACTCCCGATACGACATGCCTCTATCGACCGCCAACAGCATGGCGCGCTTGAGCTGTCCGGTCGACTGGAGAAGGCGGTAGAGCTGTGCCGCTCCGGACCCGACCTCGGAGACGTCCGCGGGAGCGTCGCGGGCGTTGGAGCCCCAGACCAGCCGGGCCAGCGCCTGCGCCTCTTCCCCGCTCAGGGAACCGACGCGGAGGTCCTCGATGTCCTTGGGTCCGGGCCGCCGCGAGCTGACGGTGAGCTGCCAGCGCAGCCCGCGGCGGTTGGCCAGGTCCCGCAGATCCCGGACCAGCCGCTCCGCCTCCTCCTTGCTGTCGGGCCGTCCGGCGGAAAGATACGTAAGGTCGTCGAGGATCCAGACGTGGCGTCCACGGGTGCCGTGGCGGCCTTCGAGGGCGGCGAAGAGCTCCTCCAGGGACGCCGGCGCCGGCTCGATCTCGTAGAGCTCGCCGCACCGACCGCACAGCGCCGCCACGACCTCCTCCGGCTGGGTGAATTTGAAGCAGTGGAGGTGCAGCAGACAGACCTGCTCCTCCACGTCCTCGAAGAGGAAGTCGCGGACGTAGGTCGCGAGCTGGCGCAGCAACGCCGACTTGCCCATGGAGGCGTCGCCGTGGACCCATACCACCCGTTGCTTGGGGCGGTCGTCATAGGGTGCGGGAAGTCGCAGCAGACTCTCCAGGTCCGTCCGCCGGCCCACGAAGTACTTGTTGTCAGGATCGAGGTGGCCTTCCTCACCCAGGCTCCCGAAGTCGACCCGAAAGCGGTTGGACAACGCGGGCGAGACGCGGCTCAGGCGAGCGACGCCGGGCGAAGTCCGCAGCTCGGGCAGGGGCCGGTCGGAGAAGCGCATCACGCGGGTGAACGAGGAGCTCATGGCCCGCTCGCAGCGCTGCCGTGCCGCCTCGACCGCGGCGGGGAGCGAGAGCTCCCCGAGCGCTCGGACGAGAGCCTCCATGAAGCCCTTGGGCGCCTGGGTGAGGATGGGCTCGGCAAAGGCGACCCACGGACACGGGGCATGGACGGCGAAGCGGTCGCCGTAGCAGGCGAAGAGGAAGCCAGCGCCGAGGTCTTGCCAGAAGCGCCCGAGGTCGCCCTGCGACAGGTCGGCGAAGCTCCTGGGACCGTCGGCGAACGCCAGCCTGCCGTCCTCGGTGCCGTGGCCGTAGTAAATGAAGAGATCACAGCCCGCACGCGCCTCGCGCTCGAAGTGAGCCGTCGTGGCCTGATCCACCCGCAGCTCCACGGCCAGCCCGGAGTCTCTCAGCTCCAGAGCCGACGCTTGCGCCATCTCCGCGGCCTCGGGCCACGGCTCCCGCAGACTGTGGCCGATCAGGATCACGACCCGCAGGGGTGCAGCGTCCGCGCTCGCCGGTCCCGGCACGCGCCGGCGGAGCTCGTGCTCGAGAGCCGTGCGAACGCCAGCGGCGACGTCGCGCAGCGCGACGTCGCGATTGGCGTGCTCGGTGACGGCCTTGCCCCCCGGCGGCAGCCCTTGCAGCTTGCCGAACGGCGCCTCCTGCCAGTTGTCCACCGGCCGCAGAAGGACCGGGATCACCCGCGCCGTGCCCGCCTCGTGACGCTCCATCGCCCGCGCCATCTCCGTGCTCCAGCAGAAGTCCGAGGCGATGAAGTCGGGCGAGACCAGCAGCAGAATGACGTGCGCCTTCTCCAGGCCTTCGCAG
>DASWIG010000266.1:0-21166 GCA_036397835.1 Thermoanaerobaculia bacterium
GTAGCGCCAGACCTTCCACGGCGCCGAATACAGGCGTCCGAGGTGCCAGTAGGGGAAGTACTCGCAGAGGTACTCGTACTCGATGCGGTAGGCGTTGGCGGCGTAGTAGTCGTGGAAGAAGGTGGGCGAGAACATGTAGAAGCCGAGGTCCACGTGGTTGTTCGAGGGCACCGCGGCGTGGATCACCCGGCCGCCTGGCTTGAGGAAGTCGTGGAGGTTCTTGAAGAGCTGCGGCTGGTGGAAGATCTGCAGGATCGAGCCCGGATCGAGCACCGCGTCGTAGCGTCCCTTGAGCTCGTCGGGCACCGGGCGGTTGAGGTCGAGGAGGTGGTCGGCGCCCTCCCAGTCGGAGACGTCGCAGCTCTCCACGCGCTCGAAGCCGAGGAGGTGGAAGAAGGTCTGGTCGGACAGACAGCCCTGGCGCGCCAGCCGCGGGTCGTGCGAGAGCTCGATAGGTTCGACCGGCCTGAGCTCGACGCCGTGGCGCCGGGCCCAGGCCAGCAGCTCGGCCAGCGTGAAGTAGACCGAGGAGCGCCCGAGCTGGAGGACGGCGCCGTGGAACGGCTGGCGTCTGGCCTCTTCGAGCAGCAGCCGGGCGGTGCCCCGGGGTATCCCCATGGTCCTACTCCGCGTAGCCCAGGGCGCGCAACGCCTTCAGCGTCTCCTGGCTGCGGGCCTCGATCTCCGCCTCCGGCCGGCGGATCCAGTCGCTCCCTTTCATCCAGCCCCGGAGGTCCTTGGCGAGACGCCGGAGCTCGGGCGTTTCGCCGTCGGCGGCGAGGTTGCGGGTCTCGCCAGGGTCGGCTTCGAGGTCGTAAAGCTCCCAGCGCGCCGGGATCTCCCGTCCCTTGTGCCGCATGGGGGGATGATAGATGAGCTTGAAGCGTCCGTCCTGGACGGCGCGGAAGTGGGTCAGGGGCGAGCCGCCGCCGGCTTGCGAGAAGGCCAGGGTCTCGGCGGGCGGCGGCGCCGCGGCGAGCAGCCACGGCAGCAAGCTCCGGCCCTCGAGCCCCGGCACCGGACGCTCGGGCGCCAGCCACGCCTGGAGGGTGGGATAGAGGTCCACGAGCTCCACCGGCGCCGCGACGCGCCGTCCGGGCGCCACCGCCGGCGGATACGACACCACCAGCGGCACGTGGAGGCCGTCGTTGTAGGGCAGGCGTCCGTGGGCGAAGAAGTAGTCGTGCTCGCCCAGGCTCTCGCCGTGGTCCGAGGTGAAGATGACGGCCGCGTCCTCGAGCAGGCCGAGCTCGCGGGCGCCGGCGAGCAGCTCGCCAAGGTGGTCGTCGGCGAAGCGCACGTTGGCGTCGTACTGGGCCACGTAGTGCTTGAGGTCGCGGCGGTCCCCGAGGGCGGTGGCGCGGGGGTCCTCGAGGCGCACCTCCTCCTCGCCGAGGTAGAAGGGGTCGCCGACGAAGGGGTTGTCGACGTCCGCGGGCAGGAGGTAGGGGGCGTGCGGGTCCGAGTAGTGGATCCAGGCGAAGAGGCGCCCGGCGCCGCGGTGCTTCTCGAGCAGCGGCAGGGCGAGCTCGTTGACGACGCGGGCGTTGACGACCTTGCGGTATTCGACCGGGTCCTCGGAGGTCTCGGGGGCCAGGCCCCAGGTCTCGAGGTACTCGTCGAAGCCGCGGTTCCAGCCGAGGTGGTCGCCGAGCACGGCGTTGGAGACCACGGCCACGGTGGTGAAGCCGAGCTGGGATAGGAATTCGGGGAGGGTGAGGTACTCGTCGGGCACGCGGACGGCGGCCTTGTGGGTGAGGCCGGTGGTCTGCGGGTACTGGCCGACGAAGGCCGAGGCGAACGAGGTGCCGGTCTTCGGCCATTGGGCGAAGGCGCGGTCGAAGGTGACGCCGGCGGCGGCGAGCTCCTCGAGGGCGGGGCTGGTGGACCGCGGGTAGCCGTAGAGGCTCAGGTGGTCGGCGCGCAGGGTGTCGACGGTGATCAGCAGCACGTGCCGCGGCGCCGGCGCGTCGGCGGGGCCGCAGGCCGCGGCGAGCAGCGCGGCGGCCGCGAGCAGGGCGATGCGCGGGCGGCGCGGCGACGGCGGGGGCGTTCTCAAGCTGGGGAGGTCCTTGAAGTGGGAGCTCGCGAGGCGTCGTCATCGGTTGAGCAGGGGTCAGGATCCTAGCATGGCGGGTCTTTACAGGATCGATACCGAAACCCGCCCTGCCGCGCTTGCCGCCCGCGACGCCGGCGCCCTATGCTGGCGATGCCGGGTCGGTCCTGCTCGCCTGGGCTCACACCAGCGCCCGGCACTCCACTGCCCGACAGGAGAATCGCCATGAAGTCGACCCTCACTCACAAGCTCCGCGCGCTCGCCGCGTCGGCCGCGGCCGTCTGGCTGCTGGCGGGCGCGTCGGCGGTGCTCGCCGAAGGCGACGCCGCGGAGAAGGAAAAGGTGCTGGCCCGCGTCGACGGCCAGGCCATCACCGAAGCCGAAATCCTGCAGCGCGCGGCCGGCGACCTGCTGAAGCTCGACCAACAGCGCCACCAACTGATCAACACCGCGGTCCGGGGGCGCATCCAGGAGCTCCTCACCGAGAACGAGGCCAAGCGCCGCGGCATGACCACCGAAGAGCTCTACAAGGCCGAGGTCGAGGCCAAGACGGGCGAGGTTTCGGCCAGCGACGTCGACGCGTTCTACGCCGCCCGCCGGGGCCAGATCCGCCAGCCCAAGGAGCAGGTCGAGATGCAGATCCGGCAGGTGCTGGCCTTCCAGAAGCTCATCGACGCGCTCGACGCCAAGGCCGAGGTCGAGATGCTGATGGAGCCCTACCGCATCGCCGTGAACCTCGACGGGCCGTCGAAGGGCAAGGCCGACGCGGCGGTCACCATCGTCGAATTCGGAGACTTCCAGTGTCCGCCCTGCGGCAAGGCCTACCCGGTTCTGAAGCAGGTGCGCGAGGCCTATCCCGACGACGTCCGCTTCGTCTTCCAGCAGTTCCCGCTGGCGATCCATCCCGAAGCGCGCAAGGCCGCCGAGGCCTCGCTGTGTGCCCGCGACCAGGACAAGTTCTGGGAGATGCACGACCAGATGTTCGAGAACCAGCAGAGCCTCGCGGTCGACGGCCTCAAGACGCTGGCGTCGAAGATCGAGGGGCTCGACGCCGCCGCGTTCAATGCCTGTCTCGACGACGGCCGGCACGCGGCGGCCGTGGAGGAGGACTTCCAGGAGGGCTCGCGCCTCGGCGTCAATGGCACGCCGGCCTTCTTCGTCAACGGCCGCGTGATCTCGGGCGCGCCGAGCTTCGAGGCGCTCGCCGAGATGATCGACGAGGAGCTGGCGCGCCGCAAGGGCGCGTCGGACGCGGCGGGCCGGTGACCAGCCGGGCGAGGGAAGTGCGGTAAGCTGCCGCGCCGATGCAGCGTCCCACGTCCCTCGTCCTGCTCTGCCTCGCCGCCTTCCTGGTGCTCTTCCCGCTGACGCTCGTCAAGCCGGGCTGGCCGGCCGGGCTGAAGGCCGACGAGCCCGCCTACTACCTGATGGCGCTCAGCCTGGCGCACGACTTCGACCTGCGCTGCGACCTCGGCGACCTGCGCCGCCTCTTCGACGAGTTCCCCGACCACCCGACCCGAAACCTCATCCTGATGACCGACGACGGCTGGCACACCGTCTGGTTCGGCAAGCCTTACCTCTTCTCGCTCCTCGCGGCTCCCCTGGCCGCCCTCTTCGGCGCCAACGGCCCGGTGGCGCTGAACATGGCGCTGCTGGTGGGGATGATCGCCCTCGGCAGCCGCTACCTCGAGCGCTTCAACTCCGGCGGCACGGCGCTCCTTTTCGCGTCCGGCTTCTTCGTGCTGAGCGCCGCCTTCGCCTACGTCTTCTGGGTGCAGCCCGAGGTCTTCAACATGGCGGCGATCACCGTCTGCCTCTACCTCGGCCTCACCGAGCCCGGCGGGGACGGGAACTTGCGGCGCGGCTTGCCGGGATGGCTCGGGCGCCCGCTCTGGCGCGCCCTGCTCTCGGGCGCGGCCCTCTCGCTGGCGGTCTACAACAAGCCCATGCTGGCGGCCATGGGCCTGCCCGTGGTCTTCGCGCTGGCGCGCGGTCGGCGGCTGCGCGAGCTCGGCGCGTGGCTCGCCGGCGGCGCGCTCGCCCTCGCCGCGGCGGCCGGCGGCGCCATGGCCTTCACCGGCCATCCCTCTGCCTACCTCGGCGTCGCGCGCGCCGGCGTCAAGGTGTGCTCGCCGCACGAGATGCCGATCCAGCCGCTGCCGCCGCCGCCCCCGAGCGCCGCGCCCGAGGAGGCCCCGGAGCGCGGCTCGCTGGCCGACGAGAGCCGCGCTTCGTGGTTGTGGCTGTTGCACCTGCCGGTCCTGGACCCGCCCTGGCTTTTCGACAACGCGCGCTACTTCCTGTGGGGGCGCCACACCGGGCTCTTCCTCTACTTCCCGTTCTCGCTGCTGGCGCTCGGGCTCTTCCTCGTCCACGGCCGGCGCTCGGCCGTCCGCTGGGCGCTGGCGGGGTCGATCGCCGCGGTGGCGCTCTTCTTCCTGCTGTGGATCCCCTTCAACTGGCACGGCGGCGGCGGCTTCGTGGGCAACCGCTACTTCGTCAACGTCTATCCCGGCCTGCTCTTCCTGGTGACTCGGATCGCGCCCGGCTGGATCCACCTCGTGGGCTACGCCGCCGGCGGCCTGCTCCTGGGGCCGACGATCTTCAGCCCGATGGGCCGGGTGGTGCCGTTTCCCACCATGCAGGCCCACGTGCGCAACTTCCCGTATCCCCTGTTCCCGCTCGAGCTCGGGGTCAAGGGCATCCCCGGCTACCACGAGACGACGCTGGCCGGCGCCCGCTTCCGCGGCCGCCAGGACGTCTTCCTGCCGCGCGGGCCCGCCGTCTGGGTGGGCGGCGCGGCGTCGACGGAAGTGTGGATCTTCTCGCCGGAGCCGCTGCCGGAGCTCGTCCTCCGGGTCGCCAGCTTCGCGGCGCCCAACCAGGTCGAGCTCGAGCTCGCGGGCGCCAGGGAGCGGCTCGATTTCGCGGCCGGCGAGGCGGAGCAGCGGCGCCAGGTGACGCTCGAGCCCGCGGGGCCGACGCGGACGCTGTCCCGCGACGGCGCCGAGGCGTTCTACTACCGCCTCGAGGTGAGGGCCGCGAGCGGCGAGGTCCGCGAGTGGACCCAGCACTACCCGCCCCGCGACTGCTTCTACTACCCCTACACGGAGACCAGCGTCGAGTCGTTCTACGCCGGCGCCGAGCTGACCTACCTCGGCACGGCGGAGCGCCTGGAGCGCGACCTCTACGCCCTCGCCTGGGGCCGCGTCGACGCTCCCGAGCGGGTGAGCGCCGGCGCCGCCTTCACCGTGTACACGCGGGTGCGCAACGCCAGCCGCGAGACCTGGCCGGCCGATCCGCCGACGCGCGTCAACCTCTCCTACCACTGGGAGGACGCGGAGGGCCGCGAGGTGGTGAGGAACGGCCTGCGGACCTTCCTCGAGCGGCCGGTCCCCCCCGGCGCCCGCGTCGCCGTGGAGCAGACCGTGGAGGCGCCGGCCGAGCCGGGCCGCTACGTGCTGGCGCTCGACCTGGTCTACGAAGAGGTCGCCTGGTTCTCGTCGCGCAACGGCGGCGACGTGCGGCGGCTGAAAGTCGACGTCGTGCCCTGACGGCTTATAATGGCTGCTCCGCTCCGCCTGACGGAGCGGTGACGACAGGAGATCCGGAACGTGTCGATACCCTCGAGAGCCTTCACGACCCGCGGCCGGCGTGCCCTCCTGGCGCTCGGCGCGATCCTCGCCGCCGACGCCGCGCCCGCGCTCGACGTGCGCTACCTGGCGTTCGGCGACAGCATCACCGCGGGCTTCTCTTTCGACGAGGAGTGCGAGTGCGAGGTCTTCACCTGCCGGCAGGCCTGCGGCTATCCGCGGCGCCTCAAGCGGTTGCTGGCGGCCGTCGGCGTCGACGCCGGCGTGATCAACGAGGGTATGGGCGGCGAGAAGACGGCCGAGGGCGTGACCCGGATCGACCGCCTCCTCGGGCCCGGCTACGACGCCCTGCTGCTGATGGAGGGCACCAACGACGTCAGCCAGAGCCTCTATTCGCCCGAGACGACGCAGTTCAACCTCTCCGAGATGGCCCGCAAGGCGGCGGTCAAAGGCGTCGAGACGATCCACGCCACCCTCATCCCCCGCTCGCCGCAGGCGCGCCACGACCCGGACAACGTCCTCAACGCCCAGCTCGCCGGCCGGATCCGCGACCTGGCCTTCAACGGCGAGCGCAGGCTGGTGGATCCCTTCGAGGTCTTCGCGGCGACACCCGACCTCTTCGACAAGCTCTATGCCAACGGCGTGGCCGATCCGGTGGGCCACCCCAACGCCCGCGGTTTCGACCTGCTCGCGCAGGTCTTCTTCAACGCCCTGCGCGAGATCGACGACGTGCCGCCGGTGGTGGGGCTCG
Source organism: Thermoanaerobaculia bacterium (assembly GCA_036397835.1). Classification (GTDB taxonomy): domain Bacteria; phylum Acidobacteriota; class Thermoanaerobaculia; order Multivoradales; family J023; genus DASWIG01. The sequence continues at coordinate 6,401 of DASWIG010000266.1, forward strand.
TCGAGCCCTCCTACGGCGCGCTCTCCGTGGGCCCGCGCTCGCCGGTGCGGGTGCGGCTCTACGACTTCGGCGTCGGGCTCGACCCGTCGGCCTCGACGCTCTCACTGAACGGCGAGCCGGTGGCCATCCAGTCGACGGGCGGCAGCCACTGGCAGGACCTGGTCTTCCATCCCGCGGACTCCCTTCCCGCCGAGGTCACGGTGCGGGTGGCGGGCAGCGACCTCGCGGCCAACGCCATGGACCGCGAGGTGTCGCGCTTCACGGTCGAAGAGGACGCCGGCGTTGGGCCGTGCGTGGCGGACCTGACGACGCTGTGCATCGACCGCCAGCTCGGCGACGCCCGTTTCCAGCTCACGCTCGCCTGGGAGACGGCCTTGAACGGCGGCCAGTCGGGCGACGCCGAGGCGATCCCGCTGGCGTCGATCGGCCTGCGCCGCGGCGGTCTTTTCAGCTTCTTCGACCGCGACAACCCGGAAGTGCTGGTCAAGGTGCTCGACGGCTGCGCCTTGAACGGCAGCTTCTGGGTCTTCGTGGCGCCGACCACCGCCCTGGGCTACACCCTGCGGGTGGTCGACACGCTGGCGGCGCTCCAGGGAGCCGAGCACTCGCAGTACGAATTCGTGGCGACCAATCCCGACGGCATCGCCGCGCCGCCGGTCTCCGCTACGGCGGCGCTGCCGACCTGCGACTACGTGGCCGCGCCGCTGGCCGCCGGGCACGCGCCTTAGGGAGCCGGGCCATCGCCGTGTCCCACGACAATGACGACCGCCAACTGCAGACCGATACCCGGGTCGACGCCCTCAGCGGCACCGGGACCGTCGACTTCAAGGTGCCCGGCCTCACGGTCCTCTGGCATCCCGATCCGCAGCGGGTCGGGGAGATGGCGCCGCTGCCGGGTCTGACCACCGGGCAGAGCGCGGAGCTGTCGCGTCTCGAGCCGGCCTTCGCCTCCCCCCAGGCGGCGGCGGTGAGGCCGCTCAAGGACCCCTACCTGAGCCGGCGCCCGATCCGTCTCCAGCCGGCGGCCCGCGGCGCGGTCCGCCTGGTCGCGAGCGGCACGCCGACCGACCTCGTCGCCGACGGCGAGCCGGTCTTCCAGGAGCACGTCGTCGCCGCCGAGCGGCTGGAGGAGGGCGTGGTGCTGCTGCTCGCGAACCGCGTCGTCCTGCTGCTCCATTCCGTGCAGCCGTTCCTTTCCCACCGGGTGCCCGACTACGGCATGGTGGGCGACAGCGCGGCCATGGTGCGGGTGCGCCGCGACATCGAGCACGTTTGCGATCAACCGATCCCGGTGCTGATCCGCGGCGAGACCGGCACCGGCAAGGAGCTGGTGGCGGCAGCCATCCACAAGGCCGGACCGCGCTGCCACGGCCCCTTCATCGCCCTCAACATGGGCGCCATCCCGCCGTCGCTGGCCGCCGCCGAGCTCTTCGGCGCCGCCCGCGGCGCCTTCACCGGCGCCGACCAGAAGCGCGACGGCTACTTCCAGAAGGCCGAGGGCGGCACCCTCTTCCTCGACGAGGTCGGCGAGACGCCGCCGGAAATCCAGGTGATGCTGCTGCGGGCGCTCGAGACCCGCACGGTCCAGCCCGTGGGCTCGACCCAGAGCGAACGGGTGGACGTACGCCTGACCGCCGCCACCGACTCCGACCTCGAAGAGGCGGTGGCGGCGCACCGCTTCCGTGCGCCGCTTTTCCACCGCCTGATCGGCTACGAGGTGCGGCTGCCGGCGCTGCGCGAGCGGCGCGACGACTTCGGGCGTCTCTTCCTGCACTTCCTGCGCCAGGAGCTCGAGCGGCTCGGCGAGTCGCGCCGCCTGGAGCCCCGGCCGGACGGGCGCCCGTGGGTTCCCGCCCACCTCGTGGCGCAGCTCGCCGGCCACGATTGGCCGGGCAACGTGCGCCAGCTCGCCAACGTGGTGCGCCAGATGGTGATCGCGAGCCGCGGCGCGCCGGCGCTGCGCGGCAGCGACCCCATGAGCGAGCCGCGGCGCCTCCCGCGGACGCCTTCGGACGCCGATCGCGAGGGCGCGCCGCGCGCCGAGCCGTCGGACTCGACCGCCGACGCCGACGCGCTCGGCGAGAGGGAACCGCCTCGCCGCGGGCCCTACCGCAGCCCGGCCGCCATCGGCGAGGCCGAGCTGCGGGCGGCGCTCAAGGCCAACCGCTGGCACCTCCGGGCGACCGCCGACCAGTTGCGGATCTCGCGGCCCTCGCTCTACGACCTGATCGAACGCCACCCCGGCATCCGCAAGGCGCGCGACCTGAGCCGCGAGGAGATCGACGCCGCGCGCGCGCGCGCCGACGGCGATCTCGACGCCATGGTCGAGGCGCTCGAGGTCTCGCAGCGCGGCCTGCTGCGGCGCATGACCGAGCTCGGCCTGCGCTAGACCGGGGCGGGTCCGCTCCGACGTGTCCGACATGTCCGACGTGTCCGACGTGTCCGACGTCGCCGCGACGCCGCCGCGGCGCCGGGGAAAACCCCGAATACGCCGCCTCATACCTGGCACGAGCCTTGCTCTTAAATCCCTCGGAAATAACTCCTCCGATAGGGAGGGGCGAGTCAAAATATCCGGGCGGGAGCATACCCCTCATGCTCCTTGGAGACTCCCCCCTCCCTTTTTTTTCGCGGAGGGGGGGCCCCTTAGCCGCCGCAGAGCTGGAAGTGGCCGAGGAAGGCGCGCAGGGCGTCCTCGTAGGGCGTGCCGCCGAGGTCGGCGCCGGGACCCGCCTCGAGCGCCGGAGCCTGCTCGGGACGGCGCTGCCAGTAGAAGCCGGCACGGACCTTCGACGAGCCCGGACAATCGACGAGCAGCACCGAGTAGACGCCCGGGCTGCGTTCTCGGCCGTCGCGGAACTCGCCGCGATGGGTCGCGTAGCGCACGTGCTGGGGAGGCAGGTCGATCTCGCCGCGCCCCAGGAGCTCCTCGGAGCGGAAGTCGAGGTCGAACTGGACGTTCTCGAGGTCGCGGGAATCGCGGCCCTCGAGCAGGCGCTCGAAGTCCTCGCGGGCGTCGCCGAGGTCGGGCATGGCGAGGTAGACGAAGGCGTTGTCGCCCAGGTGGCGGGCCTCAAGGTCGGCGTCGCCGTCGTCCCGGTACTCGACCGGCTCGCCGTCGCTCAGGACCACCATCTCGAAGATCCACGGGACGGAAACGTGGAGCTGGGCGTGGAAGCCTTCGGGCAGCTCGTCGGCCCCGAGAATCTCGCGCGCCCGCTCCTGGCGGAGCGCCGGATCCTTGAGCTCCGCTTCGAGGTTGCGCGCGAAACGGGTGCCGACGACCCCGAGGCCGATGCAGGCGCCGATTCCCAACACGACCGCGCCGAGACAGCCACAGCCGACGTAGACCCAGGGCGAGGTGCTCTTCTTGGCCATCGTGGTCCTCCTCGGGAGCATACACCACCGGCCGCCGGCGCCGGCGTCGACGCGGGCCCCCGGATGCTGATATGATGGTCGCACCCTACTCGGTGGGCATCTGCCGGAGATTGACCCAGATATGTCGGAGAAACGGAGACACCTGTCCATCCAACTCGAGGGAACGCAGCTCGAGCTCGTGCGGGGCGACATCACCGAGCTCGACGTGGAGGCCATCGTCAACCCCGCCAACGCCAACCTGCAACTGGGGACGGGCGTGGCAGGCGCCATCCGCGAAAAGGGCGGGCCCTCGATCCAGGAGGAGTGCGACCGCATCGGCGGCACCCCCGTCGGCACCGCGGTCATCACCGGCGCGGGAGACCTCGGCGCCCGGCACGTGATCCACGCGGTGGGTCCGCAGATGGGCGAGGGCGAGGAAGACCGCAAGCTCGCCCAGGCGGTGCGCGCGGCCCTGGCGCTGGCCGACCGCCACGGCCTGCGCTCCATCGCCCTGCCGGCGATCTCGACCGGCAACTTCGGCTTCCCCGTCGACCGCTGCGCCCGCATCCTGCTCACCGAGGTCTACCGCTACCTGCAAGGCGGCACCAAGATCGAACGCGTCGCGGTCGTCCTCTGGGACGACGCGATCTTCGAGACCTTCAAGCGCGAGCTGCGGCGCGGCTTCCGCTAGGCGTCGTTCCAGCTTATCCTTTCGACCGCCTGCGCCTTGCCCAGGGCCGCCAGCAGCCGGCGCACCGTCTTCCCTTCCGGCGGCAGCCGCAGATCCGGCCGCAGGTCGGCGAGGGGGGCGAGCACGAAGCGGCGCTCGGCGAGCCGCGGATGGGGCAGGGTCAGCTCGGGACCGTCGCGGCGCAGATCCCCCACGAAGAGGAGGTCCACGTCGAGGGGGCGCGGACCGAAGCGCGCGCCGCGCCGCCGGCCCGCCGCCCGCTCGAGCGTCTTGCCGTAGGCGAGGATCTCTTCCGGCGCCGGCACAGGCACGCCGTCGGGCCCCCGGCGCAGGACGCCGAGGACGACGGTGTTGTAGAAGTCCGGTTGGTCGATCGGCGAGACGGGGACGGTGCGATAGAGAGGCGCGACCTCCAGCTCGCCCAGCAAGCGCTCCAGGTCGCCAATCGCGCCGCGCAGGATCGCCGCCCGCGCTCCGAGATTGCTGCCGAGGCCGATCCCGACGAGGTCAGACCTCGGCCTCGTCGGCCTCGTCGGCCTCGTCGAGATCGTCGTCGAGGTCGTCGTCCTCTCCGAGGTCCTCGATCTCTTCGCCGGCGACGATCTCGGCTTGGGTGTCGTCGATCTCCGCCTCGGCGGCGCCGGCGACCTCCTCCTCGGCGTCGTCGTCCTCGATCTCCTCCTCGTCGTCCTCGATCTCCTCCTCGTCGATCTCTTCGTCGAACTCCTCTTCGTCCCCGTCGTCAGCGTCTTCGACGTCGGGCTCCTTGACGACGGGCGTCTTGCGGCGCCGGCGGGTGAGCGCCTCGGCATCCGGATCTTCCTGCTCCGTCCCGCACTTGGGACAGATCGCCTTCGGCTTGCCGAGGTCGTAGAACTTCGTGCCGCATTCCGAGCACTCGTGGCGGTTTCCCAACTTGACTTCAGGCATGGCTCCAAATCCTTGCGCGCCCACTGCGAGGCGGCGCGAAGCTAGCACCGGCCCGCATCGCTGTCAAGCCGCCCGGCGGGGCGCTTGACTTTGGCGCCGAACTGCGACAGGGTGCCGCCGCCCCAACGTGGCGTCGGCGGCGCCGCGCGGCCCCCCCGGCGTGCGATAATCAGGCGAAGGAGCGAGCGAATATGAGCCATCTGCTGGCCGCCGCGGCCGGGACCACGTCGCTGACCGAGTTCGTGGTCAGCATGTTCCCGATCTTCTTGATCATCGCCATCTTCTGGCTCATCGTGTTCGTGCCGATGCGCCGCAAGCAGAAGGCCCACGAGCAGCTCCTGGCGGACCTCAAGAAGGGCGACAAGGTCATCACCAACGGCGGACTCTACGGCGAGGTCGTCAAGGTCGAGGGGTCGCTCGTCCTGCTCAAGCTGGCCGAGAACGTCAAGGTCAGGATCTCGAGGCAGGCCGTCGCCGGCCTCCAGGAGCCGCCGGCCGAGAAGAGCAGCGGTTGACGGGCAACGGACTGAGAGAAGATAGAGAGAGGTAGCCGATCATGGATCGCAGCAATCTGGGATCACGTTTCGCCCTCATCGTCCTCGCCGTGGGCCTGGCGGCCTGGTCCGCCTATCCCCCGGGGGAGAGCATCAAGCTCGGCCTCGACCTGCGCGGCGGCTCGCACCTGGTGCTGCAGGTGGAGACTGACGACGCCCTGCGCGCCGAGACCGGCAACGACATGGACTACGTGCAGCAGCTCCTGGAGGACGAGGGGGTGACCGGCGTCCAGGTCGAGCGCACCAGCGACACCAGCTTCAAGGTCACGGGTGTTGCCCCCGAGAAAGCCGAAGAGCTCAAGGACAGTCCATTCCTCAAGGACACCTGGGACGCACAGCGCTCGGACGGCGCGCTCGTCTTCACGATGAGGACGCTCGAGGAAAACAACCTGCGCGACCTCGCGGTGCGCCAGGCGCTCCAGACCATCCGCAACCGCATCGACGCCTTCGGCGTGGCCGAGCCCGTGGTCCACCGCGAGGGCATCGGCGGCGACCGCATCGTGGTGCAGATGCCGGGGGTCGACGACCCGCAGCGGGTCAAGGACCTGATCAAGAACACCGCGTTCCTCGAGCTGCGCCTGCTCAGGGAGGGCACCACCGAGGCCGACTCGTTGGAGCAGTTGCGGGCGGCCCTGGGCGGCACCATCCCGCCCGACGTCGAGGTTCTGCCGCAGCTCGTCTACGACGAGGCCAGGAACGTGGTCGGCCGCACCTACCTGGCGGTCGAGCAGCGCCAGGTGGTGACCGGCCGCGACCTCAAGGACGCCCGGCCCTCCGCCGACGACTTCAACCAGCCGGCGGTGAGCTTCACCCTGACCCGCGAGGGCGGCCGCAAGTTCGCCGACGTGACCGCGGCCAACGTCGGCCGCCGCCTGGCGATCATCCTCGACAACACGGTGATGTCGGCGCCGGTGATCGAGTCGCGCATCAGCGACTCGGGCATCATCCGCGGCGACTTCACCCAGCAGGAGGCCACGGACCTGGTCACGGTGCTCAAGTCGGGCGCGCTGCCGGCGGGCCTGACCTACCTCGAGGACCGCTCGGTGGGCCCCACCCTCGGCCGCGACTCGATCGCGCAAGGGCAGCGCGCGGGCCTGATCGGCGGCCTGCTGGTGGTGCTGACGATGCTCGTCGTCTACAAGCTCACGGGCCTCAACGCGGTGCTGGCGCTGGCGCTCAACATCGTGCTCATCTTCGGCGCGCTGGCGATCTTCGGCGCCACCCTCACCCTGCCCGGCATCGCCGGGATCGTCCTGACCGTGGGCATGGCGGTCGACGCCAACGTGCTGGTCTTCGAGCGCATCCGCGAGGAGCTGCGCGCCGGCCGCACCGTGAAATCGGCGATCGTCGCCGGCTTCAGCAAGGCCCTGTCGTCGATCGTCGACGGCAACCTCACCACGCTGATCGCGGCGATGTTCCTCTTCTTGTTCGGCACCGGCCCCATCCGCGGCTTCGCGGTGACCCTGTCGGTGGGCATCCTCGCCTCGGTCTTCACCGCCGTCTTCGTCAGCCGCTGGATCTTCGACCTGCTGCACGCGCGCCGCCCGCGGGTGGAGAAGCTGTCGATCTGAGCGCGGGCCAGACCCCGCCCCGAGAGGACCCCGTCATGGAATTACTCACCCATACCAACATCGACTTCATGAAGTACCGCAAGGTCTTCGTGTGGCTCTCCCTGCTCCTGCTCGTGGTCGGCGGCGTGGAGCTCTTCGCGCTGACCGGCCTCAACCTCGGCATCGACTTCGCCGGCGGCACCCAGCTCACCGTGGCCCTGCGCGACGAGGTGTCGACCAACGACCTGCGCAACGTCCTGCAGCAGGCGGGCATCGACGCGCAGATCCAGCGCTACGGCGGCGCCGAAGAGCGCCAGGTGCTGGTCAAGGCGCCGGTGGCAGCGGGCAGCGAAGAGGGCAGCGGCGAGGCGATGATCGACGCCCTCGACCAGACCTTGAACCAGGGCCAAGCAGGGCGGCAGGCGGCAGGACTCGCGGATCTCGAGGCACCGGAGGCGGGCGAACCGCGCTTCGACCTCAACGAGCGCGGCACCCAGGCCCTCGCCGACCTGCTCTTCGAGACCGATCCGGAGGCCTTGAAGAGCGGCGACGAGGCGGCGGCGCGGGAGCACTACGAGGACCTCGCGGCGAGGATCCTCGACCGCCGCAAGGAGACCACCCTCTTCCGCGACCTCGGAGAGGATCTCTACGCCGCCGTCGAGCTGCCGGCGGCGGTGCGCGACGTCCTCGAGCAGCGCACCTTCCTCGGCGCCTTCCACGTGCTGCAGAACGACAACGTCGGCCCGCAGATCGGCTCCGAGCTGCGCCAGAAGGGCATCTGGGCGGTGACGCTCTCGCTCGTCGGCATGCTCTGCTACATCTGGTTCCGCTTCGAGCTGCGCTTCGGCGTCGGCGCCATGGTGGCGACGTTCCACGACTTCCTGATCACCCTCGGGCTCTTCGCCCTGGTGGGCTACGAGTTCAACCTGTCGACCATCGCCGCCTTCCTCACCCTGGTGGGCTATTCCGTCAACGACACGGTGGTCATCTTCGACCGGGTGCGCGAGAACATGCGCAAGCACCGCCGCAAGCCGCTCGTCGAGATCATGAACGAGAGCCTCAACCAGACCCTGTCGCGCACCGTCCTGACCTCGGGCACCACGCTGCTCGTCGTCGCCAGCCTCTTCTTCCTCGGCGGCGAGGTGATCCGCGGTTTCGCCTTCGTGCTGCTGGTCGGCGTGATCATCGGCACCTACTCCTCGGTCTACGTGGCCTGCCCGTTCACGCTCCTGTGGGAGCAGTACTTCGGGCGCGAGGCCACGGCGGCGCGGCGCTCGGCGCGGGCGGCGGCCTGACGCCGGAGATCCCTGGTATGATCGACGGGTGAGAAGGCACTCCGGCCGCGGTGCCGGGGGAGAAGGAGGGAGCGTGCCGCGGACGACGCCGTAGCGATGCCCGAGGGACGCCACACGCCGCCAGCCAGCGAGGACGACGACCTCCGGCGTCAGGCCCACCTGTACGCGGCCCGGCGCTCGGTGCCCGGGGCCTATGCCTACACCCTGCTGTGCCTGATCCTGGGATTGGGCAACCCCTACTACCGCGACCATCCCGTCTGGTTCTGCGCCCTCTTCGCGGCCATCCTCGCGATCATGGGGCTGCGCATCGTCCTCGCCCGGCGCTTCGAGGTCCTCTACGACCGCGACGCCCGCGCCTGGAAGGGTCTGTTCTACGGCGCCACCCTCGCCTTCGCCGTCCACTGGACGCTGATGACGGGCACCTCGCTCGCCTTCTACGACACGGAATGGACCCGGGTCGTCGCCTTCCTGGCGACGGCGGTCATCGGCAGCTCGTCGACTTACGTGCTCTCGCCCATCCTGCCCCTGGCGCGGTGGTTCACCGCCGTGCTGCTGGTGCCCTTCCCGGTGTTCGCGGTGCGGCTCGGGATGGTGGAGCCGCTGTGGGCGGTCGGCCTGGCGGCCCTCTTCTTCGCCTACCTCCGGAGCCTGGGCGCGCGCTTTCAGGGCGAGATCCGGACCGCGCTGGCCAACAGCCGGCTGCTCGAGCGGCGCGCCGCCGAGCTCGCCGCGGCGCACCGGACCGCCGAGGAGGCGAGCCGCGCCAAGGGCCAGTTCCTCGCCAACATGAGCCACGAGATCCGCACCCCCATGAACGGGGTCATCGGCATGACCAGCCTGCTGCTCGCCACCCGCCTCGACGACCAGCAGCGCGACTACGTCAAGACGATCCGGGTCAGCGGCGAGACCCTGCTGACGGTCATCAACGACATCCTCGACTTCTCCAAGATCGAATCGGGCAAGCTCGACGTCGAGAGCGCCCCGTTCAGCCCGCGCTCGGTGATCGAGGACGCCCTCGAGCTGGTCGCCCCCATGGCCTTCCAGAAGGGCCTGGAGATCGCCTACTGGATCGAAGAGGGAACGCCCGAAGCCTTCGTGGGCGACGCCGCGCGCACCCGCCAGATCCTGGTCAATCTGCTCTCGAACGCGGTGAAGTTCACCGAAAGGGGCGAGGTCTTCGTGGCGCTCGAGGCCCGCGGGAGCGACGACCACCGCGCCGGCGAGGACCTCCGGGAGCTCCACTTCAGCGTCCGCGACACCGGCGTCGGCATCGCGGACGAGATGGTGCCGCTGCTCTTCGAGCCCTTCACCCAGGTCGACGCGTCCTCGTCGCGGCGCCACGGCGGCAGCGGCCTCGGCCTCGCCATCTGCCGGCGGCTGACCGAGCTCATGGGGGGCGTGATCTGGGCCGAGAGCGCCGCCGGCGGGGGCACGGTGATGCACTTCACCCTGGTCGGCACGGCGGCGGCCGCGGGCTCGGCGCCCGGCCGCACCATGTCCGGCGAGCTCCTGCCCGCCGAGATCCTCGCCTCCCGCGTCCCGCCGGCGGAAGCCGACGAGGACCTGGCGGGCCGGCGTCTGCTGATCGTCGAGGACAACCGCACCCAGCGCCGAATCCTGGCGCTCCAGGCCCGGACCTGGGGCATGGAGGTCGCCAGCCTGGCCGCGGCGGACGACGCCCTCGACCTGTTGCGCCGCGGCGAGCGCTTCGACGCCGCGGTGCTCAGCGCCACGCTGGAGGCCGCCGCCCTGGCGGCGGCGATCCGCGAGCTGCCCGGCGGCGCCAGGCTGCCCATGGTGCTGCTGGCGCCCCTCGGCCAGAGCCCCGGAAAGGTCATGGACTTCGCCGCCGTGCTCTCCAAGCCGGTGCGGCCAGGCCAGTTGCGCGCGGCGTTGTGCGGCATCCTGGCGCCCCCGCGCGCGCGCCCGGCGGCGAAAGCCCGCCCGCGGGACGGGCGCGGCGCCGAGCCCTCGCCGCTGCGGATCCTGCTCGCCGAGGACAACCTGGTCAACCAGAAGGTCGCGCTCATGATGCTGTCGAGCCTGGGCTATACCGCCGACCTCGCCGCCAACGGCGTGGAGGTGCTCGCGGCGCTGGACCGCCAGCCCTACGACGTGGTCCTGATGGACATCCAGATGCCGGAGATGGACGGCCTCGAGGCCACCCGCCGCATCCGCCGGCGGCCCGCCGACGACCAGCCGCTGGTCATCGGCCTCACCGCCCACGCCATGGTCGGCGACCGCGAGCGCTGCCTGGAGGCCGGCATGGAGGGCTACCTGACCAAGCCGGTCCAGGTCAAGGAGCTCGCGGCGACGCTGCGCTCCGCCGAGATCCGCGCCAACGAGCACCTGCTCGACGAGACGGCGCCGGTCGACCGCGCCACCCTCGAGTTGCTGCGCCGGAGCGTCGAGCGAAGCAAGTAGGAACCCTCACCCCCAACCCCCTCTCCCAGGAGGAGAGGGGGCTTCGGAGCCCGAGGTCTTGCTCCCCTCGCCCCCTGGGAGAGGGGCCGGGGGTGAGGGTTCTTCAGTCGTCGTCCCTCGGCGCCCGCCGGGCCCGCGACCGTGACCGCGACTGCACCATCACGCCGATCGCGAGCAGCACCAGGAAGACCCAGGTCTCGTGCCCGCGCTCGAGGTCGAGGCCCTGGGTGATCAGCAGCGCGCCGACCAGCGAGGAGACCACGATCAGCGCCGCCTCGAAGAGGAAGGCCGCGAAGCACACGCCGACGACCGCGCCCAGGAGCGCGATCCACCAGATGCCCCAGCCGAGGTCGGCCGCCCACGGCGAGGCGGCGTGGTAGGCCAGCACGGCGCCGATCACGAAGCCGCCCACGGTGACCGCGATCTTCTGGGCCACGACCGCCAGGACGGCGCCGGCGAGGCCGGCCACCACGGCCAGGATCAGCTCGACGCCGGCGTCGAGATCGAGGAGCTCCTGGGCCAGGGCGAGGCCGAGGACGAACCCCAGCCCGCCGAGCGCCAGCCAGTAAAGCCGGCGGCCCCACAGCAGCAGCACGGCGCCGACCGCCAGCTCGAGCGGATCGGAGTAGGTCATCTGGTCGGCGAGGGCGTCCATCGCCGGATCAGTCTACCGCGGCGGCGATCCTGTAAGATCGAGCCGGAGGCTGATTGCACCGTCCCATCCAAGAGATCCCCATCCTCGTCGACGGACGCCGCGTCTCGCACCTCGCGATGCGTCTCGACGAGCCCGCCGGCGCCCGCGAATCGCCCTTGGTCGTCCTGTATCTGCACGGCTTCGGCTCGAGCCAGGAAGGCACCAAGGCGGCGTTCTTCCGCCGTCGCGCCGTGGCCGACGGTCTCGCCTTCTGCTCCTTCGACTTCCAGGGACACGGCGAGTCGGGCGGCGCGATGTTCGAACTGTCGCTGACGCGCAACCTCGCCGACGTCGCCGCCGTCCACGGCGAGCTGGCGCGCCGCGGCTACCGCGACGTCGTGCTCCTGGGCTCCTCCATGGGCGGCGGCACCGCCCTCTGGTTCGCGGCCCTCCACCCCGATGCGATCGCGGCGGCGCTCCACGTGGCGCCGTCGGTGGCTCTCCACCAGGGCCTGCTGCGCAAGGTCGGCCCCGAGGACGCGCGGCGCTGGGAGCGCGCGGGCCGCCTCGAGATCGCCGGCGAGCTGGTCACCTGCGAGCTCGGCTGGGGGCTGATCGAGGACCTGCGCTCCTACCCCCTCGAGCGCCTCGAGTCGATCTACCGCACCCCGACCCTCATCCTCCAGGGCAAGAAGGACGCCTCGGTGCCCTGGGAGCAGGTCCTGGAATTCGTGACCGGATGCGCCTACGAGGAGCTCGAGCTGCACCTGATGGCCGGCGCCGACCACCGCATGCTCGACCGCCTGGACCACGTCTGGCGGCTCATGCGCGCCTACCTCGTCCGCCGCGGCCTGGTGAACGACCCGCCCGTGCCGGCCCTCGTCTAGGAGCCCGCGATGCCCCGGCGACCGCTCCACTGGGCCTTCCTCGGCCGCGTGCCCTACGCGCCCGCCGTGGCCCTGCAGGAGCGGCTTCGCCAGGACGTCCGCTTCGGCCGCGGGCCGGAGCACCTGTTGCTCGTCGAGCACCCCCCGGTGTTCACCCTCGGCCGCAACGCCGACGCCGCGGGCCTGCTCGCCTCGGCGGCCTGGCTCGCCGAGCGCGGCGTCGAGGTCCACCACGCGAGCCGCGGGGGCCAGGTGACCTTCCACGGGCCGGGTCAGCTCGTGGGCTATCCGATCGTCAACCTCGACCCCGACCGCCGCGACGTGCGCCGCTTCGTCGGCGACCTCCAGGAGGCCCTCGTGCGCACCCTCGCCGAGCTCGGCGTCGCGGCGCGGCGCGGCGCGGATTCGACGCGCGTGGGCGTGTGGGTGGGCGAGCGCAAGATCGCCTCGATCGGCGTCCACCTCGCGCGCTGGATCTCGATCCACGGCTTCGCCTTGAACGTCGCCACCGACCTCGGCTTCTTCCGGGGCATCGTCGCCTGCGGCCTGCCGGACGTCGCCATGACCTCGATCGCCGAGCTCCTGGGCGCCGCGCCGCCTCTCGCCGAGGTGGCGCGGATCGCGGCGCGTCACCTCGGCGAGATCTTCGACCGGGAGCTGGTCGAGATCGCGCCGGATTCGCTAACGTTGCCGGAGCCGTGACGAACGCCGATCCCACGATCGTGGTCGGGCTCAACGCCGTGATCCTGGCGGTCACGGAGGAAGAACCGCGCATCCTGACGGTGCGGCCCGACGGCGACCCGGAGGCCGAGGCGCTGCCCTTCGGCCCCCTCGACCCGTTGCGCGACCGCACCCTCGAGCTCGGCCTGCGCGGCTGGGTGCGCGAGCAGACCGGGCTCGAGCTCGGCTACGTGGAGCAGCTCTACACCTTCGGCGACCGCCACCGCGACCCGCACGAGCGCGAGGGCGGCCCGCGCATGCTGTCGATCGGCTACCTGACCCTGGTGCGCGAGGGCAAGACCGCGGCGGGACGCTGGCGCGCCTGGTACGAGTACTTCCCCTGGGAAGACTGGCGCGAGGGGCGTCCTCCCATCCTCGACGCCATCGCCGCGGCCCTCGGACGCTGGGCCGACGCCGGCGACGCCGGCCTGCACCAGGGGCGCCGCGAGCGCGTGGACATCGGTTTCGGCCTCGGCGGCGCGCCGTGGGACGCCGACCGGGTGCTCGACCGCTACGAGCTCCTCTACGAGGCCGGCCTGGTGGGCGAGGCGCGGCGCGACGCCCAGGCGCGCGGCGCGGCGCCGCCGCCGGCGCCGGAGCGTCAGCTCGGGCGTCCGATGTGCTTCGACCACCGGCGCATCGTGGCCACCGCCGTCAGCCGTCTGCGCGGCAAGATCAAGTACCGTCCGGTGGTCTTCGAGCTGCTGCCGCCCGCCTTCACGCTCTTCCAGCTCCAGCGCGTCGTCGAGGCCCTGGCGGGCCGCCGTCTGCACAAGCAGAACTTCCGCCGCCTGGTCGAGAAGGGCGGCCTGGTGGAGGGCACGGGCCGCCTCGCCGGCGCCACCGGCGGGCGTCCGGCCGAGCTCTTCGCGTTTCGCCGCGACGTGCTGCGCGAGCGTCCGACGCCGGGCGTCGGCTTGCCGAGCCTGCCGCTCGACTGAGCCGTCCATGAAGGACTACGTGGAGTACGTCGAGCAGCTTGCGCGGGGCTTCCGCGAAGCGCGGGCGATCGACGGGCAGGGTCCCGCCGAGGACCTCCCGCCGCTGCCGAGCGGCGCCGCGACGGTCCTGCTCTTCTCCCCGCATCCCGACGACGAGTGCGTCGTCGGCGGTCTGCCCTTGCGCCTGCGCCGCGAGGCGGGGATGCGGGTCGTCAACGTCCCGATGACGCTGGGGACGGACGCCGGCCGGCGGCAGGAGCGTCTTCGCGAGCTGACGGCGGCCGTCGATTTCCTCGGATTCGAGCTGCGATACGAGTCCCAAATCACCACGGCCGAGGACGACGAGGTCGTCGACGCTCTCGCGCGCCTGCTCGTCGAGCAGTCGCCTGTGGCGGTCTTCTTCCCGCACGAGCGGGACGGGCACCCCGCCCACGTCCGCACCCACCGGCTGGTCATGGCAGCGCTCGGGCGCAGCGGCGCGCGGACGACCTGCGCCGTCGTCGAGACCGAGTACTGGCTCCCCATGAGCGAGCCGCCGCCGAACCTGCTGGTCGAGTCGTCGCCGCGCGACGTGGCGCGCCTCGTCGCCGCCACGTCGCTCCACCGCGGCGAGGTCAGCCGCAACCCTTATCACCTTCGGCTACCGGCCTGGATGATGGACAACGTCCGGCGCTCGGAGGTCCTTCTGGGCAAAGGCAGCCGGGTGCCCGATTTCGTGTTCGCGACACTTTATCGGCTGCGCGGGTGGAGGAATGGGCGGATCGTGGAACCGGCGGCCGGGGCGCG
>DASWIG010000267.1:0-1610 GCA_036397835.1 Thermoanaerobaculia bacterium
CTCGCCCCACTACTGCCGAACCGAACAGGAGGGGCGCACCCTGATCCACAGCGCCCTCGCGGCTGGAGGGGACATCGAGGTCACCACCGCCGAGCTGCTCGTCTCCCTCGACCCGCTCAGTTCCCCCCACAAGACCCAGGCACTCGCCGCCGTCTGCGAACAGCTCAACGCCACTGCCTCGCTCTTCCCCGGCACCAAGCTCCGGATGCGGTTCGCCATGAAGCCCGAGCCACCCCACAGCCTAGCCTTCCCAGGCCCTCGAGAGCCCTCAGGCGGGGCTCAACCGGACATCTCCGAATGGGGGTAGGTCAGGAGGTCTGGGGTCTGGCGCGATTCGTCGACGATCTGCAAGCTCGCGGACGCTACACCTTCCGGCGTGAGGAGGCCGTGGACGCCCTCCGCGTCTCGGACATCGCCTTCAGCCGGGCGGCCCGCCGGCTCGTGGCCAGGCGCCGTCTCGCATCGCCGCGTCGAGGCTTCTTCGTGGTGGTGCCTCAGGAGTATTCCAGGGCCGGAGCGCCGCCGCCCTCATGGCTCATCGCCGACCTCATGGCTTATCACGACCAGTGCTACTACGTGGGCCTGCTGTCGGCCGCAGCTCTGCATGGAGCCGCTCACCAGCAGCCGCAAGAGTTCCAGGTGATGACCGATCGTACCCTCCGTCCCACTACTGTCGGCCGAGCGCGCATTCGCTACTTCGTCAAGCGTCATCTCCGCCAAACGCCGACGATGGACGTCAAGACCTACACCGGGGCCATGCGGGTGTCGACGCCGGAATCGACCGCTATCGACCTCGTGCGCTATGTCGAAAGTGCAGGTCATCTCAGCAACGTTGCCTCGGTGTTGGCGGAGCTTGCCGAGGTTCTGGACTCCTCTCGGCTGGTCCAGGCGGCTCAGGCCGATGTCGAGTTGTCGGTGGTCCAGAGGTTGGGATTCCTGCTGAGCTATGTGGGGGCGGCTGCCGTCGCCGAGCCTCTCGCCAGGTGGCTGGATGAGCAGCGCCCCAGACCAGTGCCGTTGCGATCGGATCGTGAGCCGGGCGTGGCCTCGAAAGACTCCACCTGGCAAGTTTTCGTCAACGAATCAGTTGAGCTGGACGTATGATCCAAGTCGCCTTCATTACAGCCTGGCGTGAACGGGCGCCGTGGGCTTTTGATGAACAAGTCGAGCAAGACCTCGTCTTGTCGCGCGCCATCGTCGAGATCTTCGCAGACCCGTTGCTCTCTACTGGCTTTGCCTTTCGCTACTGATCGAGCGGCTTCCGGGAGATCCCTGGAAGGGTGATGACTGAGCGGTGAGCCAGAGAGCTCAAGGAACGGTCGACGACCAGGCCGACGTATTCCCCGACTCGAACCCGTCGACGAAGATCGAGGGCTCGCTCTTGCGCTCGAGCGCGGGAAGCCAGCCGGGGTTCTGGCCCGAGCCGCCGTACGCCCCGCGGACGCTCGCGGTCCGCGTCCTGAAGTTGAAGTCGACGTTCCAGTCCTCGTAGACGCTGAGGCCGCCGGTGTCGACGGCGCCGTCGAGCAGGCCCGCCAGCGGGAAGAGGTCGAGGCGGTCCGCGGCGCCGGCGAGCACGCCGTCGGGGTTCACGAGATAGGTGCCCGCCG
>DASWIG010000268.1:0-3124 GCA_036397835.1 Thermoanaerobaculia bacterium
CGAGGTCTGTTCCAAAGGGGATTTGGGTTCTACGTGCCATTTCGGATCTGACGACGACTCTCTGAGAAGGGTCAGCGCCTTCCTGGGCGGAGCCCTGGCCGGACGGGGCGAGAGCGCATGCGAATCCTGGTGGTCGAGGACGATCCGCAGCTATCGGGGCTCATCTGCGAAGCCCTCGAATACGCCTGCTACGCGGTGGACTCGGCGACCGACGGCGAAACCGCCGCCGAGCTCGTGGCGGTCAACGCCTACGACCTCGTCGTGCTCGATTGGGGGATCCCGGCGCCGTCGGGGATCGAGCTCCTGCGCGACTGGCGGCGGCAGGGCGCGTCGCTGCCGGTGCTCATGCTGACCGCCCGCGACGCCGTGGAGGACCGGGTGGGCGGCCTCGACACCGGGGCCGACGACTACCTGACCAAGCCCTTCTCGTTCGCCGAGCTGCTCGCCCGCGTGCGCAGCCTGCTGCGGCGCCGCGGCCAGCGTCCGCTGGTGGCGCTCGAGGCCGGCGACGTGCGCCTCGACCGCGGCAAGCACCTGGTGACCGTCGCCGGGAGCCCGACGCCGGTCTCGCCCAAGGAGTTCGCGGTGCTCGAGTACCTGCTGCGGCGCCAGGACGAGGTGGTGACCCGCACCGAGATCGAGGAGCACGTCTGGAACGACGAGGCCGAGCCGATGGCCAACGTCGTCGACGTCGTCATCCACCGCCTGCGCAAGAAGATCGACGGCGACCGCGACGAGCGGCTGATCCACACCGTGCGCGGCGTCGGCTACACCCTGCGGGGCGAAAGGTCGTGAGCGCGGCGGCTCAGGTCCTCTTCGAGCCGGTCAGGCGAGGCTCGCGCCGCAGGTATTGGACGCCGGCGGCGGTGTTGGTGCTCGGGGTCGCGTCGATCCTGCTGCTGCTGTCGACGCTGCGCGTCAGCGAGCGCGAGACCGAGCAGGGGCTGGCGGCGGCGGTGGCGATCGACGACCTGCAGGTCGCGGTCGCCTACTGGCACCTGTGGCTCGAAGAGCACCTCACCGGCGATCCCTACCTCGACCTCGACGACGACGTGCTCGGCAACCAGGCTCTCGCCGTCGCGGTGACCTCCCTGCTCCTGCGCGGAGGCCGGCGTGAGGAGGGCGAGCGGATCGCGCCGCTGGAGGGGCCGCTGCGGCGCCGCGCCGAAGCGCTCGAGGCGGCGCTCGCCCGCTTCGGCGAGCTTTCCGACGAGCGTCTGGAGCATCCCGAGATCGCCGGCGTCGGCAGCGAGCTCGACCAGCGCTTCGACGCCGAGTTCCGGCGCGTCAAGGAGCTCGCCGACGAGCTGCGCCGGGGCATCGGCGAGGACTTGCGCCGCAGCCGCGCACGGATTCGCGCGCGCGTGTGGGTCACCGTCGGCGCCTGGATGCTGATCGTGGCGGCGGCGCTGGCCGGCCTGTGGAGACGCGAGACCCGCCGCCAGCGCGCCGAGGAGACCCTGCGCGAGAGCCAGCGCTGGCTGGCGACGACGCTCGCCTCGATCGGCGACGCCGTGGTCACCACCGACCTCGAGGGCCGGGTGCTGTTCATGAACCCGATGGCCGAGAAGCTCACCGGCTGGCCGCGCGGCGAGGCCCAGGGACAGCCGATCGACGAGGTCATGAGAGCCGTCGCCGAGGACGGGTCGCCGATCGAAAACCCGGCCACCACGGCGCTGCGCACGGGCGAGCGCTCCGCGACGACGAATTCCGCCGCCATGGCCGACCGCCGGCGCCGGAGCTGCTACGCCATCGACCAGGGCGCCGCGCCCATCCGCGACGAAGGCGGCGAGCTGCTCGGCGCGGTCCTGGTCTTCCGCGACGTCAGCGAGCGCCGCCGCACCGAGAAGGCCCTGCGCCAGAGGGAGGCGGAGCTGCGCCGGGCCCAGAAGATGGAAGCGGTCGGCCGCCTCGCCGGCGGCATCTCCCACGACGTGAGCAACTACCTCGGCGCCATCCGCGGCCACTGCGAGATGGCGATGATGAAACGCGAGAGCGGCGACGCCCTGGCCGGGCGCATGGGCGCCGCGATCGCCACCGCCGACAAGGTGTCGGCCCTGATCCGCCAGCTCCTGGCCTTCAGCCGCCGCCAGCCGGTGCAGCCCGAGGTGGTGGACCTGAACGCCGTCGTCGCCGACATGGAACGGCTCATGGGGCGCCTTCTCGGCGAGGACGTCGTGCTCGAGACGCGACTCGACGGCGAGATCGCGAGCGTCGAGGTGGACCCGTCGCAGATCGAGCAGGTGCTCGTCAACCTGCTGGTCAACGCCCGCGACGCCATGCCCACCGGCGGGCGCATCACGGTCGCGACGGCCCACGTCGAGGCCGACGAGGACTTCGTCCGCCGTCATCCGGCGGCGACGGGCGGCCGCCACGTCCGGCTGACGGTGACCGACACGGGTTGCGGCATCCCGGCCGAAGTCCAGGACAAGATCTTCGACCCCTTCTTCACCACCAAGGCAGAGAGCGGCTCGAGCGGACTGGGCCTTGCCACCGTCTACTCCTTGGTGCGGCAGTACGGCGGCGTGGTGGGCGTCGAGAGCGTGGTGGGGGAGGGGACGACCTTCGAGATCCTGCTCCCGGCCAGCGACCGCAAAGCCGCGCGGCGACGGTCCGCGGTCGCCGAGGCGGTGGCGCCCACCGCCCGCGCGCGCGTGCTCCTGGTGGAGGACAACGAGGACATGCGCTCGTCGGCGCGGGCGCTGCTCGAAACCATGGGCCACGAGGTGCGGGTGGCTTCGGGCGGCGACGAGGCCCTGGAGATGCTCGGCGACGGCGAGGCGCCGTGCGAGCTCCTGGTGACCGACGTGATCATGCCGCGGATGAGCGGCAAGGAGCTCTACGACCGCGTCCGCGAGCGGCATCCCGAGGTTCGCTGCCTGTTCATCTCGGGTTACACCGACAACGTCATGCTGCGTCACGGCGTGGCGCAGGACCGGGTACACTTCCTGCAGAAGCCCTTCAGCTTCGAGAGCCTGGCGCGCAAGGTCGAAGAGGTCTTGCAAGGGCCGGAGCCGGGCCTGTAATCCTGCTGTCATCTCCGCGTCACGTTGACGTCATCTCCCTCACCGTATCCTGCCGCCAGTTAGCCTGAGCCAGCGGCAGCGCGAGCGCGTTGCTCGCG
>DASWIG010000269.1:0-3253 GCA_036397835.1 Thermoanaerobaculia bacterium
TCCCGACGAAGCGGCCGTCAACGAAGTCGACCGCCGCCGGCTGCCGCTGGCGGCCCTCTACGACCTGGCGCGGGATCCGCGGGAACGCCACAACCTGCTCGAGCGCGATCCCACGGGCGGCGGGCGACGCGAGCGCATGGAGCGCCTGCTCCACGTCCAGCTCGACCGCCAGCTCGCGGGCCTGCGGGTGATCGCCGGCGCTCTGCCGCCGGGCCGACGCCTCAGCGGCACCCTGCGTCTCGATCGGGCTCCCGCGGGCTGGCTCCCCTACTTCCTCGAAGACGAGGACCGCGTGGAAGCCGACGGCGACGAGCTGCGGTTCGAGCTTGTCGGCAGCGTCCTCGCCAAGGGCTTCATCGTGCTCGGCGAGGGCGGAGTCATTCGGCACGTCGAGGCCAGGATCGGCGACGCGGGCCTGGACGGCTCGGCGATCCGTCTCGCGGACCGGCCCTGGTCCGCGACGCCGACGCCCGTCGCCGCTCTCGAGCTGCCGGCGTGGCCGGAGGAGCCGGACGGTCCGAGCCTCCTCCTCTGGTACCGCGACCCGCGGCGGACGCCGCTGGCGGAGGACGACGAGACGCGCCGGCGTCTCGAGGCGTTGGGCTATCTCTGAGCCGCCGGCGGTCCTTATTCGGAGGGACGAAAAAAAATTCGCCGCCCCATGCACCCTCCGCGCTCCTTTTCCCGCGTTTAACAAGTGGCAGAGCAACGAGTATGGCTGCCGCCCGTCTCCGGCGGATTCCGGCGCTTCCTCTGCTGTCTGTGGTATCGGGCTGTGCTCAAGGGGCCAAGAGTATCTGGGGCGCGTCGCGTCTCAGAAAGGCATCAGTTGCGCGGGCGCTCGAGAATCTTGAGGCCCGCGTCTTTATTTCTACGGATCCGGAGAGCGGCCGTGCGACGTAGGCTCGGCCAGCGCCGCCAGCGCTCGCCCGACGTCGGCGGCCGACGGCGGCCGGCGCCCCGGGTCCTTTTCCAGGCATCGGAGGATGAGAACCGCGAGCTCCGCGGGAACCTCGGCGCGGGCGTCGCGCGGATCGGTGGGCGGGCTCGTCAGGTGGTGGTAGATCGACGAGCCGCCGCTGAAGGGCCCGCGGTTGCACAGCATCTCGAAGAGCACGCAGCCCAGCGAGTAGAGGTCGGTGCGGGCGTCGACCGGATCGCCGCGGATCTGCTCCGGGGCCATGTAGAAGGGCGTGCCGGCCGGCCGCGTCAGCACCTTGCCCATCGAGCCGTCGAAGATGCGCGCCAGGCCGAAGTCGGTGAGCTTGACCTGGTTCTCGGCCGTCCAGATCAGGTTCGAGGGCTTGAGGTCACGGTGGACGATGCGCCGCCGGTGCGCGTGCTCGAGGGCGGCGCAGACTTGGCGCCCCACCGCCAAGGCGCCTTGCACCGAGAGCCGGCGCTTCTTCAGCAGACGCGCGAAGTTCTCGCCCTCGACGTATTCCATGACCACGAAGAAGCCGTGGGCGGTCTCGCCGGCGTCGTAGATCTGGACGATGTTGGGGTGCGAGAGCCGCGCCGCCGCCCGCGCCTCCTTCATCAGGTCGGCCGGCCTGTCCACGGTGCCGGTCAGCTCCTGCGACAGCACCTTGTAGGCCACCGGACGCTGGAGCACGGCGTCGTAGGCGCGGTAAACCACGCCCATGCCGCCGCGGCCGATCTCCTCCTGCAGCACGTAGCGCTCTTCGTCGAACGCGGGGGCGGGGGCGCCGGGACGGTCGCGGGTGGTCGGGGGCCGCATCTTCCGGGTGGCCTCCTCGGCCTCGAGCGCCGCCCGCGGATCGCGGGCGCGGGCCGCGTCGAGCATGGCCCGGCGGCCGGACTCGTCGCCCACGGCGGCGTAGAGCTGGGCGGCCTGCTCGAACTCTTCCACGCGGCCGTAGAGCTCCGCGGCGCGGCCGAGGTCGCCCGCGGCGGCCCACTGCTCGGCCGCCCGGCTCCAGTCGGAGGCGGCCTCGAAGCAGCGGGCCGCCTCGGCCGCCTCGTCGCGGCGCTGGTGGTGCTCGCCGCGCTGGAGCGCCTCCTGGCGGCCGTCGCCCAGCCGCTGATAGATCTCCGCCGCCGCCAGGTGGGCGCCGGCGCGGACGCAGGCTTCGGCGCGCCCGGAATCGGGCTCCAGGTAGTCGCGGGCGATCGGCACCGCCGTTTCCCATAGCTCGGCGTCGGCCGCAAGCCGGTAGGCGCGCTCCGCTTCGTTCTCCTGCAGCCATAGTTGGGTGGCGCGGCGCACCGCCCGGGCCATGTCGGGGCTCATGGCGCTGCCCTTCGCCGCGGCCAGCGACGAGCGCAGCGCCGCTTCCAGGGCCTCGGCCGTGCTCCGGCCTTCCCCTTTCATCAGCAGCGTCACCGCGTTGTGGTCCATGCCCAGCGCCAGGTAGGCGCGCGCCGCCTTGAACGCGCGCCCCCCGACCTCCCAGGCGCGCGCCGCGTCGTAGTGGTTGCCGGCGCGCTCATAGGCGGCGGCCGCTTCGTCGAAGTCCTCGTCCTCGCGGCAGAGGTCGCCGTAGAGAGGCCAGACCTCGCCGGCGCGGGCCACCTGCTTGGCCGCCTCGCGCCGGCCCTGGCGCAGCAACAAAGCGGCGTGCTCTTCGTGGTGCCCGCCGCGGGCGTAGGCCCTGCGGGCCGCGACAAGCTGGCCCAGAGTCTCGTAGCGCTGGCCCATCCCGAGATAGTCGCCCGCGCGGCGCAGCTCGCGGCCGGCACTGTCGGGGCGGCGGATCCCGAAGCGCCAGACCAGGAAGAAGATGACGCCGAAGAGCGCGGCTCCGCCGCCGAGGTAGACCCACGGCGAATCGCCCAGTCCTTCGGGGAAGAGCCCGGGCAAGGCGCGGACGCGGTCCCAGAGGTCTTCGAAGATCTTCGGCATGGCGACACGCCGGCCGTGGCGACCGGATGGCGGGGTCCCTGCGAGCTTAGCTCATTCAAGATCCGGGCCAGCGGGAGCGGTAGACGTCGAGCAGGCGTACGGCGCGGTCGATCGTGCGGAAGACCGGGACGCCGGACGCCTCGAGCCGGCGCGCCAGCGGCTCGTAGCGCGGACCGGCGTCGACCACGGCGACCCAGGGCTTGCCGACGTCGCGCCACAGGGCCGCCAGCCGCTCGGCGACGCCGCCGGCGGCGCGGTCGGCGAAGCCGGCGCGGCGCGGGATTCAGCCACCGCCCATCCCCCGCCCGTCCCGTCTAACCGCCCGGTCCCGTCATCTTCGACGGGTCGACCCACGCGTCGAACTGCTCCGCCGTCACCAGCCCGAGC
>DASWIG010000270.1:0-4088 GCA_036397835.1 Thermoanaerobaculia bacterium
GGCACACAGAGCCACCAGCAAGTACGGGACCAGCGCCATCGTCCCCAGTCTACGCAAATCCTGTGCCGCGTCCGTCCTCAGGGCGCCCACCAGACGCCGAGATCGGGATGCCCGCCGCGCAGGACGGCTCGGATCGGCAGGTCCTCGACGGGTCCGTCCGCCAGAGCCGCGCGATAGACCTGCCACTTATCGTCACCCGTCACGTGGACGACGAGACGCCGGCTGTCGAGGAGCGCGCGCAGCGACAGGCTCATCCGCGGGTGGGGCGCCGCGGGGGGACGCATGGGCAGGCAGAGCGCCTCCGTGGCCAGGCCTTCGGCGAGCTGCGCAGCGCCGGGAAAGAGCGAGGCGGTGTGCCCGTCGCCGCCCATCCCGAGGACGACCACGTCGAACGGCCGGGGGACGGCCGCGAGCGCCGCCTCGCAGGCGTCGCGCCCCCCTTCGGGCGTGGCGGCCCCGTTCTGCAGGCCCACGAAGCGGGCGCCGGCGGCGGCGCCCACCAGCAGCCGGCGGCGCACCAGGGCCTCGTTGCTGGCGTCGTCGTCGACCGGCACCCAGCGTTCGTCGGCGAGGGTGATCGTCACCTTCTCCCACGGCAGGGCGAGCCCGGAGAGGACGGCGAAGAGCGGCCGTGGCGTGCTGCCGCCCGAGACCACGAGGCTGGCCGCGCCGCGTGCCGCGACGGCGGCGGCGAGGTCGCCGGCGACGGACTCGGCGAGCGCGCGCGCCAGGGCGTCGCGGTCGTGGTCGAGGACCTCGAGGTTCAACGTCGCGAGCTCCGCTCGCGAACCCTCACCCCCGACCCCTCTCCCAGAGGGAGAGGGGAGCAAGATGTCGAGGCTCGAGCCCCCTCTCCCCCTGGGAGAGGGGGTTGGGGGTGAGGGTTCCGAGATTCCAAGCCGGCTATCCTACTCGAAGGTGAGCCGCGCCACCACCGGGTCGTGGTCGCTGGCGCGGCCCTCGTGCGCCCGCTCGGCGTAGACGTGGACGACGTCGACCTCCGGCGCCGCGCCCGCCGCCAGGGCCGGGCTCACCAGCACGTGGTCGAGCACCTGGGAATTGCCCTCGTAGACGTACGTGTAGCGGTCCTCCGGCGGCAGCTTCTCGATCAGGTTCACCCAGCGCTGCCCGGCGAGCGCCGCCATCGGCGGCCGGAACTCCATCTCGTTCATGTCGCCGAGCACCACTACCCGGGCCTCCGGATCGACGGCGAGCAAGCTCTCCATGAAGTCGTGGAGCAGCTCGGCCTGGCGAAGGCGTAGCGCCTCGGTCGGCCGGCGGGGCGGCTGGCGGGCGCCCATCAAGGGATCGTCGCCGCCCTTGGACGTCAGGTGGTTGGCGATCACGAAGAAGCGCTGGCCGCGGAAGACGAGCTCGCCGGCGAGCGGCTTGCGGCTGTCGGCGAAGGCCGCCTCGCGCGGCGCCACGCGGCCGGGGCTGAGGCTGAGAATCGGCCCGTCGGGGCCGGCCTCGACCCGGACGGCGTCGAGCGGACCCGCCGTGCCGCGGTCGACGAAGGCGACGCGCGCCGGGTTGAAGAGCAGCCCGACGCGGATGTTGCCGCCCGGCTCGCCGCCGTCGGCGCCGTCGACCGGGTCGACCTGGCGGTAGTCGTAGCGGGGGCCGCCGGCGGCTTCGGCGGCGGCGATCAGGGCCTCGTAGGTGCCGGCGGCGCCGGCGCTGCCGCTGCCGGCGGCGCCGTCGTCGTCCTGGACCTCCTGCAGGGCGACCACGTCGGGAGCGCCGAGATCGCTGACCAGCGTCGCCGCGAGGCGCCGGAATTTTTCCGGCTCGTCGCTCGCCGAGAGGTTGTAGACGTTGAAGGTCGCCACCGTGAGCCGGCGCTCGCCGGGGCGCAGCGCCGTGGCCTCGTCCGCAGGCGCGGCGCGGGCGACCGGCGGCAACGGCGCCGTGGGCACGATCTTGAAGTTGCCGAAGCTGTAGTCGACGACGCCGGTGATCGCGCCCTGGAAGACGTCGCCGACGTCGACCTGGGGGACGCCGTCGCCGAGCCGGCCGGCGATATGAAGGCGCTCCGGGTTGGCGTCCTCGGGCGTCAGACGCAGGCCGCCGCGGCGGGTGCGCGGCGAGGCGTCGACGCCGCCGTCGGCCACCACCACGATCTCGCCATGGCGCGTCGTGGGGCCCACCGTCACGGGGTCGACGACTTCCACCCGCATGCCCTCGAGGCGCTCGTAGAAGTCGATGGCCCCGTCGCCGTCGGACGGCGGCAGGCGTCCGCCGCGGCCCAGGCGCACCGGCGCCGGCAGCGTCGCGCCGTGACCCGTGACCCGCACGGCCGAGGCGCGCAGGCGGGTGACGCTCAGGTCGGCCGTCCGCTCCGGGTCGGCGTATTCCTCGATTCGTCCGTCGACCTCGACGCTCTGCCCCGGCTCCAGCGCGGCGTCCGCGGCTACGAAGAGGCCCTCGGAGGTCGCGTCGTCGCCGTCGCCCTTGGGGTCCTGCACCCAGAAGCCGCCTTCGGCGTCGATCGCGGTCACGACTCCGCGCACGCCGCGCACCTCCATGCCGGCGAGCGGCGAGACCTGGCCGCTGCCCTGGACCTGGTGGATCCGGACTTCTTCCGGAGGGGTTCGGCAGCCGCCGACCGCGGCCACGAGGACCGCCAGGCCTACGGCACCCTTGAACGACACGAGGCTCATGACGACGGGATCCTCCGAAGGCGCGTACGTTATCACTCGGCAGGGCGCAGGACGACGATCCACAGTTGGGCGAGCACGGCCCCGGCGGCGTTGAGCCCGACGTCGCGGAGGCCCCAGTATCGCCCGGGCGTCAGCCACTGGACGAGCTCGTCGCAGGTGCCGACCAGGGCCGTCAAGGCCGCGGCCGCGAAGTAGACGGCGGGCTCGTGCAGATGGCAAGACAGGGCGCGGAACGCCAGCACGCCGAGCAGACCGTACTCCACCAGGTGAAAGGCCTCGGCCACGATGCTCAGCTTCACCATCAGGGCGACGGCGAGGGCCGGCACCAGGAGGGCGCACGCCAGGCGTCCCGGCGACAGGTCGGAGCGTCGCCGGGCTTTCCCGACCACCGTCACCGCCGCCACCGCCACGAGACCCGCCATTCCCCAGCGCAAGCCGCCCTCGCCGATCGCTTCCCGCACCAGTTTCTGGATCGGACCCGCCAGCGGCACGAACGCCAGGATGGCGAGCGTCCCCAGGGCGAAGAGCCCCCATCGCATGGCGCGGCGGGGCGGATCGTCGGCGGAGGCTCGCGTGCTCATCGCCGGCAGTGTATCGCCGGGGCGAGATGAGATGGGATATCGTGGGCCCATGTCGGAATTCGTCTACGTCATGAAGGGCCTGCGCAAGTTGTATCCGCCGGGCCGTGAAGTCCTGAAGAACATCTGGCTGTCGTTCCTGCCGGGGGCGAAGATCGGCGTCCTGGGCCTCAACGGCGCCGGCAAGTCGACGCTGCTGAGGATCATGGCGGGCGAGATCACCGAGTTCGACGGCGAGGCGTGGCCGGCCAAGGGCGTCAAGGTGGGCTACCTGTCGCAGGAGCCCCGGCTCGACTCCGAGAAAGACGTCGCCGGCAACGTCGAGGTGGGCGTGGCCGCGACGCGCGCCCTGTTGCACCGTTTCGACGAGGTCAACGCCCGCTTCGGCGAGGAGATGAGCGACGGCGACATGGACAAGCTGCTGGCCGAGCAGGCCGAGGTCCAGGACCGGATCGACGCCGCCGGCGCCTGGGACCTCGACCGCAAGCTCGAGATCGCCATGGACGCCCTGCGCCTGCCGCCCGGCGACGCCGGCGTCGACACGCTCTCGGGCGGCGAGCGGCGCCGCGTGGCGCTGTGCCGCCTGCTGCTCGAGCAGCCCGACCTGCTGCTGCTCGACGAGCCCACCAACCACCTCGACGCCGAGTCCGTGGCCTGGCTCGAGCGCCACCTCGCCGAGTACCCCGGCACCGTGGTGGCGATCACCCACGACCGCTACTTCCTCGACAACGTGGCGGGCTGGATCCTCGAGCTCGACCGCGGCCAGGGCATCCCCTGGCAGGGCAACTACTCGTCGTGGCTCGAGCAGAAGCAGGCGCGTCTCCAGAAGGAGGAGAAGCAGACCTCC
>DASWIG010000271.1:0-9665 GCA_036397835.1 Thermoanaerobaculia bacterium
GCGCCGGGAGCTCGTCAACACTTCCGACTTGGCTGGCCTGGAGGAGCTCAGGAATCGGATCAAGCAGCAGCGCGGTTGGCCAGAGGAGCTCTGATCGCCGCCGCGCACACGCCGATCCGATGTCCGAAGCCCTTCGCACCCCGACCGACCGCGACACGGCCCTGCTCGCCGCCGCCTTCCTGCCGCTCGTCGACCGCGCGCGATGGTATGGTAGGCGCGGACGTGGTGCCCAATCCGGTGGCCCATCCCTGACCGACAGGAGGGGCCTCGCTGGACCAGGCGAGCGCAATCGCGATGTGGGACAGTGCAATGAGCCCCAGCCTACCGCCACCCGTTGGCCGTCAAAAGGAGGTACTTGTCCTACCTCCGCAGGGCCATGCAGTCGTCCTAGGCACAGCTGGCAGCGGGAAGACGACCCTGGCGATTCACCGCGCCCTCTACCTGGCACATCCGGATACCGACCACCATGGCCGAACCCTGCTAGTGACCTTCAATCGGTGCCTTGTCTCGCACCTCCGGGCTTTGGCTCGTCCTATTTCGAGCATGGTCGTGGTTGAGAACTACCACCGCTTCGCTCGTGGCTACCTCAGTCATCGCGGTAAGATGCGCCCATACTGCATTTGCGGCCCGGACCTCCAACGGCAACTCTGCCAGCGGGCAGTGACCGAGGCGACGACCGGTGACGCTCCGCCCGCGGTTCTGAGCCGGCCGATCGACTTGCTGGTACAGGAATTTGATTGGTTGGCGCAGCACGGCATCAAGACCGAGGCCGAGTACGTCGAAGGTGAGCGCATTGGCCGAGCTGGAACCCGGATCGTTCGAGGAGATCGGCCAGCCGTCTTCGGCGTCTATCAGCGATACCTGGAACTTCGCCGTGCCCGCGGTAAGTCTTACGACTGGCAAGATCTGTCGCACACGGTCCTTGACGAATTCGGCGTCGACGATGGTGAGCGTAAGTATCGACACGTTGTGATCGATGAGGGCCAGGATTTCTCGCCAATGATGCTGCGTTCCTTGGCTGCGGCGATTCCGCCGGACGGAAGCCTCACTTTATTTGGCGACATGGCACAGCAGATCTATGGGAATCGCATGTCGTGGCGGAGTGCAGGTCTGAGTGTTAAAGACGTCTGGGAGTTCGAGGAGAACTACCGCAACACAAGACAAGTCGCTCAACTTGCCTTGGCGATGGCCGAGATGCCGAACTTCACAGACGACGCGGATCTCGTGGAGCCAAAGTCGCCCACCGCGGATGGCCCTCTTCCTGCGCTAGTTTCGTTCGATACAGAAGAGAAAGAAGCTCACTTTGTGGTGCAGCAGGCAGTACGCCTCAGCAAAACGGGAACCGTTGCTGTCCTTTTTCGAGATCGTGAACAGGAAAAGGCATGGAATTCCCTCCTACCGGACCGTGCCACCAGGCTCCACGGCGAACTGGACCGTTGGCCGACATCGCCCACAGGCATCTTCCATGGTACTTATCATTCAGCGAAGGGGCTTGAGTTCGATGCGGTTATTCTCCCGCGCATGTCGCAGGCCCGACTCCCCCATCCCCCAGACGTGACGGCGTTGGGCCAGCAAGAGGCCGCAGCGCGTGATTCGCGGCTCCTCTACGTCGCAGTAACGCGGTCGAAGTCCACGCTCATATTGACGCATTCCGGAGATCCGACCGGTCTGCTCCCCACCGGCACCGATCTCTACAAAAGGACCAGCCGATGAACGAGGGCATCCGTACAAGCGCCTTGGAGCGGGGCATCACTCGGTTATGCCACTTTACGCCATCGAGAAACCTCGTCCATATCGCTACCGACCCGCTAGGCGTCCTCGCCACGTCACACCTGACGTCGACCGAGAAGGCGGTATTCAATCCCACTGACCTTGAGCGGATAGATGGCCATCGAGATCATATCTGCTGCTCGATTCAGTACCCGAATGCCTGGTATTTTAGAAAAGCTCGCGCGAAAGATCGGCTTTTCCGTGACTGGGTCGTGCTTCTCGTCGAACCCCGTCACCTCTGGTTGCCAGGTACGAAGTTCTGTCCGAGAAACGCTTCTGCCGGTGGCGGGCGTGATGTTCGAGAAGGCAAGGAGGCATTCGAGGCCCTGTTCGCACCTTCTGTACGAGGAGCATATGGGAAGACGTTCGAGCGGCAACTTCATCGACCGCCATTCTTGACGACGGATGAGCAGGCCGAGGTTCTCATTCGAGATCGAGTCGAGCGGCAAGATATTCTCGGTATTGCCGTGCGCGACGAGTCACAGGCGAAGAGAGAGATCACCCGATTGCGAATGCTGAACGAACGTGTTCCGCAGGTGACCATCGCACCGGACTTTTTCGCCCCAAATTCTCAGAGTGCCGCGTTCCAAGTCGGAAGGTTGCCGAAAGAACACCTCTACTTCGCTGGAGACGAAAATGGCTAAGGTCAAAGATCCGCAGGCGACAAGCCCGCCGCAGGGCTGTTCGCGGACCAAGGCCGAGGGCGCGTTCATTGCCCTTGCAGCGGGCGATGCCCTTGGCTGGCCGCAGGAGTTTCCGAACAAGGTGCTCGGCCGTACGGAACAACCGGTCACGACGGCATTTCGACCCTGGGTGCGCCGTGGCGGTGGTCGATTCTACCCTTACGAGGAGCACATCCAGGCCGGCGAGTACAGCGATGATACGCAGCTCGCGCTTGCTGTAGCGCGCTGCCGCATGTATGGCGATAAGAGTTGGTGGCGCGTCTTGACACGCACGGAGCTACCCCTCTGGACTCTCTACGAACGCGGCGGGGGTGGCGCGACGAAGTGGGCCGCCGAGATGTGGATCAAGAAGACACCACCATGGAAGGCGAACGATCTCCTCGCTATTCGACGATACTTCGACGCCGGCGGAAACGGCGTAAGCATGCGCATACTACCGCACTCGATTTTCTATGCCAGCCAGGCTGATCCGACACTCCTCGTGCGAGACGTCGTATTGGACGGAGTCGCAACTCACGGACATCCTCGGGCGCTGGTGGGGGCGGCCGCATATGCCTTCGCCGCGTGGTGGCTCCTGCGATCGAACCGCACCATCCGGTTCGGAGAATTGGTCGAAGTCTTGCGAGAGAGCGCCGGAGTCTGGGGAGAGCTTCCCGCCAGTAGCAACGCCAGGAACGGATGGCTCGATGCGGCTAATCGCAGCACGACGAACGGCTACGAGAATCTATGGTCGACGGTAGTCGATGAAATGGGGAAGCTGCTGGACCGCGTCCAAGGTGCGCTCGAGGCAGGAGCCCTCGCTGACGACGACGAAGTTCTGCGAGATCTCGGATGCTTCGGCAAAGCCAAGGGGGCTGGAACGGTGAGCGCAGCCGCTGCGGTCTATCTGTGTGCCCGATACGCGGCCCAACCTGTCCAAGCGGTGCTCAGGGCTGGCTTCGCCAAGCGGGCAGATACGGACACGATAGCGGCCATGAGCGGTGGCTTGGTGGGATGTCTTGCCGGGAAGGACTGGCTGCCGCGCGAGTGGACTGAGTTGCAGGACTACACGTACTTACGGCGAATGTCCAACGAGTTGGCGAGAGGTCCGTCGGCAGCTCAGGACCGGCCCTCAAATCTGCGGACGATCGGCCGGAAGGAACTGGATGGGCTACGATCCACACTTGCCGAGGGACATTCAAGAGATCTCGACCTGGACGGGAAGAGGCGAGCTGAGGTGGTGGACTCGGTCAGCCCGAAGCCACTTTCAAAGACGACTCTGGCTCACGTCTGGATGTTACGAACCTCGGACGGACAGACAATCTACGTAACGAAGCTTGGTAGGAAAGCCCAACCGGACGAGGTTCCGGCGGCGCGCGCGCAGCCACTCGGCAGCCTGGCGATGCCGAAAACGGTCAGGCGGGCCGCTTCCGCAGCACCGTTACAAGAGATGACGGCCGAACCGCTCCCGAGGGTACCGAACGCGGCGACGGACGATGCGGTGGCTCGAGGCCTCATCGCCCGCCGCAACCCCGTGATCGAAGGGATCCGCCGGAAGGACCGCGCGGAAGCCGTTCTAGCTGTGCTCGAAGCTCGGGAGCTGAACTTGCCCGAGAACCTGCGCCGACGCATCCTCGCGACGACCGATCTCGACCTGCTCCGGTGCTGGCTGAAGAGAGCCTCGGTCGTCACCTGCGCCGAAGAGATCCTAGACGATCAGGCTAGAACGCCGCGTCCCTGATCCGCCGGAGCTGCCGGAGATGGACCAGGTCGTGTCCGGCGTAGAGGCGCGCCATGTGCTCGACCGACTCCTCGCCGCGCTCTTCGTGGACCGCCACGCGGCGCCACTCCTCCGGGGTCAGGGACCGCAGCAGCCGCAGATTGAACGCCCTCAGGACCTCGAGCAGGGCGAGCGCGACCTCGGGCGAGGCGTCGCGGTAGCGCATGCGGGTGGCCCAGGCGTCCTGGTCGTACCCGGTCAGCGGCGGAGCGTCCTCGCCGAGGGCCATGCGGACGCGCACGGACCACACAAGCTCGGCGTCGGCGAGGTGCTGGAGCACCTCGACGATCGACCACTTGCCGGGTGCTTCCGGAGTCCGCAGTTGCGCGTCGGAAAGGCCGGCAGCCGTCCGCCGGACGTCCTGTGGGAAGCGCTCGAGCACGGCCAGGGGGTCCTGGTCGCCAAGGAGGCCGAGCAACGCCTGGACGTAGGCGTCTGTTTCTTCTTGGGTGCCCTGGAAGGGATTGGTGAAGACCGGCATCGTCGTTCCTCCGTCGCGTTCTGAGTCGATAGCATTGTAGACTAGCTAGGCGAGCTCGTCGATCTGGGGGTTGGCGTCGCTGAGCCTGACCGGCTCGCTGAGGTGCGGCACGGCGGGACGCAGGTCCGCCGTCCACAGGTCGGGGAACTCGTCGTAGCTCTCGCGGGTGAAGAGCAGGCGGTCGGCGTCCTCGGCGCGGGCCACGAAGGCGAGGCGGTGCTCGCCGGTCTCGTAGAGCGGCTCGACGCCCTCCCGGTCCTCGCGCGCGGTGAGTGAGCCTGCCTACTTCTTCAGTCGAGCCTTGAGCTGCTCGTTCTCGGCCAGAAGCTCCCGGATGCGCCGCTCGGCCCGCGCCGTGTCACGCCGGGCCCGGGCCTCGGCCCTCTCAGCCCGCTCCTCGGCCTCGTCGGCTCGGTCGGCCTCCCGCAGCGTCGCGGCCCTGGCCTGCACCGTCTGCTCGGCGTGCCAGGCGAGCTCGTCTTCCGACGTCCGCAGGCGCTCCCCCGTCGCGAGCCGCGCGGCGGCTCCTCGATCCCGATGGCGATCGGCCTCGGCTTCGGCGTCTTCTTCGTGGACAGGGTCGCGCTGATCATCGTCCCTGCCTGGCCCTCGAGGACGTCGCCGGCCTCGGTGGGAGGGCGCGGGAGCGGCTCCGCGACGCGGTTCCGTAGGCGACCTCAGCCGCCGCGCCGTCGTCCATTCCCTCGGTTTCGCAGCGACCTCCGTCCAAGCGCGGCCGCTCGACTCCCCAAGGAAGTCGTTGCGGACCCGATCCCTTTGACTCATGATCGACGGCGCCGGCATCATGAGCCGAAGCCTTCGGGTTGCGATCGAGCCCGGGCGGATCACAAGTCAAAGCCTTCGAATCATGATAATCCACGGAATATCAGGATTCGAAGCGCTTGAGATATGATCTTGAGCACCGTGAGGGCCTTGGAACGGGACTTCTATGGCCGCGACGCCTGTGGTCTCGCCCGCGAGCTCTTGGGCAAGCTCCTGCTGTGCGACGGCGTGGGCGGACGGATCGTGGAGGTGGAAGCCTACGGCGGCGCCGACGACCCGGGCAGCCACGCCTACCGCGGTCGCACGCGGCGCAACGCCTCGATGTTCGGGCCGCCGGGCCATCTCTACGTCTACTTCATCTACGGCGTCCACTGGTGCGCCAACGTGGTCTGCGGCGCCGAGGGCGTGCCGGGCGCCGTGCTGGTGAGGGCGCTGGCGCCGACGCACGGCGTCGACGCGATGCGGCGCCGCCGCGCCAGGGCGCGGCGCGAGCGCGACCTGTGCTCGGGACCGGCGCGGCTGTGCCAGGCCCTGGCGATCGACGGCAGCCACGACGGCGCCGACCTGGTCAGCGGGCACGCCGGCGTGCGCCTCATCGACGACGGCACCGCACCGCCGGCGCGCCCGCGGCGCGGTCCGCGCATCGGCCTGGCGGCCGGCGCCGAGCGCCCCTGGCGCTGGTACGTGGCCGGCGATCCCAACCTCTCGCGGCCGGGATGACGCGACCGAGGATAGGAGGTCACGATCCCGCCGAGATTGGATAGTCTCGTAACTCACCAGCGGCCACTGGCAAGAGCGACGCCGAAGGGAGGATCGAGATGACCGGACACGCGGATTCCCCGCCGACGGCCGACGGCAACGTCACCTGGTACAGAGCCTTGACGCCGGACGAGCTGCCGGAAGGACGCGTCAAGCCCGTGACCTGCGGCGTGCGGACGCTGTGCCTGACGCACCATGACGGCCGCTACGCGGCGCTCGACAACAGGTGCCCGCACCAGGGCGGACCGCTCGGCGAGGGCTCGATCGAGAACGGCCTGCTGCGTTGCCCCTGGCACGGCTGGGACTTCGACCCGCTGACCGGCAAGCCGCCCGGCGGCTTCGACGACGGCGTCGCCACTTTCCCGGTGGAGACCCGCGACGACGGCGTCTACGTGGCGCTCGCCGACGAGCCGGCGCACGCGCGCACGGTGTCGGACCTGATGGCCGAGACGCTCGTCAACTGGGGCGTCCGGCACGTCTTCGGCATGGTCGGCCACTCCAACCTCGGCCTCGCCGACGCCCTGCGTCTCCAGGAGGCGCAAGGCAAGCTCACCTACTACGGCATCCGCCACGAAGGCGCGGCGTCGTTCGCCTGCTCGGCCTACGGCAAGCTCACCGGACGCCCGGCGGCCTGCCTGTCGATCGCCGGCCCCGGGGCCACCAACCTGCTCACCGGCCTGTGGGACGCCAACGTCGACCGCGCGCCGGTCGTCGCCATGACCGGCCAGGTCGACACCCAGGTGCTGGGGCCCGGCGCCTTCCAGGAGGTCGACCTCATGGCGGCGTTCGGCAAGGTGGCGCAGTGGAGCCAGCCGGTGCTGCACACCTCGAAGCACGCCGAGCTGGTGAACCTGGCGTGCAAGAGCGCGATCCTGAACCGCGGCGTCTCCCACCTGATCTTCCCCGACGAGGTGCAGAAGCTGCCGGCGAAGGCCGGCGCGCGTCCGGGCGGCCCCGCGGGACGCCTGACCGAGCGCGCCATCGCGCCGCCGCGCAAGGCCGTCGACGACGCCGTGGCCTTGCTCGCCCGCTCGCGGCGGCCGGTGATCATCGTCGGCCACGGCGCCCGCTTCGACATGCCCGCCGTCCTCGAGCTGGCGCGGATGCTCAACGCCCCGGTGGTCACCACCTTCAAGGGCAAGGGCCTGGTCTCCGACCGCCACCCGCTGGGCTGCGGCGTCTTGGGCCGCAGCGGCACGCCGATCGCGAGCTGGTTCATGAACGAGTCGGACGTGCTCCTGGTCTTCGGCGCCAGCTTCTCCAACCACACCGGCATCACCCCGAAGAAGCCCACCATCCAGGTCGACTTCGACCCGATGGCGCTCGGTAAGTTCCACCAGGTCGACGTGCCGGTGTGGGGGGAGATCGCGGTGACCGTGGACGTCCTCAAGGCGGCGCTCTCCGGCAAGGTGGAGACGGAGGACCAGCGTGGGCAGGTGGCGGAGCGCTGGCGGATCTGGCGGGCGGAGAAGGAGCGGCGCCTGGCCGACGACCGCGGCCAGGGCGTCTCCTCCTCGGCGATCTTCGCCGCCATGACCCGCCAGGTCCCCGAGGACGCGATCCTCGCCGTCGACGTGGGCAACAACACCTACTCGTTCGGCCGCTACTTCGAGTGCTCGCGCCAGGCGGTGCTGATGTCGGGCTACCTCGGCTCGATCGGCTTCGCGCTGCCGGCGGCGCTCGGGGCCTGGGCCGCCACCCGCGAGGACGACCCGCGCTTCCACGGCCGCAAGGTGGTCTCGGTCTCCGGCGACGGCGGCTTCGGCCAGTACCTCGCCGAGGTCACCACCGCCGTCAAGTACGGCATGCCGATCACCCACGTGCTGTTGAACAACGCCCAGCTCGGCAAGATCTCGAAGGAGCAGCGGGCGGGCAACTGGCACGTGTGGCAGACGTCGCTCCACAACCCGAATTTCGCCCGCTTCGCCGAGGACTGCGGCGGGCTCGGCATTCGCGTGACGAAGAAAGACGAGCTGGACGACGCTCTCGCGCGGGCCCTGGCGCATCCGAGGTTCAGCCTCGTGGAGGTGATGTCGGACCCGGAGCTGATATGAAACTCCGCGGGAGAAATCCCCCCTAACCCCCCTTTCTTAAAGGGGGGAACCGGAATTCGGACTCCGGGCTCCCCCTCCTTTGAGAAAGGAGGGGGCTGGGGGGAGGATTTCTCCCGAGGCAGCCGGAAGCAGGAATTGGATCGGAGATAGGTAACATGACCAAACTGAAAATCGCCGACTGGGACGCCCTCGCCGACCGCCAGCCCGCCGCCGCGCTGGTCGGCGGCGTCGACCTCGTCGTCATCCGCTACGACGACGAGGTCTCCGTGCTCTACGGCCGCTGCCTCCACCGTGGCGCCCTGCTGGCCGACGGCTTCGTCCGCGGCGAGGACCTGATCTGCGGCGTCCACGAGTGGGACTACCGCTTCCGCACCGGGATCAGCTCGTACAAGAACGACGACGTCCTGCAGAAGTTCTCCGCCTGGATCGAGGACGGCGGCGTCTGGGTGGACGCGGACGAGGTCGCGGCCTGGGAGAAGGAGCACCCGCAGCCCTTCGACCGCGACGCCTACCAGGGCCTCTACCAGGACCCCCACGGCACCCCCGAAGAGCCGCACGTACACGCCATCCGCGAGCTCGCCGAGCACGGCCTCGAGAAGGTGGGGCACCACGGCGCGGTGGCGGCGATGGGGGTGCCGCGCCAGGAGCTGCCGACGTGGGACGACCTCCAGTTCGTCACCGGCCAGCTCGCCACCCTGCCGCGGCTCGACGACGTCCCCGTGGGCACCGAGCTGATGATCGGCCCCAAGGCGGACAGGCCCCTCGTCCTCGAGATCCCGATCTTCGTCTCCGACATGAGCTTCGGCGCCCTGTCGTTCGAGGCCAAGGTGGCGCTCGCCAAGGGCGCGGAGCTCGCGGGCACGGGGATCTGCTCGGGCGAGGGCGGCATGCTGCCGGACGAGCAGGAGGCCAACAGCCGCTATTTCTACGAGCTGGCGTCGGCCCGCTTCGGCTATTCGATGGACAAGGTGAAGCGTTGCCAGGCCTTCCACTTCAAGGGCGGCCAGGGCGCCAAGACGGGCACCGGCGGCCACCTGCCGGGGGCCAAGGTGCGCGGCCGGATCGCCGAGGTCCGCGGCCTCCCGGAGGGGCAGCCCGCGGTGTCGCCGGCGCGCTTCCCCGACTGGACCCACGAGGACGACTACCGCCGCTTCGCCGAGCAGGTGCGCGAGGAGACGGGCGGCATCCCGATCGGCTTCAAGCTCTCGGCCCAGCACGTCGAGGAGGACCTCGACGCGGCCTTGCGCATCGGCGTCGACTACGTGATCCTCGACGGCCGCGGCGGCGGCACCGGCGCCTCGCCCCTGATCTTCCGCGACAACATCTCGGTGCCCACCTTGCCGGCCCTGGCGCGTGCCCGCAAGCACCTCGACGAG
>DASWIG010000272.1:0-4445 GCA_036397835.1 Thermoanaerobaculia bacterium
CCCTCCCCGCTTCTCGTCGCGGCATCCCGCAAGGTCGTCTCCAGATGCCCCACCGCCTTCAGGAAGATCTCCTCGAGGGAGTCGCGGCGGTGGGTGAGGTGGCGCACCAGGAGCTCCTCGCGAGTAACGAGCTGCCAGATGACCTCGAGGCCGACGTCGGTCGGCAGGACGATCCGCCAGCGACCACCCCCCTCGCTGATCCCCTCGGCGCCGCAATCCTGGAGCGCCGCGGCCAGGCCGCGGTCATCGCCGGAGACCTCCAGCTCGACGAAGCGGCGGTTGGCCCGCCGTTCTTCCTCGAGATCGGCGTGGTGGACGATGCGGCCCTCATTCAGGATGACCACCTCGTCGCACACCTCCTCGACGTCGCGCAGCAGGTGCGAGCAGAGCAGCACGCTCATCCCGTGGCGCTCCTTCATCTCACGGACGAGCTTGAGCATGCGCGAGCGCGCCGCGGGATCGAGCCCGTTGGTCGGCTCGTCGAGGATCACCAGCTCGGGTGCGTGGACGATCGCCTGGGCGAGCTTGGCCATCTGCTTCATGCCGACCGAGTAGGTGCCGAGCTTGCGGTAGCGGGCCTCGCCGAGACCGACGTGGAAGAGGACCTCGTGCGCCTTTTCGAGCGCGACGCGCGACGGCAGCCCGGAGATCTCGCCGAGGATCCTGAGAAAGCGCACCGCGGTCATCTCGGCCACGAAGGCGTCGATCTCGGGCATGTACCCGAGGCGCGCCTTCACCGCCCGCGACGCGGCGTGACAATCGAGGCCGAAGATGCGGGCGCTGCCGGCCGCGGGGCGATGGAAGCCGAGCAGCGTGCGGATCAGGGTGGACTTCCCCGCCCCATTCGGCCCCAGCAAGCCGATTGCCTTGCCGGCGCTGGACACGCCGAGCCGGCAGGAGATGTCGCACAGGACCTCCCGCCGGCCCAGCTTCACGGTGAGCCCGTCGGTTTCGATGACCGCTGTCATAGGCGCCAGTCTATATCCCGCTTCCTACCAGGGCTCGCCCTCGAGCTCGCCGATCGGCTGTGCGAGGGCGACGTTGAGCAGCAGGCTGGTCAGCCGCGTGCGGCTCGACCAGTGGATCCGGTCCTGCTCGCCGGTGATGACGACGAGGACGGGGTCGCGGCTGGCCGCCAGCGCCGCGGCCGCCGGGCTCTGCGACATCGAGGCGAGCTCCTCGACCATGCCGCCGGTGTTGAGCCAGAAGAAGCCCGAGCTGTGGAGGCCGGCGCTCGGCGGGAACTGCTGCTGGAAGGCCGCCGAGCGGATCAACGACGATCCGGAGTCGCGCACGCCGATCGCCCGCAGGGCGAGGGCACGGTCGGCGGAAGCGACCACGTAGCCACGATCGTGGGTCCAGGTGAAGGCCGGGAAGTCGGCGTCGGTGCCGATCAGCGAGCTCCACAGGCGGCCGTTGACGTTCTCCTGCACGAGGCTCACCTGGCCGTCGTTCGACTCGGCGTTGGCCGCGGCCACCAGACGCCGCACCGCCTCGTCGAGGGCGCCGGCGTTGCGGACCTCGAAGACGGCGACCCAGCCCGGCACCGGTAGCGTCAGCCGCTCGATGGCGATGACGAAGTCGGTGCCCAGCGACGAGGCGATGTCGTTGCGGAGGTCGACGCCGGTCTCCAGCTCGAACTCCTGGAGGTCGTCGGACATGTCGTGGAGGGGACCCAATGCGGAGAGGAGCTGATCGAGCGCCTCGCGCGGGTCGCGCGTCGAGCCGGAGGAGACCATCACCGCCTCGGGCGAGACGTACTCGGCGGAGCCGATGGCGCCGGGCGCCCCCAGCCAGGAGGCGATGCCGGTGCGCGCGCCCTGGAACGACAGAGTGGCCTCGGTGAAGTCGCCGGCCGACCCGGAGCCCTGCTCGAGGAACAGGTAGCGCATGTT
Organism: Thermoanaerobaculia bacterium; assembly: GCA_036397835.1. Classification (GTDB taxonomy): domain Bacteria; phylum Acidobacteriota; class Thermoanaerobaculia; order Multivoradales; family J023; genus DASWIG01. The sequence goes on from DASWIG010000272.1 coordinate 1,896, forward strand.
GGCGAGGCCCAGGGCGCTGCTCACCTCGCTCTGGAAGTCGTCGGAGCCCGCCGCTGCGACGTCGAACGCCGCCAGCCAGCCGACGCCCTGCTGGTAATGCCGGGCGATCTCGGCCGCGAACGGCGACGAGGCCCCGGCGCCGAGCTGTACGGACAGCAGCGCCAGCTCCGCGTGGTCGCTGGCGATCAGCAGCAGGTCGCCGACGATCTGGTAGGGGATCGTCTCACCGCTCTCGCCGGCGAGGCCTTCGAGCGCCTCCCGCAACTGCTCGTGTCGCCCGGCGCGGATCTCGGCGAGACCGAGCGGCAGGGGATTGCCTTCGAAGCCATCGCCCGTGACCACCAGGACCATCTCCTCGCCGAGCAGCGGGGTGACCACCTGGAGCCGCTCGAGCATCGTCCGCATGTCCTGGCCGTCGCCGGAGGACCACCACTCGGCCAGCGTGCCGTTCTGCCAGGATCGCTGCTCGACCTGGTAGAGGGCCTCGCGGATGGTGCCGTCGAGGTTGGGAATGGCGAAGTAGGCGAAGGTGTTGGCCGGCAGGTAGGGCAGCAGCCTGGCCTCGTGGCGCAACGACTGGCGCGCCAGCTCCGCGAGGTGCTCCTCGATGCTCACCAGGTCGGCGAGCAGCGCGTAGTAGTCCTCGGCAGCCTGGCTCCAGGAGATCGCCTGCTGGAGGCCGACCTGGCCCAGCGCCGAGCTCGACGCCGCCTGCTGGCCGGCGACCAGGAGCTTTTCGAACCCCGGTTGCGACACCTCCACCGAGCCCTCGACGACCGACACCAGCGAGCCGGCGGTGCCGCTGGAGACCGCGAAGACGGTGCCCTTCACCGAGGCGATCGAATCGCGGGTCAGCACCCGCAGGCGCCCGACTCCTTGCTCGGTGGCCTGGACGATGATGTCGCCTCGTTCGAGACGAACCGTGTTGCCGCTCCAGGCGGCGCGCACGGCGAGCTCCGTGCGCTCGTTCATCTCGAGGCGCGAGCCGTCGCGGAGCTGCAGGATCGCGCGCGAACCGGCGGCTGTGCGCACGACCTCGCCCTCGGCGAGCTCGGCGCCAGGGGCGAGGGGCGCCCCGGAAAGCTCCTGCAGCGAGCCCGATACCGTGACCACCGTCGCCCGTGGGCCGCCGGGGGCCAGCGCCGAATCGATGCTGCCGCGGCCAACGTACAGCGCCGCGAGAACGACACCCGCCGCCACCGCCCAGCGCTTCCAGCCCTGCCGGGCTTCGCGCCGTGCGCGCGGCAGAGCGACCAGCTTCCGATCCCCCTTGATCGTCGCCAGCGACCGGCGGCAGTCGACGCAGCGGCCGAGGTGGTCCTCGATCAGCAGCCGCCGCGAGCCCTCGAGGCGGCCCAGCGCGTAGTCGGGCAGCGCCGGCTGGAGCTCTTCGCAGGCCGGCGAGCGGTTCGCCGCCAGCCGCCGCCAGACGCGCTCCTGGGCGGCCTCGACCTGCCCGGGAGGCGGTTGCTCATCGCGCATTTCCTTCAACAGCTCAGCGAAGCGTTTTTCGCTCATCGGAGTGGCTCCTTCACGCGCCCAGATCTTTCGGGAGCGTCGCCCAGATCCTTCTGGAGCGTCGCTCGGATTCGATGCAAACGGCTGCCGACCGTGCCGCGCTCCATCTGCAGCATGTCGGCGAGCTCGTCGTAGGAATAGCCTTCGAGATAGCAGAGGACGAAGAGCTCGGCGTTCTCGGGCGGGAGTCTGGCCAGCGCCTCGCGCAGGCGCTCCCTCAAGACGAACCGGCTTTCGCTCGCGCCCCCCGGCGCCGGAGAGCTGCGCGGCCGCTGCTCGCGAGCCTCGTCGATCTCCGTCTCCCGCCGCGAGCGCCGCCGGCGCAGCACGTCGATCGCGGCGTTGGCGGCCGCCCGGCGAAGGTACGCGCCGGGCGACCAGGTGGCGTCGATCGCCAGCCGACCGTCGTGGACGCGCAGGAAGACGGTCTGCAGCACGTCCTCGGCGTCCGCGGCGTTGCCGGTGACCCGAAGGGCCGTCAGGTAGACGGCCTTCGAGTGCCGCTCGTAGAGCTCCTGGAACCCCAGGGTCGGCTCCCCGACCGCCGCGTCTTCCTCTACCACCAGGCTGGCTGTCTCCATGCTCCCGTCCTTACCGTGTATACGCAGGACGACAGCGGTTTATTCCCGAGGGAACGATCGCTAGCAATCGCGGCTGCTCGCTGGGAACACCCGTATGCATGACAACGGAGATCGAGCCGGCCGGGTTCCTGTTCTCCCGAGAAGCCGTGGCTGGCGGCGCACGGAGGGCCTTGCTCGCGATCCACCTCCGGCGACGCCGGCATGCCTGAACAGCGCTCTCGCTGGCGGCCGCCGCGACAACCCGTCGCAACGGCCCGATGAGTGCTTTCCGGCCGGCTCGCAGTTTCCCCGTCAGTCGCGCTTGCGGAGTAGGAACATCCCTTCTTGCAGGCTGGTGACGATGATCGTGCCCGAATCGAAGAACGGGTAGTTGCTCCAGGCGCCGGAGAAGCCCGGCCCCTCGAGGTAGGGCGCGGTATCGAAGGAGCCGACCTCGACGGGGCTCTCGGGA
>DASWIG010000273.1:0-10492 GCA_036397835.1 Thermoanaerobaculia bacterium
AGCTCGGCGAACTGCTCCTCGCGGCGCATGCCGGCGAGGTAGGCGTGCATCGCCGCCTCGTCTCGGCCGGTGGCCGCGAGCCAACGTCGGACGCCCGCGATCTCGACCGCGGTGGCGAACGACTCGTTGAAGCGGGTGTCGCCCGGCACGTAGACGAGCTGGTGCGCCAGCTCGTGGAAGAGGAGCGCCGCGAGGTCCACCTCCGGGTAGTCGACGACGGTCGAGAGCACCGGGTCGCGGAACCAGCCGAGGGTCGAGTAGGCGGCCGCTCCCCCCACCGCCACGTCGTAGCCCCGGCGGGCGAGGCGCTCGGCGAAGCGCTCGGCGCGCCGGCGCGAGAAGTAGCCCCGATAGGACACGCAGCCGGCGATCGGGAAGCACCAGGTCAGCGGCCGGGTCGATAGCTCGGGCGCCGCGGTGACGTTCCACACCACGGCTCGCCGGCGCGAGCCGTCCGGCGACGGGTGCAGCTCCACGTAGGTGCGGTAGCTGCCGTTGTCGGGCAGGCCGATCTCGCCGGCGGCGAAGTCGACGAGCCGCTCCACCGTGCGCAGCTTGGCGCGCAGCTCGTCCGGCGTCGCGGGATCGGCCACCAGCTTGCCGACGTCACGCCGTTTGACGAGGATCCTCGTCTGGCCCCAGAGCGCTTGGCCGTAGTAGCCCAGCGTCGAGCAACTCGCCATCGCCAGCAGGCTGACGAGTAGAATCAGGGCCCAACCAAGACGCCGCAGCGCTCGTCGGGGCGTTGGACGTCTTGCTCTCGAGGACATGGCGGCCTCCCAGCCGTGTCCATCTTAACCGCGTATATAACTGGCGGGTCCCGCCCCCCGAAGAGGGTAGATGCCCAACACCTTCGCCGCGCTGACGCGTTTCGCCGTCCTGGCTCTTCTCGCCCTCGCGGTCCTCGGCCAGGGCGCGGCGGCGCCGGCGCGCAAGCCCACCGCCGAGGACCTGGAGCGTCTCCTGGAGCGCATCCCCCCGGAGCCCAATCCCTTCGTGAGCCTGCTGCCGCTCGAATCACGGCCGGACTGGCAGGCGTGGCGCGCCCGGCTGCGCTTCGAGGGCGAGCGCCGGCGCCTGAGCCGGGGCCCGGATCCGCCAGCGATCGTAGTCACCGGCGACGAGCCGGCCGGCGAGGTCGGGCTCGACGACCTGCCGCGTTTCGCTCAGGAGATCCCGGGCCTGGGCACCCGCGTGGGCGAGACTCCGCGGGCCATCGTCTCCGGCCACCTCCTGCCTGTGCCCGCGACGCTCGGCGCCGTCGCCGAGCCCGATGGCGCGTTGCCTCTGGCGCACCCGGCGACGATCGGCGCCGGCGCCGCCGTGGCTCTCGACGGAGTCATCGGCGACGGCGAGCACGGAAGCGCCGGGATCCGGCCCACCGGCGACTTCGACTTCTACCGCCTCGAGGCCGTGGCCGGCCAGAGGATCGAGGTCCTGGTGAGCACCCCGATCCCCCTCGGCGACCTCGACCCCGTCGCCGCGCTCTACGACGCCGCCGGCCGGCTGCTGGCGGTGAACGACGAGATCGTGCTGCAGGGCTTCCTCTCGACGCTCGACAGCTATCTCGCGGTCACCGCCGAGGCGGACGGCACCTACTTCGTGGCCGTGGCGGGCTTCTTTCCGGGCGCTGATGACGAGACCAAGATGCTCCCCGCCGACCCTTTCGACCCCGCCTCCGGACCCGGCGCGGGCAGCGAAGGGACCTATGAGCTGATCCTCGGGCTCGATCTCCCCGAGCTTCCCGACGCCGACTTCTACCGCTTCGACCTGCGCTCCGGCGACGTGGTGGGAGCCACCGTGCTGGGTCATGCCCGGCGCCTTCGGCTCTTCGCGCTCGACGGCGCCGAGAGGGTCTCCGGCGTTGCCGACCTCAGCGCTCTCTACCCCGCGGCGTCGCCGCTGCCCGGCGGCGGGCGGGCCTCGATCGCCTACGTCGCCGACGCGCCGGGAACCTACGCCGTGGGGGTGGATCGGGCGGCGGGGCTGGCCCTGGCCGGCGACGGCTCCTACACGATCGAGCTGACCCTGGCGCGCGCGGGACTCGACCGGCGGGCGGTTCCGGGCGTCCAGGTCCTGTTTCTCGACTTCGACGGTGCCGCGTTCGACGCCGTCGTGCTCCACCCCGCCCTCGGACCGGTGACCCTCACCGGCCTGCCGGCTTTCCTGCCGCGCTGGGGCCTCTCGCCGGCCGACGGGGATGCCGTGATCGACGCCGTCGTCGCGGCGGTCGAGGAGAGCCTGTCGCGCGACGTGCGCGACCGCGGCGCCAACGGCGACTTCGACGCCGGCGGCGTCGCCGGGCGCTTCGACGTCGAGATCCGCAACAGCCGCGACCACGCCGATCCATGGGGCGACCCCGGCGTCAGCCGGGTGATCGTCGGCGGCACCGTCGGCGAGCTCGGGCTCGCCCTGATCGGCCTCGCCGAGTCGATCGACGTCGGCAACTTCGCGGGCGAAGAGACCGCCGTGGTGCTCCTCGACCTGATGAGCGCGCCGGCGCCGAATCCCAACTCGCTCAACTCCGTCGACTTTGCCGCCGGCGCCGACAAGATCGCCCTGGTGGGCCTCGGCGTGGGCAACGTGGCGGCGCACGAGGCGGGTCATTTCTTCGGCAACTACCACACCCGCCGCGGCGACCCGCAGGGGACGGCCGGATTCGCCAACGTCATGGACCGGATCGACCTCCTCGGCGAGCTGGTGGGCGAGGACGGCGTCTTCGGCTCCGCCGACGACGCCGACGTGGACTTCGGCCCCGACGCGTATTCGCCCGAGGAGGTTTTCACCGGCCTCGAGCAGACTCTCGAGGTGCTCTCCTTCGACCTGCCGGCGGGCGGACTCCGCGCCGAGGTGGCGGTCGACCCCTCGACGCTCGAGCTCGGCGCCGTGGCTCTCGGCGCCAGCGCCACCGGGGCGATCCGGGTGAGCAACGAAGGCTTCCTCGACCTGGAGCTCGTCGCCACGGCCCTGGGGGGGCCGGACGCCGGGGATTTCGCGATCGACGCCGGGGGCGCGCCGGCGACGCTCGTTCCCGGTACGGCGCGGACGCTCGACGTGCGCTTCCAGCCCGGCTCCCCGGGCCGCAAGCAGGCGACGCTCTCCATCGCCAGCGACGATCCCGACGACGGGACCGTCGAGGTGGAGCTGGGCGGCTACGGCGGCGTGCCCGACGTGGCCGTCGTTCCGCCGGCCCACGATTTCGGCGACCTGGTCTACGGCCCGCCCGGGCTTTCGGCGAGCCATACCTTCGTGGTGGCGAACACGGACCCGGCGGCCGAGCTCCACGTGCTCGACCTCACCTTCACGGGCGCCACCCCGGAGTCGTTCGCCGTGGCCGCCGGCGACGCCCCTCCCTGGGTGCTGCCGGGCGGCGCCGCCCGGCCGCTGGTCGTAACCTTCGCGCCCGGAGGACGGATTGGAGAGATGAGCGCGCGGCTGCGCCTTTCGAGCAACGATCCCGACGACAGCCCGTTCGACGTCTTCCTGAACGGCCGGGCCCTGGGGCCGGACGTCGCCGTCATGCCGTCGCCGTACCACTTCGGCGCCTGGCCGGTGGGCAGCCGCGCCTTCCGGCACTTCGTCGTGAGCAATGAGGGGCCGATCGACCTGGAGGTGTCGTCGGCGGCGCTCGACGGCGAAGCGGCGGGGGAGCTCGAGATCACCAGCGGCGGCGGCGCCTTCACGCTCGCGCCGGGCGAGGCCCGCAACGTGACGGTCTTCTTCACGCCGCTCACCGGGGGCGTGAAGAGGGCGACCCTCGAGTTCGCGAGCAACGATCCCGACGAGGGAAGCCTGCGGGTGTCGATCGTCGGCGTGGGGCTGGAGCCGATGATCGCGGTGGAGCCGGCCGCCCACGACTTCGGCGAGGTGACGGCGCTGGCGGAGCGGGACCACGACTTTCAGCTCACCAACGTCGGCCAGGCGACGCTCGCCGGCACCGCGGAGATCGCGGGACCGCAGGCCGGCGACTTCTCGCTGGTCGCCGGCGGCGGCGCGTTCAGCCTGCGGCCGGGGGTCTCGCGCGCGATGACGGTGAGATTCCGCCCCACGTCCACCGGCGCCCGGAAGGGGGCGCTGCGGCTGACGAGCAACGACCTCGCCCGGCCCGAGCTCGAGGCGCCGCTCGCGGGGCTCGGCGTGGCCGCCGTCGACGTGCCGGCCCTGTCGCCGTGGGCCGGGGCCGTCCTGGCGGCGGCGTTGGCCCTGGCGGCGCTCGTGTGGCTGCGCCGCGCTCAGGCCGTCTCGTAGGCGAGGGCTTCCCGCTCGATGGTCGCCGGCGGGGCGAAGAGCAGGCTCTCGGAATCGAGACGCGCCAGCTCCCGCAGCTCCACCGGGCGCCCCAGGATCTCCCCGAAGTGGTCGGTGAGCTGCTCCGCCCGTTGCGGGAAAGCTTCGAGGAAGCGCAGCTTGGCCTGCTCGCCGACGCCTTCGGCGAGCTCCAGGTGGAGGAGCACGACCTCCACGGGCTGGCCGCGGCGCAGCACCGGAAAGACCAACAGCCGCGCGCCGTCGCGAACGCCCTCGACCACCATGGCCTGGCGGCGACGCACCGCCGTGAGCTTGGTGCCGGTCAGCGGCGCGCCGTCCTCGAAGCGCGAGCGCGCGCCCGTGGCGAGACCGATCTTCCTCGCCACCCGCAGCGTCCCCCCGGCGATCTCATAGCGGATCCCCGAGGGAATCGCCGCCGCCAGGTCGTCGACGGCGGCGAGCGCCGAGTGCAGCGACGGCGGCAGGTCTTCCACGCCGACGCCGAGCTCCGCCAGGGCCCGGCCCATGACCGACGTGCGCGAGTAGCCGGCGCGCGAAGTGCCGACCGTGATCGTCTTCGCCTGGTGGCGGATCGAGTCGATCGAGCGCATGCTGTCGGCGATCGCCGCCGAGAGCTGGTCGCGGCACCAGGCGTCGACGTCGACGGCGGCGTCGCCGGCTTCGGGGATCAGGGCGCCGAGGCCGGCCATCGTGCCGGGCTCGGAGGCGAGGATCTGGAAGGTGACGGCGAGCCGGCCGGCGCTGCCGGCGGGCAGCAGGGCGTCGAGCTTGCCCCGCATCAGGTCGGCGAGGAGAGCGCGCGCCTCGTCGGCGAGCGCGAACCCGGCCGCCCGCCGTGCCGTGCCTGCCGCCTGCGAGCGGATGAGCGCCTTGCGCAGGCGCCGCAACCGCTGGGCGACCTCGTCCATGGCGACCGCGGTGTGGTAGGCGAAGAGGTGGCCCACGATCGCCGTGGTCACGGCGCCGAGGCCGTAGCCGATCGGCGGCACCTCGACGACGTAGGGCGTGTGGCCGCGGTAGAGGTCGCCGTCGCGATCGCAGATCACCACCGTGACGGCGCGGTGCGCGGCGAAGATCGAGACCTCCTTGACCGCGTCGCTCACCAGGTCGGCGCGCAGGTCGTGGAGCACGGCCAGGATCAGCGGCTCGGCCGAGAGGTCGATATGCTTCTTGTTCTCGAGCAGGTCGACGGACACCGACTTGTAGCACAGCTCCGAGAGCTTGATGCGGATCTCCTCGCCGGTGGCCAGCGAGGCGCCGCTGCCGAGCACCGACCAGTGGCGCCGCGCCAGCCCCACGGCGCGCGCGTGCCGCTCCACCTGTTCCTCGAGGGCGAACGCCGCCGCCATCACCGCGGGCAACCGCTCGAGCTCCGCTAACGCCGCGGCGACCTGCGTCGGCACCACGGCGCCGGCGGCGAGGCCGAGGTGCTGGGCGAGCATGAACGCCGCCGCCACCTGCGAGTAGAAAGCCTTGGTGCTCGCCACCGCCATCTCCACGTCGCGGCCGTCGGAGGTGTAGATCACGGCGTCGCAGAGCTCCACCATGGCCGAGTTGCGGCGGTTGACGATGCCGATCACCCGGGCGCCGCGCTGGCGCGCCAGGGCCAGGCAGCGGTTGGTGTCGGTCGTGGTGCCCGACTGGCTGATCGCCACCAGGCAGGTGTGCGAGAGGTCCGAGCGCAGCTCGTGGGCGCTGAAGTCGCCCGCCGTCATCGCCTGGCTGGCGAGCCCCACGTCGCCCACGATGGCGGCCAGCAGCCGCGAGCCTACCTGGCCGGCCACGTGCGCCGAGCCCTGGCCCACGAAGACGAAGCGGCGCAGCTCGCGGGCGCTCACGGCGGCGAAGAGGTCGTCACGGACCGCACCGTCCTCGCGCGCAACACCGTAGAGGCCGGAGAAGTCGACGGCCGCCTCTTCGTGGCCTTCGGCGTCCATACCGGCGCGCCGGTAGCGATCGGCGATCGTCTGGCGTACCGAGCGTACGGCCTCCTCGAGCTCCTTGCGGAAGAAGTGCGTGAAGCCGCGGCGGTCGACGTCGCGGGTGGTGATCTCGGCGGTGCGGGACGCCGGCTCGAGGCAAGCGGGAGCCTGCCCCGAGAGACGGTGGATGCAGGGCCGGCCGTCGCCCGCCACCTCGAGGCTCACCACCACCGCGTCGTGGCCGTCGGCCTGTCGTTCCTGGGCCTTCTCGAGCGGCCAGAAGCGGTCGGTGAGCTCGGCCGAGCCGTAGACCTCCGAGGCCACCACCAGGGCGTCGCCGGCGTCGGCCAGATAGAGGGACTGGCCGGTGCCTTTGAGGGCGCACCACAGCTTCCCCGGCCGGTCGGCGCGGGTGAGCACGGTGGCCACCGAGCCCTCGATGCGCTCGAAGGTCGCGAGCACCGCGTGGTCGACGGCGTCGCCGGTGCGCCGGGAGCCGTTCAGTCCCGTCTCGACCAGCGCCGGGATCACCTTGGCGTCGGTGGTCACGCCGGCGGGCACCGTGCCGTATTCGGCCAGCGACGGCAGCAGCTCGAGGAAGTTGTCGACGTCGCCGTTGAGCACCGCGAGCGTGCGGCCCGGCGGGTAGGCGTAGCCGCCGCCGGCTTCCAGGGCGCCGTCCACCGGGTGGGCGTTGGCGATCGAGATGATGCCGTTCGAGGCCCAGCGGGTGTGGGCCATCACGATGCCCTGTCGCGGCGCGGCGCGGATCGCGCGCCGGAAACAGGCGTCGCCGCGGATCAGGCCGCGCAGGGTGGACTCGTTGTAGCCCAGGGCCCCGACCTCCTCGGCGACCTTGTAGCTCAGCACCAGGCAGGCGGTGCCGGGCACGGCGTGACGGAAGACCTGCTCTTCGGCCTCATCGCCGCTCGCCACCAGGTCGCGCGCCGCCTCGTCGTCGTACCACAGCATCACCGCCAGGCCCGCCGAGTCGCGGCCCCGCACCTCCAGGCGGCCGAGGGCGCGCAGCGTCAGCTCCACCTGCCAGGCGAGCCACACCGGCGCGCCGCGCTCGCGATGCTCGGGATCCTCGAGCAGGGCCGACATCGCGCCGACCAGGTCGAGGAGGTCGTGCTCCACCCGCCAGGCGACGTCGCGCCGCGTCTCCTCGGAGCCGGCCGCGCCGCCTTTTCCCAGGTCGCCGAGCAGGGCGCGCCAGTGCTCTCTCGCCCCCGCCTCGGCGTAGGTGTGGTGGGTACACTGGAAGTCGAGGGTGGCCAGCGCCCGCTTGAGCTCGGAGAGGTCGTCGCACATATCTGGAAGACGCCGATCCGCGTCCAGGGTGAAGGCGTCGATCGATTTCGAGACGATGGCGAAGATTCCGCACACGGTGGGGCTCGCTCTATTGAATAGCTTGGGTGTTCGGAGGGGGAGACTTGGTCCCCGACTGCTCAGCTTAGCATCCTTCGAACCTTCGCTCCGCGGAGGGCGTAATCCCACATGAACGGCGAGTCCGAAACAGCCCACGACGACGGGAGAATCTCCATGCACCGTCCGAGCGTCCATCCCTGGCTTCTCCTCGCCCTTGCGGCGACGTTCCTCCCGGCCGGCGCGGCCCGCGCCGAGCTCGCCCGCTGCGTCAACGGTTCAGCGGCCGGCTACCCCTGCGCCGACGTGGACCTGCTGTCCGTGCTCTCGCTGCAGGATCTCGGCGCGGTCCGGGGCAGCGACACTTGGGGCTGGACCGATCCGCAGACCGGCCGCGAGGTCGCGATCTACTGCATGACGCACGGGACCGCCTTCGTCGACGTCACCGATCCCGAGCGGCCGGTGCACCTGGGCACCCTGCCGGTGCCCGGGACTCGGCCAGTGCAGGGCGACGTCAAGGTCTACCGCGACCACGCCTACGTGGTGGGCGAGGGGGCGGACGACTTCGGCCTCCAGGTCTTCGACTTGCGGCGCCTGCGCGACGTGCGCCAGCCGCCGGAGACCTTCACCGCCGACGCCCACTACACCGAGTTCGGCCACGCCCACAACCTGGCGATCAACGAAGAGAGCGGCTACGCCTACGCCGTGGCCACCGACACCTGCTCCGGCGGCCTGCGCATGCTCGACATCCGGGAGCCCGCCAGCCCGCGGTTCGTGGGCTGCCTCGCCGAGGTGGGCTCGATCCACGACACCCAATGCGTGAGCTACCGCGGCCCCGACCCCGACCACAGGGGCCACGAAGTCTGCGTCAACTCCGGCGGCTCGTCCCTGTCGATCTTCGACGTCACCGACAAGGGCTCGCCCCGCCTCCTCTCGGACATCGTCTACGACGGGCTCGGCTACGTCCACCAGGGATGGCTCACCGAGGACCACGCCTACTTCCTCCTCGACGACGAAGCAGACGAGGTGCGCAACGGCCACAACACCCGGACCTACGTCTTCGACGTCCGCGACCTGGAGAGCCCCGTCCTGGCCGGCTTCTACGAGTCCGCCACCCCGGCCATCGACCACAACCTCTACGTCGTGGGCGACTACGTCTTCGAGGCCAACTACACCTCGGGCCTGAGGATCCTCCACCTCGACGACGTGGCTTCGGGCCGCCTCTCGGAGGTCGGCTACCTCGACGTCGTCCCCGAGGACGACGACGCCCGCTTCGACGGCGCCTGGACGGCCTATCCGTTCTTCGCCAGCGGCACGGTCGTGGTCAGCACTTACAACCAGGGTCTCTTCATCGTGCGTCCGACCTTCGACTTCCGCGAGCGCTGCGAGGTCGCACTCGGCGATCCCGGCTATTGCGGCGAGTGCGGCCCCTGCGCCGCGGCCCAGGGCGGCTGCCGCGGCGACGACGACTGCCGCGGCGAGCTGATCTGCGCCGAGGACTTCGGGCGCCACTTCGGCATGACGGCCGGCGTCGACGTCTGCGTGGCGCCGCGCGGCGTCGAGCTCGCTTACCGGGCGGACGAGCTGGCCGCGGTCCACGCCCAGGCGATCAACAACCACGGCCAGGTCGTCGGCTGGAGGGAATACCCCAGCGGCCGGCGGAGCGCCTTGCGCTATACTCCTGGAATCGGCCTCGAACTGCTCGCGCCGCCCGGCGCCGCCGGCTCGGAAGCCCTCGCGATCAACGACGCGGGCGACGTGTTCGGCAATCTCGTGGCGGGCGGCGGCAGGCGCCAGGCGGGGCTCTTCCGGTATCGGGACGAAGACGGATTCGACCTCTTGGATAAGGGGGCGGGCCGCGCTTTCCGTGCCCGATTCACGATCCTCGACGTCAACGGCGCCGGGGACCTCGTCGGCGTCCTCCGACGCGATCGGCATCCGCGGCTCGTCCCCTTTCTTTATACCGAGAGCACAGGCTGGATCGACCTTTCGGCGCTCGACGCTCGCTTGCGGGCGACGCCGGCGCTCGCCGTCGCCATCAACGACCGCGCCGACGTGCTCCTCACCACCGAGCCGGACCCCGCGGGCGACCAGGACACCTACCTGCTTCTCGGCGGCGATCGGCTGGTGCGCCTCGGCGACCTGGGCCGCGGCGTCAACGTGCCGCTCGGCTTCAATGATCGGGCCCAGGTGGTGGGCTACTCGGAGACCGCGGCGCGCCAGCGTCACGCCTACTTCGTCCAGCCGGAGCGCCCGCTCGTCGACCTCCATCGCGGCCGCTTCCTGTCGAGCTTTGCCGGCTGGGTGACGGCGGGCGGCGTGGTCGGCGGGGTCTTCGACGGCGAGGCCCTCTTCACCTACGACCGGCGCCGCGAGCAGCGGGTCAAGGTGGTGGCGCGGCGGGCCGACTTCGCCGCGCTGCTGCCGGACGGCGCCGTCTTCGAGCGCCTCGAGGTGATCGACATGAACGAGCGGGTCGAGCTCGTGGGCCGTGTGATCGGGCGTTCGGAGGAAGGCGGGAGCATCGTCCGCTTCTTCCATTTCAGCCCCGCCTCCGGCGTCGCCGACCTCCAGGACGTCCTCGGCGGGGCGGCTGGCGCGGGGCTCGGCGTCGTCGAGGTGACGGCCTTGAACGACCGCGGCTTCCTCCTCGTGCGGGCGGCGGGCGACGGCGCGGACGCCCGGCCGGTGGTCCTGGCTCCGCTCGTCGACTAGCTCGGGCTCGCTAAGATCCCCGGCATGGGCGCCACCCTCGCCGTCGTCCTCGTCGTCTACTTCGCGCTGATCCTCGGCATCTCGGTCTGGAGCTTCGCCCGCACCCGCACCGAGGACGACTTCATCGCCGCCGGCCGCGAGATCGGCCCCTGGGTGGGCGGCGCCGTGCTCGCCGCCACCCAGATCAGCGCCGGCACCATGGTCGGGACGATCGGACG
>DASWIG010000274.1:0-6313 GCA_036397835.1 Thermoanaerobaculia bacterium
GCGGTTTGTCGGGGATGGCTGATCGTGGTGGCCACCACGTGCGTTTCTATTCATCGTTTACGGAGATAGGATCAGGAGCGTTGGGACGCACGATGATCGCCGAGACGATGATCGCCGAGACGCCGCGCCTGGTGCTGCGCCGCTTCACGCCCGCCGACCTCGACGCCCTCGCCGTGCTTTTCTCCGACCCCGAGGTGATGCGATTCTCACCCGGGGTGCGGAATCGACCGGCGACCCGCCTCTGGCTCGAGGCCGCGATTGCCAGCTACGCCGAGAACGGCTGGGGCCACTGGGCCGCCGTAGGCAGGGACGACGGGCGCTTCGTCGGCTTCTGCGGCCTCAAGGCCTGGGAGGTGGAGGGGCGCCGCGAGGTGGAGATCGGCTACCGCCTGGCGACGGCGTGCTGGGGCCGCGGCCTGGCCACCGAGGCGGCGACGGCGGCCCGCGACGCCGGCTTCGGCCGCTACGGCCTCGAGCGGCTGGTCTCGCTGATCGAGGCCGCCAACGTCGCGTCGTGGCGGGTGGCGGAGAAAGTCGGCATGCGCTACGAGCGCGACGTCGGGATGCTGGGCAAACGGCTGCGCCTGTACGCGATCGGTCGCGGGAATCCCCCCTGCCCCCCTTTTTCAAAGGGGGGTCCCTGACGGCTCGCTTCGCCTCGCGCGTGCGAAGACGCACGCCTATCCCGTACGGCGCCGAGCCGATGCGAAGCGAGGAGTCAGCCTCCCCCCTTTGAAAAAGGGGGGACCGAGGGGGGATTTCCGCGGCGAAGCCGCGGATCGGCAGGCACAGCCTGCCCTACGGGCGCCTACGACGACAACGGGCCCTCGCCCGGCGAGCGCAGGCCCACCGGCGGACCGAGGATCTCGCGCAGCACCACCGCGCGGGCGATCGACCGCCCGCCGCGCAGGTCCCGGACGACGGCGGACGCGAACGGCGAGCGCGTCTTCCACTGCTTCGGGCGCCCTTCGCTCAGAGCGATCGGCGACACGACGACGTCCCCGTGCAGGTGCTCGCCGGGGGTCGGAAGGTGCTCCGAGGGCCGCGGCAGGTATTCGGAGACCGTGGGACGGATCTCCGACGCCGTCGGCTCGGACTCCGCCGCGGTGCCCCACGTCTCGCCGTAGGTCTGCGCGTGCTCCGTTGCCGTCGGACGCCGCTCGCCCGGCGACGGCCGGTGCTCCGAGGCCACCGGCGGCTCGACGGCGGGCTCCTCCTCGGCCAGACCCGCCTGGCGCGCGATCTCGCGCATCGCCTGCTCGAAGGCCGAGGGCTGCGAGCCGCCCTCCGTAGTCTTCTTCTTGTCCAGGCCTTTCGCCAGGCGTCCCAGCAGGGTGATGACGATCCAGGCGACCAAGATCAGGACCGGGATGAGCTCTTCCATCTCCGGCTATTCCTCGTCTTTCCCCTCGTCGCCCCGGGTCTCCTGGGAGATCGAGTCGCGCATGCCGGTGTCGGCCTGGATGTTGCGCAGGCGGTAGTAGTCCATCACGCCGAGGTTGCCGGAGCGGAAGGCGTCGGCGATGGCCCGCGGCACCTCTGACTCGGCCTCGACCAGCCGGGCGCGCATTTCCTGGGTGCGCGCCCTCATCTCCTGCTCCTCCGCCACCGCCATGGCGCGGCGGCCCTCGGCCTTGGCCTGGGCCACCCGCTTGTCGGCCTCGGCCTGGTCGGTCTGCAGCTTGGCGCCGATGTTGTCGCCCACGTCGACGTCGGCGATGTCGATCGACAGGATCTCGAAGGCGGTGCCGGAGTCGAGGCCCTTGGCGAGCACGGTCTTGGAGATGCGGTCGGGGTTCTCGAGCACCTCCTTGTGGCTGACGGCCGAGCCGATGGTGGTGACGATGCCCTCGCCGACGCGCGCCAGGATCGTCTCCTCGCCGGCGCCGCCCACCAGGCGGTCGATGTTGGCGCGCACCGTGACCCGGCTCAGCGCCTTGACCTGGATGCCGTCCTTGGCCACGGCGGCCACCAGCGGCGTCTTGATCACCTTCGGGTTGACGCTCATCTTCACCGCCTCGAGCACGTCGCGGCCGGCGAGGTCGATGGCGGCGGCGCGCTGGAACGACAGCTCGATGCCCGCCTTGTCGGCGCTGATCAGGGCGTTGACGACGCGCTGGACGTTGCCGCCGGCCAGGTAGTGGGCCTCGAGCGAGTCGAGGCGCAGGTCGACGCCGGCCTTGGCGGCGCTGATCCGCGGCTCCACGACCAGTTTCGGCGGCACTCGCCTCAGGCGCATGCCGATCAGCGTGCCGAGCCCGACGCTGGCGCCGCTCGACGCGGCGGCGATCCACAGGCGCACGGGGATGAGGTATCCGAAGAGGATGAAGAAACCGAAGACCAGAAGAAGGACAATGAAGATTACGACAGGGTCCATGTCTTGACTCTCCGCGGCGAGCCCGGCTCACGGGCTCAAAGGTTGGTGGATCAGTATGATCGTCACGATGATATCAGAGCCGCCCTGGGGGTGGCGAGCGCGAGGCTTCCGTTTCCTCCACTACCACCCGGTTGCCCTCGACCTCGATCACCCGCACCCTCACGCCCGCGTCGAGGAACTCGCTGTCGGTCACCACGTCCACCCGGTCGCCGCCGATCTCGGCCAGCCCGGCGGGGCGCAAGGACGAGAGCGTGCGCCCTTCCTTGCCCACCAGGTCCGGGAGGTGCAGGTTCTGGGCTTTCCAGGACTTCGGCTCCCCGCCCGAGAGCACCAGGCGCTTCGCCGCCCGCGAGCGCAAGAAGCCCACCACCAGGCCGATCGTCACGACGACGCTGAGGACGATCGAGGCAAGACCCCACAGAGGGCCGAGCTCGAACGCCTCGTAGCAGCCCCAGACGACCGCCAGGCCCCCGAGGACGCCGAGCACGCCGCCCGGCACGAAGATCTCGAGCAGCAGCAGGACGTAGCCGACCGACAGCAAGGCGACGACTTGGAGCAGACCTTCGGGCATTTTCTTCGTCCTCTCGAAAGGGGGCTCAGACGCGGCGGACCACGATACGACCCTCCTCGCGCCGCAGCACGCGCACGGTCTCGCCGACGGCGATGAAATCGCCCTCGGTCTCCACGTTGAGGCGCTGGCCGTCGATGCGCGCCTTGCCCGCGGGCCGCAGGGGCGAGACGACCTCGCCGGTGCGGCCCACGAGGTCGTCGCCGGCGGCCTCGTGGCTGGCGTAGCCCGCCGCGGACGCCAGGCCGCCGTCGAGCACCAGCTTGCCGCCGAGCACGCCCGAACGGCTGTGGGGCAGCCAGCGGATCAGCAAGACCACGGCCAGGAGACCGGCGAGCGCCGTCGCCGCGACCTGGGTGACCGCCTCGCCGGTGAACGGGTTGCTGAAGGTGAAGTCGCTCCAGTCGCCGGCCATGAGCAGCATCACGAGGCTGGCGAGCACCGACAGGATCCCCAGCGCGCCGACGACGCCGAAGCCCGGGAAGGCGAAGACCTCGACGAGGATGAGCGCGACGCCGAGCGCGAAGAGCAGGAGCTCCTCCCAGCCCGCCAGGTTCACCATGTAGTGGCCGAAATAGAGGATGAGGAAGCAGCAGATCGCGCCGAAGCCGAAGACGCCGAAGCCCGGCGTCTGGTACTCCATGTAGGCGAGGACCATCATGGCGAGGAAGAGGATCGAGGCCACCGGCGCGCTGGTGAGGAAACCGACCAGGCTCTCCGACCAGGAGCGCTCGAGGGTGACGATCGGGCCGCCGAAGCCGATCTTGCCGAGGGCCTCCTCCACCGTCTCCGCCTCGACGTCGGCGATCTTGTGCTCGAGGGCGGATTGGGTGTTCAGGGTGAGCAGCTTGCCCTTCTCGCTGACCCCTTCCACCTCCTTGTCGGCGTCGACCATGGCCTCGGCCAGGTCGCCGTTGCGGCCGTTGGTCTCGGCGGTGGAGCGCATCTCCTCGCGGAAGTAGGAGAGGTACTTCTCCTCGACCGGCTGCGCCACCTCCTGGCCCGGCGCGCTCATGACCGGGGTGGCGGCGCCGATGGTGCCGCCGGGGGCGATGGCGATCGACTTGCAAGCGAGCGAGATCAGGACGCCGGCGCTGATCGCCCGCCGGTTGATGAAGACGGCGGTGTGCATCTTGGCGCCGAGCAGGGCGTCGCGGATCGCCACCGCGGCGTCGACCCGGCCGCCGAAGGTGTTGAGCTCGATCATCACCGCCGCGGCGCTCTGGGTCTCGGCGGCCTTGATGAGACGGACGACGTAGGCGCTCTCGGCAAAGCCGATCTCGCCGTCGATCTTGCCGACGACGACCGGTCCGTCGACCTTCGCGGCGGCTTCGGCGGGCGTGGGCTCCTCCTGGGCGAGCGCCGGCAGCAGCGCCGCGGCGCAGGCCAAGGCGAGAAGGGCCCTGCGGCGTAGGTTCTGGACAAGCATGGCGGGCTTCACCTCGACGTCGATCTTATCGCAATGCCCGCTCGTGTAAGCTGCCTCGGCTCTCGCGAGAATCCGCCATGCCGAGCCCCCTCGTCCCCGTCCTGGTGCTGCTGGTGCTCCCGGCCCTCTACCTGGCCCACCGTCTGGGACGCCCGCGAAGCCGCGCCCTGCGCTGGCTGGGCGGCGGCCTGCTCGCCGCGGCCGTCCTCGCCGGCGCTCCCTGGGACGGCGCCGGCCTCGTCCACCTCAAGCGGCTGACGTTCTTCCTCTGCGCCGCCATGGTCCTGGTGCTGACGGCTCGCCATCTCGGGTGGCTGCGCGGCCGGCGCTTCGTCGCCGTGCTCTGCGTCATGGCCGCCGCCGCCGTCGTCGTCTACCTCAACTTCTTCTCGTTCCACGGCGCGCGCACGTTCGTCCAGCTCCACGACGTGGCCCACTATTACCTGGGCTCGAAGTACTACGGCGAGCTCGGCTACCGCGGGCTCTACAGCGCCATGCTGCGGGCCGAGGCCGAGGTCTACGACAACCGCTTCAAGACCTTGAGCGCGCGCGACCTCGAGACCTACGAAGAGGTCCACGTCGCCGAGCTGCTGCGGCGCAGCGATCCGGTGAAGGCGGCGTTCTCCGCGGCGCGCTGGGAGGACTTCAAGCGCGACGTGGCCTGGCTGCGCGAGGCGCTGGGGCCGAGCTACGCCGCCGTCCTGCTCGACCACGGCTTCAACCCGACGCCGGTGTGGGCGCTCGTCGGCGGCGCCCTCGCCCGCCAGGTGCCGGCGGGCTCGGGACGCGGCATCCTGGCCCTGGCGCTCGTCGACGTGGCGCTGCTGGCGGGTTTCTTCGCCGCCGTGGCCTGGGCGTTCGGGGGCCGCACGCTGCTCGTGGCGCTGACCTACTTCTGCGTCATCTTCGGCGCCAACTTCAACTGGACGGGCGGCTCCTTCCTGCGCTACCTGTGGCTCTTCGGCGTCGGCGTCGGGGTCTGCTGCCTCCACCGGCGGCGCGACGCCGCGGCCGGAGCGCTGTTCGCGCTCGCCGCGGTGCTGCGCGTCTTCCCGGCGACGTTCGCGCTGCCGATCGTGGCGAAGGGCCTGGCGCTCGCCTGGCGCCGGCGCGAGCTGCCGCGGCGCCAGGCCGTCTTCGCCGCCTCCTTCGTGGCGACGGCAGCGGTCCTGGTGGGGGCCACCGCCCTGCTGCCGCGGGGCTTCGACCACTGGCGCGAGTTCCGCGGCCAGATGGAGCTCTACGTGGCCAACATCTCGCCCAACGTCGTGGGACTGACCCAGATCCTCGCGTACCAGGGGGGCGAGCGGGAGGTCACCCAGGGCGAGCTCGACGCTCTCAAGGCGCGGCGCCAGCGGATCCACAACCGGCAGCTCGTGCTGATCTTCCTGCCGCTGCTGGCGGTGGCGGCGCGGCTCAGCCGCTTCTCGACCGACCTCGGCACCGTGGCGCTGGCGCTGCCGCTGCTCTTGGCGAGCGTCAACCTGGGCTCGTACTACCAGGTGTTCCTCGTGGTGCTGGTGCTCTGGCAGCGGCGCTCGCCGCGCAACCTGGCGCTGATCTTCGCGGTGGAGGCCGCCTCGTACGCCCTGATGCTCTTCGAGGACCGTGAGGCCCTGCTCTTCCTCTACCGCGGCGCGCTCCTCGCCTTCCTCTACGCGGCGCTCTTCCTGCCGGCGCTGCGGCGCGAGCTCAGTCCCACGCGGTGATCGTGCCGGACTCGAAACCGTCGAGGAAGATGACTTCCGACCCCGCCTGGTAGGCGAGGCAGGCCGGGGCCGCCTGGGCCCGGCTCTCCACGTGGGCGCGCATCACGTCGGGCACCCGCCCCGGCGCGTTGCCGTAGGGATGGCCGGTGCCGAAGGTGAGGGAGAGGTTGCCGTAGCCACCCGACCGCAGGTGGCAGTAGCTCATGATCGTGCCGCTGCCCTCGCCCGTC
>DASWIG010000275.1:0-2075 GCA_036397835.1 Thermoanaerobaculia bacterium
GCCGAAGCTCGCCACCTCCGTCTCGCCGAGGTTGCGCACCTGGACCAGCAGGTTGAAGCTCTGATCCGGCCGCGGCGTCTCCGGCGCCACGCTCAGGTCCGGCGCGAACACCGCCAGGTCAGGGCCGGCGTGGAGCGTCACGCGCACCGAGGCCGTGTTGTCGTCCTCGTCGCCCTCGCCGATCTCCTCCCGGCTGTCGGCCACCGCGACCAAGTCGAGGATGCCCTCCCGGCCGGTCGTGTCGACGTCGACCTCGAGCGTCGTCGACTGGCCGCTTTCGAGGGCCGGCAGCGCCACCTCGACCAGCTCCTCGCCACCGGCCGAGTCGAGCCGAATGGCCAGAAAGCCGTCGCCCGAGGCTTCCGGGCCGGTGTTGCGAACGGTGACGCTGAGCCGGACGACCGAGCCCGGAATCGCGAGCTCCGACGAGGCCACGAGATCGACGACTTTGAGGTTCGGCTGCTGGCGGCGCAGAGTCCGCATCACCTCCGCGGTCACGTAGACATCGCCTTCCCAACTGCCGCTGGCCTGCTGCGCCGCCAGCAGCGCCGGCACCGGCGAGCCGAAGGCCAGGTCCGTGGGGCTCACCCCCGCGGCCAGCAGGGCCCGATAGGCCACCGCCGTTTCCACGACGCTACCGAATGCTCCGCCCGGCTGCTGGCGGCTGACCAGATAGGTCAAAGCCGGGTCGACGACCTCGGAGGCCACGGACAGTTGGTCGAGGCTCGTCAGTGCCAGGACGATCTGCGCCGTGCTGTAGACGTCGCTCGTGTCCTCCGGCACGATGCCCCAGCCGCCGTCGCCGCGCTGGTGGAGCTGCAGGTAGTCAAGCAGGCCCACGATGTCGAGGAGGCGCCCGCTCTCGTCGAGCGCCAGGGCCTCGACGGCCAACGCCGTGTCGAGCAGCGTCGACTGGTGCTCGATAAAGCCTCCCATGCCGCCGCCGTTCCTGAAGTCGAGAAGCGTGTCCAGGAGCGGCTCAAAAGCTCGCTCCGCCGCCGCCAGCGCCAGGGCCCGCTGCGAGCGGAAATGGGTGTTGGCTTCGGGAACCCCTTGGAGGTAGATCGCCGCCTGTACCACCGCCGTTTCCGTGCCGGCGCCGCCGTGGAGTGCCAGGACCGAGACCGCCGAATCGCGCGGCGCAAGCTCGGTGAATGAGCCCAAGCTGCCATCAGCGTTCTGAGCGGCCACCAGCCAGGTCCGGGCCTGATCCAGCGCCGTGTCGACCTGAGAGTTGAGCGGGGCCGCGGCCATGATGAACACGGTCACCAGGTTAGTGATTCGTCGGCGTTTCATCATGGTCGGTCCTTGGCACTCGTGGCATCAAGCGAAAACGAAGTCCCTTTACCGCTTAGACGCGGCGCAGCGTGAGGTGGTTCCAGGCGGGAACGCGCCGGCATCGTCAGCAAAACGGGCGAAGTAACCGCGCTTGGAGGTGGAAGCTGGGCGAGTTGTCCTCCCATGACAATCTCTCTATAAGCCTTCAACCCCTCTCTACCACGACCGACCGTCGTGAACCTACAGAGGTCTCCCTGTCTTGTCAAGCATTCCGGGGGAGATCGAGCCGCACGCTCTCCCCCCCGGCGGAGACGAGACTGGGAGCTCCGCCATTTTCGCCGAGCGCATCCAGCATCGCTGGCCGGCACAGTCCGGCTGCCGCGGCCGCGGGCAGCGGCATTCGCGGCGGCGATCGCCGAAGTGGCCGCAGGGGCAGCCGGACATGGCCGCGACGAGGTTGAAGCGGGCAGGAAAGGAGAGGCGCTCACCGTCGCGAAGGACGGTGACGTGGCCCTCGTCGACGACGCGGCCAAGCGCCTCCAGGACATCGCGCCGGACCTCGGGCAGGTCGTCGAGGAAGAGGACGCCGCCGTGGGCGAGGCTCGCCTCGCCCGGCCGCGGTCCCGGGCGGCCGCTGATCGAGCGCTACCGCTCGCGGCCTCAACTGCTGATCCTACCACCGACAGCACCGACGTCAAGGTCTCGGCCGCGGACAGGAAGGCAGCGGGAATCTCCCGACGCTGAACCGGCAGTTGCGTCAGGCTTTATACCCTCCGCCTCGATAGATCGCTTGGCCA
>DASWIG010000276.1:0-27484 GCA_036397835.1 Thermoanaerobaculia bacterium
AAGCTC
This sequence comes from Thermoanaerobaculia bacterium, assembly GCA_036397835.1. GTDB lineage: Bacteria > Acidobacteriota > Thermoanaerobaculia > Multivoradales > J023 > DASWIG01. The sequence continues at coordinate 7 of DASWIG010000276.1, forward strand.
GTCAGGCTCGAGAGGTAGGCGATGAAGGCGGCCTGGGCGAGACCGCCGGAGACGTTGTCGGCGACGATCACCATCACCAGCAGCCAGGGCTCGTTGCCGGTGTGGGCGAGGTAGACGAAGAGAAGGTTGGTGGCCGACGAGAGCAGCGCGCCGAGGAAAAGGATCCGGAGCAGACCGTAGCGCACCGAGAGCACGCCGCCCAGGAATCCGCCGGCGATCGTCATCGCCAGGCCGAACGTCTTGGAGATGGCGGCGATCTGCTCCAGGGTATAGCCCATGTCCAGGTAGAAGACGTTGGCGATGGCGCCCATCACGATGTCCGAGATACGGTAGGTGCCGATCAGGAGCAGCACGAAGAGCGCCACTTTGCCGTAGCGGCGGCCGAAGTCGGCGAACGGTTCGACGTAGCTCTGGCGCAGCAGGGCCGCCGGAGCTCCGCGGAGACGGACCACCAGCCAGCCAGCGAGCGCCGCCAGGGCGACGCTGAACGCGAGCCGACTCGCCTCCACCAGGAAACCCGCGAGGTGCTGCGGCAGCCCGAAATCGCGCGTCAACTGTGGCTTCAGACCCTCGGCGGGCGCCGCCGAGAGCACGAACCCCGACACGAAGGTAGCGGCGGCCAGGGCGAAAAGAACCAGGAACCGGAGGTAGTCCGTCGTCTTCCAAACGGCAGTGCCGTCTGGCCGCGCCCGCGGCTCGGGCTCCGCCACCGCCAGCGTCGTGCCCACGCCCACCAGCATGACCAGTGCCATGCAGGCGTAGGTGCCCGCCCAGGCGGCATAGCTGTAGGCGCCGCCGCCGCCGAAAGCGCTGGCCAGCGTCAGGGCGCCGGCGCCGGCGACGATCATGCCGATGCGGTAGCCGGCGATGTAGGCCGACGACATCATGGCCTGGAGGTCCTTGTGGACCGCCTCGATCCGGTAGGCGTCGATCGCGATGTCCTGGGTGGCGGCCGAAAAGCCCAGGAACACGGCAGTCAGCCCAGTCCACACCAGGCTCGTCCGTGGATCCGAAGCCGCCATCCCCAGGATCGCGGCGATGATGGCGAGCTGGGAGAGGAGCATCCATGCCCGCCGGCGCCCGAGCCGGGCGGTGAGCCCGGGCACCGGCAGGCGGTCTACCAGCGGCGCCCAGACGTACTTGAACGAGTACCCGAGCGCCGCCCAACTGAAGAAGGTCAGGGTCGAGCGCTCGACCTCGGCCTCCCGCAGCCACACCGAGAGGGTGCCGAAGATGAGGAGATAGGGCGTGCCGGCCGCGAAGCCGAAGAAGAGCATGGCCAGCACGCGCGGGTGGAAGAAAGCCCGTGCGGCCTCTCGCCACGTCTTCGCGGCGGCGTCACGATCGTCCGGGCGCATTCTGCCGCGATCAGCTCACCCGACGGGCGGTGGCGGCGGCGCGGCTCCACCGAGCTGCTTCTTGTGCAGCACGGCGACGCCGATGAGGGCGCCGATCAGCGCGAAGATGGCGTAGATCACGAGGTTGAACACCAACCCGATGAGGATGGCGCCGATCGTCAGACCGCCGCCGGAGATGAAGCCCTCGATCATGTTGACGGCTTCAGGAGGAAGGTTGGCGCCCTCCAGGGCCTCGTGCAGTTGCGACATGTCCATCCAGCCCATGCCGCTGAACAGCAGGTTGATGGGCACCGAGATCACCGTGGCCGCGAAGGCGCCGAAGACTCCGGTCAGAAGCCCCAGGATCGCAGCGTCGCCGTAAGGGGGCTCCGGCCGCCGCGGCGTGTCCTTCAGCCAGAGGAAGACGGCGAGAAAGCCGCCGCCGATCACCAGCGCGCAACAGCACACGTTGAGGCAGCTCAGCGGCGGAATGGACGACGCGGCGCCGGCGGCGAGGCCGGCGATCAAGGCGGGTTTCAGCTTGTTGGATTCGGCTCCGTTCATGTCGTGCCCTCTGAGACGGTGGGAAGGTTTGGGCGGTAGAGCTGCGACGCCGCAGCCCAGACGAAGAGCCCTACCGGGAACGCCGCCACCAGCCCGGTGAGGAAGCGGCTCAGGTAGGTGTTGATCCCCAGGAGCATCGCGTCGACGGCCAGCGGAACGAAGAAGAGCAGGATCATGCGCGACCGCTCAAGGAGGAATCCCCGCAGCTTCGGCAGGTACGGCAGGGCCAGCAGGCCGAGCGTGAACCCCGTGTAGAGGCCGGTGCAGCGGTGACAGGCGCCCAGCGGCTGTCCGAAGGCGGCGAAGCTGCGCCACGGCATCTGATGGCAGACGGGATCGAAGACGGCGTAGAGGAGCTCGGCGCCCGGCCAGCCACGCGAGCGTGCCCACGGCGCCAGGAACACGAGGCCCACCCAGGCAAACGAGGCGCCGACCAGGAGCCAGTAGGGGAGGTTGCGTTCGAGTCGCATCTGGTGGGCTCATCGTAGCCGATTCCGCGGCGCAGTCCAAGCCTGACGCCGTCCGGCGGTCTGCTATGCTGCCGGCTCGATGAGGAGACGGACCCGCCCGCACCGAGCCCCCTGGATCCTGCTCGGCGTCCTCGCCGGCGCCGCCTGTGGCGCCGAGCCCGAGGCGCCGCCGTCGCCGCCCGCGACTTACGAGGTGCGAGGAGTGGTGCGCCAGCTTCCGCGGGCCGACCGCCCGTTGCCGGAGATCCTCGTCCACCACGAGGCGATCCCCGATTTCCGCGACGACGGCGGCGAGACCGTGGGCATGGAGGCGATGTCGATGGCCTTTCCCGTAGATCCGGCGCTCGCCGCCGGCATCGGCGTCGGCGACAAGGTCGTCTTCGCGCTCGAGGTCTCATGGGACGGATCGCCGCCGCTGCGCATCGTGCGTCTCCAGAAGCTGCCTGACGACACCGCGCTCGACTTCGGAGGGCGTCCGGACCATGAGCCCTGAGAGAGCTTTCGCCGGCAACGCCGTCGTCCTCACCGGCGCCTCGAGCGGCATCGGCCGCGAGCTCGCCGTGCAGCTCGCCGGCCAGGGCGCCCTGCTGACGCTCGCCGCGCGCCGCGCCGACCTCCTCGAGCAGGTGGCCGCCGAGTGCCGTCGCCGCGGCGGCCAGGCCGCCGTGCAGGAGACCGACGTGACCCGCGAGGACGCGTGCGAGGCGCTCGTCGAGCGCGCCGCCCGAGAGTACGGCCGCATCGACACGCTGATCGTCAACGCCGGACGCACCATGTGGAGCCTCTTCGCCGACCTCGAGACGCTGGCGCCCTTCGAAGAGATCATGCGCGTCAACTACTTCGGCAGCGTCTACTGCACGTACTACGCGCTGCCGCACCTGCTCGAAAGTCGCGGGCGCATCGTGGCGGTGTCGAGCCTCACCGGCAAGACCGGCGTGCCCACGCGCAGCGGCTACGCCGCCAGCAAGCACGCGATGAACGGTTTCTTCGACACCCTGCGCATCGAGCTCGGCGGCACCGGCGTCAGCGTGACCGTGGCCTGCCCCGACTTCGTCGCCACCGAGACGCGCGAGCGCGCCTTCGGCGCCGACGGCGAGCCCATCGGCGAGAGCCCGGTCCAGGAGGCCAAGGTGATGAGCGCGGAGGAGTGCGCCCGCCGCATCGTCGCCGGCGCCGCTTCCCGCAAGCGCGAGCTCGTCATGTCGGCGCGCGGCAAGCTCGGCATGTGGCTCAAGCTGGTGGCGCCGGGGCTGATCGACCGCATCGCCCGGCGGGCGATCGCGCGGGGGAGATAATCCACCCAAGGAGACCCTGATGGAAGCTCTTGTTCGCGACCTCCACCTCGCCGCCCGCGGCCTCGTCCGCCGCCCCGCCTACGCCCTCGCCGCTACCGCGACCCTCGCCGTCGCGATCGGCTTCAACGCGACGATCTTCAGCGTCGTCCAGGGAGTGCTCCTCGATCCTTTGCCCTACCGCGCCCCGGGACGCCTCGTGGTGCTCCGCGAAAGCCATCCCGAGCAGGGCGTGCAGGGCGTTTCGGCCCCCAACTTCCTCGACTGGCGCGAGCGCGCCCGGACGCTCGAGGACGCCGCGGCCTACCGCTATTGGGGCTTTGCCTTCACCGGCGGCGACGAGCCTCTCGAGGTCCCCAGCCTGCTGGCGACGCCGAGCCTCTTCCCCCTCCTGGGGGCCGAAGCAGCCCTCGGACGGACGTTCACGGACGAAGAGGGAGTCTCCGGACGCGACAAGGTCGTTGTCGTGAGCCACGACTTCTGGCAGCGCCACCTCGGCGGCGCCTCCGACGTCCTCGGACGGGTGATCGAGCTCGACGCCGAGCCCTACCAGGTGGTGGGCGTGATGCCGCCGGGCTTCGCCTTCCCGCCCGAGGACGACGTAGAGGTCTGGGGCGCGCTCGCCTTCGACCTCGCCGACCGCCGCCACGACGGCAACCGCAACGCGCGCAGCTCGCTCGCCGTGGCCCGGTTGCGCGACGGCGTCGACCTGACGGCGGCGCGAGGCGAGCTCGACGCGATCGCGGCCGAGCTGGCCGTCGAGCACCCCGCCAGCCAGACCGGATGGGGCGTTCGTACGACGGGCCTTCACGATGGGCTCGTCGGGGGCGTGCGTCCCGTGCTGCTGACGCTGTTCGGCGCCGTGGCGCTGCTGCTGGCGATCGCCTGCGCCAACCTCGCCAATCTTACCCTCGGCCGGCTGCTCGCGCGCCGGCGCGAGCTCGCCGTGCGCATGAGTCTCGGTGCGGCGCGCCGCCACCTCGTGCGCCAGCTCCTGACCGAGAGCGTGGCCGTGGCGCTCGCCGGTGGCCTCGCGGGACTGGCGCTGGCGGCGCTCGGCGCGCGCTGGGTGAGCGGCTTCTCGAGCGAGGTGCTGCCGCGCTCGGGACGCGTCGAGCTCGACGCCGGCGTCGCCCTCTTCACCCTGGCGCTGTGCTCCGTTTCGGCGCTGGCCTTCGGCCTGTTGCCGGCGCTGCGCGCCAGCCGCCGGGACCTGGCCGAGCACCTGCGGGGGCAGGCGGTCACGCCGCCGGCGTCGCAGCGCCTGTTCGGCGCCGTCGCCGTCGGCCAGGTGGCGCTCGCGGTGGTGCTGGCGGCGGGCGCCGGTCTCCTGGCGCGCAGCTTCGGCCGGCTGGCCGACGTCGACCCCGGCTTCGACCCCGAGCGGGTGCTGGCGGCCAACGTCTTCCTGCCGCGTGCCACCTACGTGGCGCCGCACCAGAAGAAGGCGTTCTACGACCGTATGCTCGCCGAGGTCGCGGCGGCGCCGGGCGTCGAGTCGGTGGGCGCCGTGACCGCCCTGCCGCTCGACGAGGTAGGCGTCAACTTCGACCTGCCCTTCACCATCGAAGGCGCTGCGCCGGTGGCCGCGGGCGAGGAGCCGCAGGCCGACTTCCGCGTCGCCACGCCGGGCTACTTCGCGACCTTGCGCGTCGCGCTCGTCCGCGGCCGGCTCTTCGACCAGCGCGACCACGAGGACGCGCCGCGGGTGATGGTGATCAACCAGACCATGGCGCGGCGTCACTTCCCCGCGGGCGACCCGCTCGGCCGCTTCATCACGATCCCGATGGGCGGCCGCCACGAGGTGATCGGCGTGGTGGCGGACCTCAAGCACTACGGGCTGGCGAGCGACACGCGTCCGGAGACGTACGTCGCCTTCGCGCAGCAGCCCTTCGGCTCCATGACGGTGGTCGCCCGCGTCGGCGGCGAGCCGGCGGCCTACGCGGAGACGATGAAGGACGCCGCGCGGTCCGCCGATTCCGGCCAGGCGGTCTACCGGCTGGTGACGCTACGCTCGCTGCTCGACGACGTGCTCTTCATGCCGCGGCTCCACGCGGTGGTCCTGGGCGTCTTCGCCGCCTGCTCGTGCCTGCTGGCGGCGGTGGGGCTCTACGGCGTCATGGCGTCGATGGTGGCGGGACGGCGGCGGGAGATCGGCATCCGCCTCGCCCTGGGAGCGCGGGCCGGCGAGGTGCTGCGGATGGTGATCGGCCGCGGCATGGCGCTCGCCGTCGCCGGCATCGCCGCCGGGCTGGCGCTGGCGGCGGTGGCGACGCGGCTGCTGACCTCGTTTCTCTTCGAGGTCGATCCGCTCGATCCGGCCGTCCTTGCCGGGGCCGCGGCGGGATTCGCAGCGGTGGCGTTGGCGGCCAACCTGCTGCCGGCGATCCGGGCCATGCGCGTCGATCCGGTGGAGACGCTGGCGGCGGAGTGAGGGGGCGTCGCGAGCCGGCGCTGGAGCTCATTCTGCTCGTCCGACGCCGTCGAATGGACGGATTGAGACTCATTCGGCCCATCTGACTGCGTCAACTGGACGAGATGAGACTCATTCGGCTCATCTGACCGCGTCAACTGGGAGAAATGAGACTCATTCTGTCCATCTGACCGCGTCAGATGGACGTATTGAGACTCATCTGGCCCATCTGACCGCGTCAGAGGGACGAAATGAGCGCCATGGACCATGGTTTGAAGCCGTGGCGTCTTAGGATATCGGGTATGAAGCTCTCGATCATGGTGACGCGTCGCGTCAAGCTCGCCATGGAGCTCGAAGGGGGCGCTGGTGGCCTCAGAGCGACTGAATCCGGACCTCGGGATGAGAGGCGGCGAGCCGTTCAAGGTCTTCCGGATCTCCGGTGAGGACGCGAGCACCGCCGGCCACGACCGCCTGGGCTACGACGAGCGCGTCGACGACGGCGGCCGAGCCTGCCTTGCCGAGAAGCTGGCCGGCCGTACGGCCATGCCCTTCATGGAGATCCGGAACGACGTCCACCGCCTTGAGAACCCGATGAACCGGCGCGTCGCGAGGACCCCCGCGCAGGGTCTCCGCGACGACCACCACCGGTACCTCGACGGGGGCTCCCACTTCGAGCGCGCGGGCGACGAACGCGCGGGCCCGCTGATCCCCACGCGATAGCGCGATCACGGCTCCGGAGTCGAGGATCAGGCGCTCCGGCGCAGAGATTCTTCTTCCGCGGGATCCGGCCATTCTCGGCGGACCTCCTCCATGACTCGGCTGTCGATGGGGCCCGCTTCCGCCTCGAGCTCTTCCAGCAGCCCTGTCAACCGGTGGCGCTGGAGCTGGTGCCGCAGCGCCTGGTTGACGTAGCCTGAAAGACCTCGACGGCCAACCAGATCGCGGGCCGCGTTCACCAGAGTCTCGTCGAGAGTGAGGGAGACCTTCTCGGTTGCCATGAAGATATCGTACTCCAAGTAGGATAAGCTCGACAAGATCCCCTGCACTCGGGAGGACGATGATGCCTGCGAACGCCCAGCCCAAGCCCTTGCGCGTTTTCGTGAGCTACAGCCACGACTCGGCCGAGCACGCCGAGCGCGTGCTCGCCCTCGCCGACCGTCTGCGCCGCGACGGGCTCGACGTGGAGCAGTGGACCCGTCGAGCGGTCGCGGTCGCCAAGGTCTCGGAGATCTGGGAGTCCGCCACTCCTCGTCCCGAAGGGACGGTGGAGAGGTAGCCAGTGACTTCAGTCACTGGGCGGTCGGTCGGGTTGCCATGAGCCCATCCTACTGTTTCTCGCCGTTTCAGGCTTGCGCCCGCCGCCAAGACGTTATAAGATGGCTGACCCGCTTCCCAGCGGGTCCCACGCCTACTGATTCCATGACGCTTCTCGCTTCGCCCCCTGGCCGACCCGTCGGCGGGGGGCACTTTGGCTGCACGGTCCGGCTCACAGCCGGCCGAGCGCCCGGCGGCTGCGCTGGGACGCCTCGTCCGGCGTCGGCAGGAGGCGCGGCAGGTCGACGCCGAGGGTCCGGCTCTTGCCGTGGCCGAGGTCGGTGAGGACCTGACGGTATTCGTTGCGCGCGCGCGCCGGCCAACCCAGGTGCTCGAGGCGGTGGGCGAGCATGAAGCGGACCTGGAAGAGCGCCGGCTCGAGGAAGAGGGCGGCGCGGTAGGCCGCGACCGCGGCCTGCGCGTCGCCGGTGAGGTCGTGCAGGAGACCGCTCAGGGCGTGGGCCTCGGCATGGTTGCGGTCGCGGCAAAGGGCCGCGTCGACGACGGCGCGCGCCTCGTCGAGACGGTCGCCGGCCAGGGCCCGGGCCGCCGCCGCGAGGTCGGGGGCCGGACCCTCCGCCGCCTCGGGGAGCTCCGCGGGGAGAGTGGCCGGGGGAGGAGGCGTGGCGGCCCGGAGCTGCGGGGCGGGACGCGCTGCGGCCGGCCGCCGCCGCGCCGGGACCGGGGACGCCTGAACGCGGCGGCGGTAGACGAAGCAGTTGTCGAGCTCGAGCGGCTCCATCTCGTCGTTGAGCTGCCAGAGCGATTCGCTGTGGCCGAGGAAGAGGTAGCCGTCGGGCGCCAGGCGGCTGACCACCCGCGCCACCACCCGCCGCTGGGCGTCCGGCGAGAAGTAGATGAGGACGTTGCGCAGGAAGATCACGTCGAAGGGCGGACCGAGGCCCAGGTAGGGGGAGCGGAAGAAGTTGAAGTGGCGGAAGTCGATGCGCTCGAGCAGCTCGCGCCGCAGGCGGAAGCCGGCGCCGCGCGGCTCGAAGTGGAGCCGCAGCAGGTGCGCCGGCACCTGGGCCACGGCGCGGGCGCCGTGCTCGCCGCGGCGGGCGCAGTCGAGGGCCTCGTCGTCGACGTCGGTGGCGAGAACCTCCCACTCGCGGCCGGCCAGGTAGGGGCACTCGGCCATCACCACCGCCAGCGTCGCGGGCTCCTCGCCGCGGGCGCACCCCGCCGACCACACCCGCAGGCCATGGGTCTTCGGCCGCGCCTTGGCGAGGGACGGCAGGATGTCGTGGCGCAGGGCCTCGAAGTGCTCCGGAATGCGGTAGAGGAACGACTCCTTGATCGTCACGTCGGGCAGCAGCCGCCGCCATTCCTGCTGCAGGGCGCTCTTCCCGAGCAGCTCCACGTACGGCCCCAGGCCGGCGAACCCGGCCTCGCTGGCGCGCTCGCTCGCCACCTGCGCGAGGTGGGGGAGCTGGCCGCGCGGGATCACGTTGCCCGTGTTCAGCTCGATGAGCTCGACGAGGCGGTCGAGGTCTTCGGGAGCGGGTCCGATCATGGGATCACCCGGTTGCGGCCGGCCGCCTTGGCGGCGTACAGACGCTGGTCGGCCAGGGCCAGCAGCTCGTCGAGGGCGGCCTCGACGTCGCTTTCGATCTCCGAGAGCGCCGCCACGCCGAGCGAGGCGGTGAGCGGCAGCACCTGGCCGTCGGGCAGCACGGTGCGCGAGGTCTCGATGGTGTGGCGCAGCCGCCGGGCGGCCTGGCGGGCGGAGGCGAGGCCGGTCTCGGGCAACAGGATGAGGAACTCCTCGCCGCCGTAGCGCCCGGCGACGTCGGGGGCCCGCGCCTCTCGGCGCAGGACCTCGGCGATCGCCACCAGCACCCGGTCGCCCGCCTGGTGGCCGAAGGTGTCGTTGACCTGCTTGAAGTGGTCGAGGTCGCAGAGGGCGATCGAGAGCTGGTGGCCGTAACGGCGGGCCCGTTGGACCTCCTCGTGGAGACGCTGGCGGATCGTGCGCCGGTTGAGCAGGCGGGTGAGGTCGTCGCGCATCGACAGCTCGCGCAGCCGCTGCGCCAGGCGGGCGTTGTCGAGCACCAGGGCGAGCTGCTGGCTGACCCGCCCGAGCAGCACGTGCTCGCGCGAGCCGTGGTAGTCGACGTCCTTGGGGGCGATCGCCAGCACCGCCTGGGCGCTGCGCAGCGGCAGGCGGATGAGAAGGAGGGCGTCGGCGTCGACCGGACGGCCGTCGCCTTCGCGGCCGCCCTCGATCCGGAGCTGGCGCCGCGCCGTAGGCTCCGGCCCCAGCTCCGCCTCGAGCCGGCAGGCGATCGCGGCGGCGGTGGCGCGCGCGGTTTCGGAGCCGAGCTCGATGACGATCGAGATCGAGTCGCCCTCGAGCACCGCCAGCCCCAGGAGCCAGGAGTCGACGATGTCGGCGACCGTGGCGAGGATGGCGTCGCCGGCGTCCTGCAGGGTCTCGGCCTGCATGCCGCGCTCGAGTATGCGGTTGACCAGCACGGCTTCGAGAAGGCGCGAATCGAGGTGTCGGCTGACCCGCGCCAGCACGTCCAGGGGCGTTCTCGGCGCCGCCGCGGCGGCGGCCTCGGGCGGCCGCGGGCTGGCCAGCAGGCGTTCGACCGCGGCCACCAGCTCGCCCTCCAGGTCGTCCTTCACGAGATAGGCGTCGGCGCCGGTCTCGAGCCCCCAGAAGCGCGAGGAAGCCTCGCCGTGGCTGGTGAGGATGAGCAGCGAGAGGTGGCGGGTGGCGGGATCGCTCTTGAGCAGCCGGGCGAGCTGGTAGCCGTCCATGACCGGCATCTCGAGGTCGGTCACCACCACGTCGGGCAGCTCGCGCAGCGCCACCACCGCGCCCTCGGCGCCGTCGTGGGCGGTCAGCACCGTCCAGCCCTGCTTGCCGAGCAGGCGGGCGATCACGGCGCGGCTCAGCTCGCTGTCGTCGACCACCAACACGGTCTTGTTCGTCGTCTCGTCGCTCACGATCTCCTCGCTCACCGTCTCGTCGCTCCACAGGCTTTGAGCAGATAGCGGCCGAGGGCCGCGGGCGGCAGGGCGGTGGCGGCGGCGCGGGCGTCGAGCGCCGCCCGCGGCATGCCGTAGACCACCGATGAGGCGCGGTCCTGCACCAGGGTCAGGCCGCCCGCGTCCTTGAGCTTCCCGAGCCCCTCGACCCCGTCGCGCCCCATGCCGCTCAGGAGCACGCCCGCGGTCTGGGATCCGGCGACGCGGGCACACGAGGAGAGCAGCAGGTCGGCCGCCGGCCGGTGGCCGCGCAGCGGCGGCGTGTCGGCGTCGAGGCGCAGCCAGTTGCCCTCTTCGAGCGTCAGGTGGTAGCCCTGGGGCGCCAGGCGCACGGTGCCCGCGCGCGGCGTCTCGCCCTGGCGCGCCACCCGCACGTCGAGCTTGACGTCGGCGCGCAGCCACTCGGCCAGGCCCTCCTCGAACTCCGGGGCGATGTGCTGGACCACCAGCACGGCCAACGGCGGCCGCGGCGCCAGCTCCGCCAGCAGCTCGCGCAGGGCCTCGGGGCCGCCGGTCGAGGCGCCGATGGCCAGGTAACGCAGAGGCTGGGCCCGCGCGCCGACCTCGGGGCCGGCGTCGCCGGCCGGCGGGAGGTCGACGGCGCTCGCCGGCGTGCCGCCGGACCTCGTGCCCGGGGCCGGCGCGGCCTCGGCCGGCGTGCCGCCGGCGAATCCATGGGCGACGCTGCGGATGCGCTCGGGCAGGGTCGACGCCAGCTCGGTCCAGTCCTGCGGCGATCCGGGCTTGGCCAGCACGTCGCGGGCGCCGCGCGAGTAGGCCTCGAACACCCGGTGGCCGTCGACGCTGACCTCGGTCGAGAACACCATCACGGCGGTCGGCGCCCGCTGCATGATGCGGGCGGTGGCCTCGAATCCGTCGAGCTTCGGCATCGCCAGGTCCATCAGCACCAGGTCGGGCGCCAGCTCCACGGCGAGGCGCACGCCGGTCTCGCCGTCGCCGGCCTCGCCCACCACCTGGAGGTCCGGCGTGCGGCGCAGGATGCGCTGGAGCACGGCGCGCACCGTCGGCGAGTCGTCCACGAGGAGCACGCGGACCGCGTCGCGCCTCATCCCCGGCTCCCCACGCGGCGGAGGATCTGGGCCAGCTTGCGGGCCTCGAGGGTCTGCTTGGTCACGTAGGCGTCGGCGCCGGCCTCGAGCCCCGCCAGGCGGTCGCCGGGCTCGTCGCGCGTCGACACGACGACGATCGGGAGCTGGGCGAGGCGGGGCGTCGAGCGCACGTGCCGCGTCAGCTCGAAGCCGTCCATGCCGGGCATCTCCAGGTCGGTGACCAGACAATCGTACGTCTCTTCGGCGAGGCGCCTCAAGGCGTCGTCGGCCGCCGCCGTGGCGGTCACCTGGAACCCCTCTTCCTCGAGCATGCGGCGCTCCATCTCGCGGGTCACCAGCGAGTCTTCGACCAGCAGCACGCGCAGGCGCTCGGGCGGCGCCGGCGCCGCCCGCGGCGGCGGCGCAAGCTGGAGGTGGCTGGCGAAGGCCTGCGGCGAGACCACGCCTACCGGCTCGCCGGAGGTGAGCAGGGCGATCCCGCTGTAGAGCTGGTGGACGCCGGCGAGAGCCGCCAGCGGGCGCACCAGCACCTCCTCCTCGCCTTCGACAGCCTCGACCGCGAGCACGCTCTGGGTGCCGCCCACCTGGAGCGCCACCAGCACGGGCTCGGGCGGCTCCTCGACGCCGAGCACCGCGGCGAGCGAGACCACCCGCAGCAGCTCGCCGCCGTCGCCGGCCACCAGCGGGCCGCCGCTGCCGGTCACGACGTCGCCGGCGCGGGCGGCGCGGATCCAGCGCACGGCGCCCTTGGGCATCGCCACCCGCTCGTCGCCGCAGCGCAGCACCAGGGCGCGCTCGCCGCGGCGCGCCGCCGGCACGGCGACGAAGATCGAGCTGCCGCGGCCGGGCTCCGAGGTCATCCACACGTCGCCGCCGAGCTGGCGCACGGCGCTGGCGACGGCGTCGAGACCGACGCCGCGGCCCGACACCTCGGAGACCTCGCGGCGGGTCGAGAACCCCGTGGTGAAGAGCAGTTGCAGGACCTCCGCGCCGCCGAGCTCGGTCACCTCGGGCGAAAGCAGGCCGGCGTCGCGGGCCGCTTCGAGCACCCGCGCCGGATCGACGCCGGCCCCGTCGTCGGCCACCGCGATCTCCACCCGGTCGCCGAAGCTGGTGGCGGCGACCCGCAGGCGGCCGGCGCGCGGTTTGCCGAGCTCGAGCCGCTGCTCGGGGCTCTCGATGCCGTGGTCGACGGCGTTGGCGACGAGGTGCAGGAAGGCGCCCTGGAGCTCACGGGCGATCCGCTGGTCGAGACGGGCCTCGCCGCCCTCCAGCTCGACCTCGATCTCCTTTCCCAGGTCGCGGGCCAGCTTGCGGGCATGGCGCGCCAGGCTCTGCAGGAAGGGCCGCAGCGGTTGGAGCTGCAGGTCGAGAAGACGCTTGAGCTGGTCCTCGGCGTGCTGGAGCTGGCGGTGATGGCTCGCCTCGAGCTCGCGCACCAGCTTGCGCAGTTGCGACGCCAGCATCGCGAGCACCTGGCGCGGCACCGCCTCGGTGACCCCGCTCTCGGCGAGGTCCGCCAGCTCCTCGAGGCGCCGGCCGGAGGCGAGGCCGGCGAGCGCCAGCAGCCGCATCGCCGCGGTCGCGCCGGTGAGCCGGTCCGCCGCTTCCACCGAGATGCGGTGCTCGGTCAGGAACTCCGCCTCGGCCTCGGGAGCGTCCTTCGCGCGGCGGTCCCTGGGCCGCGCTTCCGCGACCCGGTCGCCCGAAGGTTGGAGCGAGTCCTCCTCGGCAGCTTGGGAGGCGCTGCGCGCCAGCTTCTCCAGGGCTTCGGTGATGTCGTCGAGCACCGCCATGAGCTGGGCGGGGCCGGCCGCACCGGCTTCCAGCAGGGCCTCGCCGCGGTGGCACAGCTCGGCGACGTGGCGCAGCTTGAGCATGCGGCTCGAGCCCTTCAGGGTGTGGAGCTCCCGCCGCGCCTCGGCGACGGCCTCCGCCTCGCCGATCCGGGACGTCAGCTCGGTAAGCTGCTCGAGCCGGCGCTGGCTCTCGGTGAGGTAGAGCGGCAGGAGGTCCTGGAGCTCGGGATCGACCACGGCGCTCCCGTCAGATCCTGATCCAGCTCGTGAGGTTGACGTCCGCGCCCAGCACTCCGGCCTGGCGGCCGTCGGCAGTGAGCACGGGGGCCGCCACGGTGAAGCACTGCTGCGACGTCAGCAGCGACTCGTAGAGCGGCGTGATGGTGGGGCTGCGGGTCTGCTGCACGGTCTTGAACCACGGCCGGTCGGAGTAGTTCTTGCCCACCTCCACGCCCTCGGGAAGCCGCTCGTCGTGGCTCCACTCCGGGCTGGTGGTACAGGCGACCAGGGTACCGTCCGCGTCGACCAGGTAACAGAACTCCACGTAAGGGCTGCGGCTCAGGAGATCGCGCAGCTCGCTGTCGATGCCTTCCCAACCCTCGCTCTTGACCGCCAGCTCGCTGGCCCGTTCCTGGAACACGTGCTTCAGGGAGCGGCCCGCGGCAAAGCGGAAAGCCTGGCTGACGAGCTGGATGGCGAGGGCGAGCTCGTTGAGGTTCCTGGCGGTCTTCGAGAAGTTGCGCAGCGCGTCGGCCATGCGCTGGATCACCTCGCGCACCTCCTTGATGGTGACCGCCACCTGGTCGGAGGCGGTGCGCTGCTCCTTGGTGGCGAGCGAGATCTCCTGGGCGGCGACGGAGGTGGCGCCGATGGCGCCGCGAAGCTCCTCGATGGCGCCCTGGGCCGCCTGCGCCTGGCGCAGCACCTGGGCCGCCTCCTTGCTGCCCTCCTCGGTGGCCACCACCGTCGAGCGGATGGCGCCGGAGAACTCCTCGAGGTGGGCGCGCACCGACTGCGCCGACTCGCGCGCCCGGTGCGCCAGGCGCCGCACCTCCTCGGCCACCACCGCGAAGCGGCGGCCGTGCTCGCCCGCGGTCTCGGCTTCGATGGCGGCGTTGAGCGACAGGATGTGGGTGTCGTGGGCGATCTCGCTGATCAGGTCGAGGATGCGGTAGATCTCCTTCGAGCGGCTGTCGAGGCCGTCGGTGCGCTGGGCGATCGAGGCGATGCGCTGCGAGAGCCCGTTGATGCCGGCGACCGCGGCCTTGACCGCTTCGGCGCCGGTGTCGCCCTCGGTCTCGGCGAGGTCGGCGAGCTGGGCCTGGCGCTCGGCGTTCTGCGAGATCTGCGCCGCGGTGCGCGCCAGCTCCTCGATCGTGGCGGTGATCTCGACCACCGCGGCGCTCTGCTGCGAAAACCCTGACGCCAGGTCGGCGGAGGTCGACTGCACCTCGCCGCCGATCACCGCCACCTCGAGCGAGCGCTCCTGGATGCGCTGGATCTGCGAGGTCAGCGCCGCGGTGGTGGCGCGGATGCCGTCGTCGAGGAAGTCGGGGAGCCGGGCGAGCTCGCTCGCCGGCATCACCAGGTCGCCCAGGCGCAGGCGGCGCAGGATCTCGAGCATGGCGGCGCGCTGGTCCACGGCCTCGGCGTCGATCGCCCGCAGCTCTTCGCTCACCCGCCGCTGCGGCAAGAGGACGGCCAGAACGTAGCCGGCGAGCAGCGCCGCCGACGTGAAGAAGCTCAGCAAAGCCGTGAGTTTCTCGGCCCAGCCGGCGAGACCGACGACCAGCACCGCCAGGGACAGCAGGAACCAGCCGAAAGCCAGGATCATACCGAGCACGTTGAGCCGCTCCAGGCGGCCGCTCGCGTCATCGAATTTCGTCGCCATTTACGGGGTTCTCCTTCTCGACGGCCAGGCTCGGCGGTGCCGAGCCGGGATCGACCAGGACGACCGGTTGCCGGCGCCACACCGCCAGGCCGGCGACCGTGTCTCGATAAAAGCGCCGCGCGCAGCGCGGGAACGGCCGCGGCTCGATCTCCGCCGCCAGGCCAAGCACCTCGTCGGCCTCCAGGGTGGCGCCGCCGCGCAGCTCCAACGTCGTTGCCGGGCGTCGCGCGGACAGCTCGCCGAGGGCGGCGTGGGGCAGGGCCCAGAGGACGCCGTGCCGGCGCAGCAGCAGCCAAGGCGGCGGCCGGCTCAATCTTCGCCTCCCAGGGCCGCCAGGTCGAGCACCCGCACCAGGCCCCGCCCGAGGCGCGCTTCGCCGCGGATCAGGCCGCGCGACGGGCCGGCGATGGCGGACCCGACGAGGTACACGATGTCGCCGGGCTGGTCGGCGGCGAGCCCCACGACCTCGCGCGCGGCGCCGCCGACCTCGACCAGCAGCGTGATGGGGAACTCGGCGGCGGGCCCGGGGGGCGCCTCGATGAGGCGCTCGAGGCTGAGGATTACCAGCGGCTCGCCGTCCACCTCGGCGAGGCCCGCGATCTCGGGTCCGGCGCCCGGCAGGGGATGGAGCTTGAGGGACTTGATCACCCGCCGCACCCGCGGCAACGGCATGGCGCACCAGGCGTCGCCGGCGCGCACCGTGAGGGCTTTGAAGGCCTCGTCGTCCCACATGGACGGGTAGGATAGCAGCAAGCCGCGCTATCCCGTTCGCCGAGAAGCGGTGGCGAGCATGCTGGCGCTATTGCGCTAAGATCGGTTGGTCATGTCCATCGGCGGGCTCAGGCGAACGCGCAGGTGGCGGTGGATCGTGTCCGGAGCCATCCTCGCCGGATCGTTCACGGCGACGTCGGCGTCGCCGGATCGTCAGTCCGGCCGACTCTTCGGGACGATCACGGACAAGGCCGGGCAGGTCCTTCCCGGGGTCATCGTCACGCTGGACAGCCAGGGTGCTGCAGAGATCAGGATCACCGACGGGGAGGGGTTCTACCGGTTTTCCCGCCTCTTTCCCCGCACATACGATTTGATTGCTGAGCTCGACGGATTCTCGACTGTGGAACATCTGACCATCAAGATCTCCCAGGGGAAGAACACCCAGATCGACGTCGTCCTCAGTCCGGCGATCGAAGAGACCATCACGGTCACCCAGGAGAGCCCATTGCTCGACGAGGTCAAGCTGCTCTTCGGGCTGATCGCGGACGCGCTCCATCTCGACAAGATCCCGTCAGGCCGCGATGTGGGGGCGATCGCGACGCGGGCGGCGGGAGTGAGCGCCGACCGCGTCGATGTCGGAGGGAGCGAAAGCGGCGAGCTGACGCGACTCCTCGGCGCCGGGTCGGGGGTAGGCGAGAACACCTTCCTGCTCGACGGCATCGTGGCCACGGATCCCGTCGACGCCGGTGGGTCGCTGTTGCCGGGCTACGGATTCGATTGGCTCCGGGAGGCCGCGGTGACGACCGGCGGCACCGACGTGGAAAGCGCCGCCGGCGGCGTTCTCGTGAGCCTCGTGACGTTCGTGGGCACGAACGCTCTGCGGGGCTCTGCCCGATACTTCGCCATCGACGACTCGCTCCAGGCCGCTGCGCCGACCTTTCCGGCGCCGGAGCCCTCGGCACTACGCAGCGGCGAATCGGAACCGGCTCGCGGCGACCGGATCGAAGAGGTCGGCCGTCTGGGGCTCGAGCTCGGAGGAGCGATCCTGCACGACGAGCTGTGGGTCTGGGGCGGCTACGACGACGACACGATCGCCCGGCGCTACCTCGGCGGCGGGCTCGAGCACGCGAAGCCCGCGGGCTGGAGCGTGAAAGTCAACGCCTCTCCGGCGAGATCGCTGAGCGTCACGGGATTCTACGTCCACCGTGACCGCCCCGCGACGGGCCGCGGCTCGGTGCCGGAAAGGGCGCCCGAGACGAGCTGGGACGAGGCGAGCTCGGGACGGCTTTGGAAAGCCGAGGCGACGTATCAATCTCAATCGGAATCGCTCTACGTGACGGGGCGGCTGGGAGGTGTCGTCCACGAGGCGGACCGGGTGCCGCTCGCCGGCGTCGACGGGCCGGAGGCGACTCGTGACCGGCTCGGCGTCTTTCGCGACGGCTTCTTCTCCGAGTCGACGCGACGCGAATCCCTGCAGGCGGACGCCGAGGGCGGCACCCTCTTCCATCTCGGAAGCTGGACCCACGACCTGCGCTTCGGCTCCGGTTACCGCCGCGCCGCGGCCGACTCCACCGAGGCCTGGACCGGCCGCGGCGTGGTCCACTTGCAGGGCGAGAATTTCGGGCTTGCGGACACGGAGATCGCGGTGGTGACGCGCGACGGCGCGCTCTCGGCCGCGACCGACTACGGCGCGGTCTGGGCCCAGGACGACGTGAGCCACGGCCGCCTCTCCCTGAGCCTGGGGGTGCGCCTTGACGTCCAGCAAGGCGAGAACCGGGCGAGCGCCGCGCCCGCGAGCCGGCTGCGGCCGGAGCTGCTGCCGGCGGTCGAGCTCGCCGGCAACGATGGGGGAGGGTTTCGCTGGACGACGCTCGCGCCCCGGCTCGCCCTGACCTACGATCTCGCCGGCGACGGAGCCACGCTGTTGCGGGCGGGCTACGCGCGCTTCGCCGAGCAACTCGCGCTCCCGGCAATCACCCGAGTCAACCCCGCTTCTCCGGC
This sequence comes from Thermoanaerobaculia bacterium, assembly GCA_036397835.1. Lineage (GTDB taxonomy): Bacteria > Acidobacteriota > Thermoanaerobaculia > Multivoradales > J023 > DASWIG01. The sequence continues at coordinate 17,869 of DASWIG010000276.1, forward strand.
GCGCGCATATTTCTTCTTCGACGACCGCGACGGCGACGGCCTCGCTCAGGACGACGAGCTGTCGGCCGAGCCTTTCTTCTGTGACCGCTGCGCCGATTCTGAGCGCGCTCACCAGACCGATCCCGACCTGTCGCCGGCGCTCACCGACGAGCTCCGCGTGGGCCTCGAGCACGCCATCCGGCCCGAGTGGGCGGTGGGACTGATCGGCTCGTATCGCCGAACCTCGAACGTCGCCGAGGAGCGCCTGCTCGTCGTCGACGAGGGCGGGACGCTGCGGACCGCCGCGGCCGGCGATTTCGTCCTCGACCGGACCGTCGGCGGCTCCTTGCCCGACGGCGAGACCTATGCGGCGCCGACGTTCGCCCTGCGTGAGGGCCTGCGACCGGCCGGGGGGACCTTTCTCACCGACGGTGAACGCCGCCACGAATACCTCGGCGTCACGTTCAACCTCAGCAAGCGGCTCTCGAATCGCTGGTCCATGGAGGCGAGCCTCACTTTTTCGGATTGGACCTGGAGCGTGCCCGCGAGCTTCGCCGCCGCGGACGATCCGACCGACGACGTCGGCCCGGCCGACAACGACGGCGCCGTGTTCGCCGAGCGGGCCGTGCGCACGACGGGCGAAGGGGGCCTCTGGCTCAACAGCCGGTGGACTGGGAACGTCAGCGGGCTCTACCAATTCGGGAGGGGATGGACCGCGGGCTTCAACCTCAGCGCCCGCGAAGGCTATCCGACCCCGTACTTCGAGCAGATCGTGGGCGCCGACGGATGGCTCCGACGCGTGGCCGTCACCGAGATCGACGAGGCGCGGCTCGACGACGTGACCACCCTCGACCTCCATCTCGACAAGGGTTTCGAGTGGGAGCTCTATTCGATCGATTTCGCCGCGACCCTCGCCGTGGAGGTCTTCAACGTCCTGGACGAGGACGTCGTGCTGCGGCGCGAGCGCAACCTGGCGATCGCCCGCGCCGGCGCGCCCACCGAGACCCTCAACCCGCGGGTCTTTCAAGTCGGGCTGCGGCTTTCGATCGGCTCCATTCCCTGAACGGACGATGACCGCCCCCGTCTTCCTGAGCTATCACACGCCCGACCGCGAAGCGGTGCGCCAGGTGCGGGCCGCGCTCGAGCGGCGTGGGATCCCGACCTTTCTCGACCGCGAGGACCTCGGAGCGGGCCGGTCGTGGATTCGGGCCCTCGAGAACGTGATCGAGCGCGACTCGCGGGCGGCGGTGGTCTTCGTGGGTCCGAGGGGCCTCGGCCCCTGGCAGGCGGACGAGCTCGGGCTCGCCCTGCTCCGCAGCAAGCGCGAAGAGGAAGAAGGCTTCCCCGTGGTTCCGGTTCTCCTTCCGGGCGGCACGCTCAGCGGGTTTCTCAACACCCGCCACTTCATCGACCTGCGCGGCGGCCTCGACGACGACGCCGCGCTCGATCGCTTGGCGCGGGCGATCCGGGTCGAGGAGCCGGACTTTACGGCCGAGGCCGTCGGCGACGAAGAGATCGCGGCTCTTCACGAGCAGGGCCGCCGATGGCGCCGCCGGCGCCGCCGTTGGGCGGCCGCGGCGGCGCTGCTCGCCCTTCTCGTCCTCGTCATGGGTTGGGCGTCGCTCCACCTGCTCCGCGGCCGGACGATGCTGATCCGGGCCCGGTCGACCCCCGATCCCCGCGAGCAGCTCCGGCTGGCGATGGGCGCGCTGGAGAGCGCGCCCGCGGCGGCGGGAGACGTCGCCCGCCAGGCCCTGGCGCGGCTGCCGGTCCCGGTGACCTCGCTTGTCCACGGGGAGGGGGGCCATCTCTTCGCCATCGCCTTTCGGCCCGATGGTCAACGGCTGGCGACGGCGCCTTATGAAGGCGGGGCCCGGCTCTGGCAGATACCCGGCGGCAGGCCGTTGGCCGCGCTGCGGCACGAGGGCCGAGTCACGGCCATCGCCTTCAGCGGCGACCGCCGACGGCTCGCCACGGCGGACGAGAGCGGACGGATCCGACTCTGGGACGCCGATCAGGGCGCGCCGCTGCGCCGCGATCCGCTGTGCTGTCAAGGGCGGGGGATCCGGGCCCTCGCGTTCAGCCCCGATTCCGCCTGGTTGGCGGCCGCCGGCGACGACGGCGACGTCTGCCTGTGGGATCCGGAGGCCGGCGAGAGGCGGCGCTGCCTGCCGCACTCGCGTCCGGTCGTGGCCGTGGCGTTCAGCCGTGACGGCCGGCTCCTGCTGACGAGGACGCGGGAAGCTTCCGCACTGCCTCGAGCAGAGATCGAGTCGGTGTGCGTCTGGGCGCTCGGTGGCGATCGCGAGAACGAGTGCGTGCCTCCCCGGGAAACCGAGATCAACGACGCCGTGCTGAGCCCGACCGAGCCCCTCTTCGCGACCGCCGGCGAGGACGGCACGGTCGAGCTCTGGGACCTCCGCGGCGGCGGGCACTCACCGCACCGGCTCTTCCGCGGCCGGCACCCCGTTTCGGCGGTCGCCTTCAGCCCGGACGGCCGCCACCTCGCCGCCGTTGGCCTCGACGGCACGGGCAAGGTGTGGAAGCGCAACGAGTCGAGCGGCTGGCAGGAGATCTCCGTCGCCGGGCGCTCACAGACGCGTCCGATCGCGAGACTCGCTTTCAGCCCGGACGGCCGCAGCTTCGCCACGTCCGACGACACGGTGGCCAAGCTCTGGGCGACGGCGACCGGCCGCGAGATCGTCCGCATCGAGCACCGGCACGTGATCGGCCTGGCCTTCAGCCCTGACGGCCGGTACCTGGCCACCGCCGGCTTCGACGGCTCCGTTCGCGTCTGGGACGCCCCCGGCGCCACCTGGATGGGACCGTTCCTGCGAGAGCTCCCGATCGCGGACCTGGCGATCAGCGCCGACGGATGCTACATGGCCCTCGCGACGGCGGCCGCCGTCGAGCTGCGGACGGCGGCGGCCCCGACGACCAGGGGTTGTCCGGCGGCTGGGCGCTGGCTCCCGGCCGCCGCTCTCGCCACGCCCGCGTCCGCCGTGGCGTTTCATCCCGGGGGATTTCAGGTCGCCGCGATCGGCCCGGAACGGATCCTCCGTTGGAGCTTGCCGGGGGCCGAGCCGCGCGCCGGGCTCGGCCACGACGGAGCCACGGCGCTAGCCTACTCGAACGACGGCGCCTACCTGGCGGTCGGGGAGCGCGGCGGCGCGGTCCGTGTCTGGGCACTCGAGGACGACCAGGAGCGTGATCTCCTGTCGCACGAAGGCGCCGCGGTCTACGGGATGGCCTTTCATCCCATCCGCTTCGCGCTGCTCGCCACCGTGGCGGGCGACGCCCGGCTGCGCCTCTGGCGTGTCGGCTCGGGCGCCGCGCCGGAGGCCGGCCAGCCGGGCGGCGTTCTTCGGGCCGTCGCCTGGAGCCCCGACGGGCGTTACCTCGCGGTGGGCGGGGACATGGGCCGGGTCTGGCTGTGGCGATTCGACGGCGGGGACCCTCGACTCTCTCAAGGGCCGGCTCGGGCCCTGGAGCTCGAGGGAGTCGTCGTCGACCTCGCTTTCAGCCCGGACGGCCGCCTTCTCGCCGCGGCCGGCGACAACCAGAGCCGGGGATGCGCTCGCGTCTGGGACGTGGCGAGTGGTCGGGAGATCGCGGACGTTCCGTATTCGGATGCCGTGACGGCGCTCGCCTGGACCTCGGATGGACGCTACCTCGCCGTCGCGAGCCGGGATCGGAGCGTTCGTCTCTGGCCCATCGACAAGTCGGCGCTGATCGAAGAAGCGAGGAGCAGGGCCGTCTCCATTCCAGGAATTCCAGGATGAGGAGCCTATCCGGAGGCAAGCCGCGCTATCCTGTTCGCCGAGAAGCGAGCCCCGGCGCTCGGCGCGTGGTCGACATCCATGATCGCACGGCGGCGCGTGCCCGCGGCGCCGGACCGGGTGGGCGGGCAGCCGATGTGCTAGCCTTCCGGTATGGACGAGAACCGCCCACCGTACAGCCTGAAAGCGCCGGGAGCGTCGGAGCCCCGAACGTCCATGCGGCTGCCGGCGCGCGAACGGTTCCCGCACGTGGACGATCATCTCGATCCGCCGGAAGTGACCCGCTGGGAGCGCATCGACGGTCGCCGGGTGCTGGCGATGCCGGCTGAGTATTCCCACGCCACGCGCCACGGCGAGCTCGACTACGTCCTGCGCGGCAAGGTCGCTCCCGGCTACCGCGTCGCCTCCGACCTCAAGACGCGGTTCGCGAAGGAGTCCGACTTCGCGTCCGACTCGGCCATCGTCAAGGAGGGTGTCGATCCTGAGACCAGGCGTCGCCATCTCGAAGAGATCGCCTTCGAGGTCGTGTCGACGCAGAGCCGCGCTGACGTGACCGTGAAGGTTCCGAAGATGATCCGCCGGGGCGTGCGGCGGGTCTTCGCGCTCTTCCTCAAGAAGGGGAAGGTGAGCGAGTGGTCTGCCAAGGAGAAGAAGTGGGTCGACCTGGACCGGTCGTCGGTGATCGAGGACCGCTGTCTGATCGAGCCGCTGGAGGTGGAAGCGCTCCTCGACGCGGCCGCCGCGGACAACGCGGTGGCCCGTGGGCTCCTGGCCCGCGGCAATCCCGTCATCGAGGAGGTGCGGCAGAAGGACAGGGCGCTGGGACGCGCCGAAGGGCTTGCCGAAGCCATCCTGGCCGTGCTCGAGGCGCGCGGTCTGTCCCCGAGTGAGACCTCGCGGCAACGGATCCTGGGAACGAAGGACCTCGATCAGCTCGGTCGCTGGCTCACGAGAGCTTCCCTCGTCGACTCCGTCGAGGAAATCGGATAGCGGCAAGCCGCGCCATCCTGTCCGCCGAGAAGCGAGCCCGCTGGCGGCGATGCTGGCGAGGATCCTCGGCGGTCTCGGCACCGCGTCGTCACGACGGACTTCAGCGCGCCTTCTCGATGACGACCTCGACGCGGCGGTTCTGCTGCCGGCCCGCCGCCGTGCCGTTGTCGGCGACCGGTCTCGATTCGCCGTGGCCGACCGTGGTCAGGCGCCCCGCCGCCACCCCGTGCGCTTCGAGCCAGCCGCGTATCGCGTCGGCGCGGCGCTGCGAGAGCTCCCGGTTGTAGGCGTCGGAGGCGACCGAGTCGGTGTGGCCTTCGATCCGCACGGGGCGCCCCCCGTAGGCGGCGATGACTTCGACGACGTCGCGCAGGCTGCGCTCGGCGTCGGGGCGGATCGCCGCCGAGTCGAAGTCGAAGAGCAACGCGCCGGGGAGCCGGATCGTCACTTCGGTCGCCGTCTCCTCGGCGCGCAGACGGCCGAGGCGCTCGTCGAGGCCCGTGGCCGCGGCGTCGAGGCCGGTGCGCCGGCCGGACAGCCCGGTGGTGCGGTCGACCAGCGTCGTCATCGACATGCGCAGCCGGGTCGTCGACGGGCGCAGCCGGGTGGTCTTGTCGCGGTTGTGCTCGGCGAGGGCGACCTGCTCGGCCAGGGCCTGAGCCCCCTCCGGCTCGGGATCCTGCCAGTCGCCGGCCGGTGGCGCAGCGCCGGCAGGCGCGGCGCTCGGCGCCGGGGCCGACGGCTCGGCGGCATTCCCCCCGCCGCACGCGATGAAGGCGCCTGCGAGGACGATCAGCACCGCCAACGCGGGAGTCGCCATGGTCATCTGTCCGTGATCGCGATTTCTTCGAAGGGCTCGGTCTCGGCGAAGAACACGGTCAGGGCCTTGACCTCGGCGGGGGGAGCCGGCATCTTCGTCCAGTAGCGCTTCGACTGCCCTGCCGGGACGTACTCCGAGATGCCGTGGGTGTCGCTGCCGATGTAGACGTGCTGCGAGGCGACCAGGTTGCCCTCCTGGTCGGTGAGCGCGTAGTACTTGGTGCCGCTGTCCTCGTCGACGACGTAGGTGGTGACGTGCTTGCCGACGAGACCGAACTTGACCTCGACCTGGCTCTCACCCCGGTTGTGGACCGCCCACTTGACGGTGAGGACGCTCCCTTTACGCTCGACGCTCGTGAGGTCGAGGGTGACGCCGCTCCAATTCGTCTCGGCGCTCCCCAGCGGCTCGGCCGGGGCCGCGGGCGCCGGATGAAGGAGCGGGAGAGAAACCGCCAGAAGCACTACGAGGGACACTCCGGTGAATCGCATGGACCGTCTCCTTGTCTTGATCGACGTCGACGGTCGTGGATTCTACCACGCTTCCGCCGGACGGCAACGATTGACATGACAGTCGATCCCGACTGCTACTCCTCCTCGCCCCGCCAAGGCGACGCCTGCACCGTGTCGTAGCGCCCGAGGGTGACCATCCCCGGCGCATAGCCGCGCGGCTTCCTGACCTCGGCGCAGGTCGTGACGTGGACGGCCACCCGGCCGCCGGCCCGCGCCTTGGAGTAGCCGGCGGCGAGCGAGGCGGCGAACCGGCGCGCCTCGCGCGGCAACCGGTCGACGCCCTCCGGGTTGCGCACCACGACGTGCGAGCCCGGGCCCGCGGCGACGTGGAACCAGAAGTCGCGGGGCGAGGCCAGCTTCACCGTCAGGACGTCGTTGTCGGCGGCCGTGCGGCCCACCAGCACCGTGAAGCCGTCCGGCGACACGAAGCGGCGCGCCACCGAGCGGCCCTGCCACAGGCCGGCGTCGGGATCCGGGGGAGGCGGGGCCTTGCGGCTCATCTCGTGATTACTGCGCCTCGTCGTCGAAGTAGCCGCCGCGCGCCCGCACTCGCACGCCCGGCGAGCGCACCCGGACTTTCACCTCGTGCCAGCGTCCGTCGTCGAGGTTGACGGCGGGGTAATAGCCGAGCACGTATTGCTCGCGCAGCTCGGCCACGATCTCGCGGAAGGCGGCCGAGGCGTCGGCGATGGCGGCGATCTCGCGCACGCGGCCGCCGCTCGCCGCGACCACGCGGCCGAGCGTCTCGATCTCGTGGCGATGGGCCTTCGGGTCGCGCCACACCGAGTAGTAGCTGGCGTTGGGGTCAGCGGCGTCGCGCGGGCGGATCCAGTAGATCAGGCTCTGCACGCGCCCCGCCTTCCACGCCACGTCGTCCATGCCGAGGACGCTCTCGATGTCGACGCCGTCGCTCAGCAGCACCACGACCTGGCGTCCCTGGTAGGCCTCGAGCTGCTTCAGGGCCACGTAGAGGTGGTCGTTGATCGCGGTGCCGCCGGCGGCCTCGACGCCGTCCATCACCGAGGCCACGACTCGCGGGTCGCCGGTGAAGGACGTGACGGCGAGCAGGCGGTCGGAGAAGACGATGACCTTGGCCAGGTCAAGCTCGCGCATCTCCTCCACGAAGGCCCGCGCTCCCGCGAGCGCCGCCCGCAGGTTCTCGCCTTGCATGCTGAGGCTCGAATCGATCAGCAGCACCGCCGTCAGCGGCACGTCGCCGCGCTCGAAGGTCACCAGTTGCTGCGGGTAGCCGCCGTCCAGCACCACGAAGTCGTGGCGCTCGAGATCGTGTACCCGTGCGCCGTCGCGCGTCGCAGTCACGTAGAGCTGCTGGAGCTCGAGGTCGAGCTCCATGTCCACCTCCACGCGGCCGGTGGTCACCGTGCGCGTGGCCGTGCCGCCGTCGCTGTCGACGGCGGTGATCTCGAAGACGTGGGACCGGTTCTCCTGGCCGACGTCGACGACGAGCCGATAGGGCGCCTCGGAGAGCCTGCCCACCACCTCGCCGTCGAGCCGGACCTCGACCTCGACGGCGTCGGCCGCCGTCAACAGCTCGAGCTCCACCTCCACCGGGCCGAAGACGACCTGGCCGCCGCGCGGGCTGCGCACGAAGACGTCGAGGGCGAAAGCGGCCGGCACCGACGCGGCGAGGAGCAGGCCGGCGAAGAGGCGTCGGATCATCGCTTCTCTCCCGCCCGGCCGAGCGCGCCGGCGAGCACCGCGAGGCGCGCCATGCTCTGGCGGAAGAGGGCCGGACGGTCGTCCTCGACGGCGCCCTGCGGCCGCCGGCTGTAGAGCAGGCGCGGCGAGGGGCCTGAGCCGTCGGCGCGCTCCAGGGCCGCGTCCAGCACGTCGCGGCCGCGTCGGCCCTTGCCGTCACGGTCGAGAGCGTAGGCGAGCTGCACGGCGAGGCGCCGCTCGCGCGGCAGGCGGCGCACGCCCGCTTCGAGCAGGCGCACGGCGTGGCCGGGCCGCTCCTCGGCGATCATCAGGCGCGCCAGCTCCTGGTAGGCGAGGGCCAGGAGCCAGTCCTCGGTGCCGTCGTCGATCACCCGGCGCAGCCAGCGCGCGGCCTCGCGCGGTTGGCCGCCGCGGCGCAGGTTGAGCGCCAGGCGCAGGCGTCCCTCGTCGGAGCGCGGCCGGATCGCCAGCAGCCGGCGAAGCCGGTCGGCGGCGCCGGCGTACTCGGCACGGCGTTCGTCGTCGAGCGCCAGCTCGAGCAGCGCGGTGGCGTTGCGCGGGTCGAGGGCGAGCGCCTCTTCCATCATCCGTCGGCCCGCCACGGGCTGGCGCGAGCGCAGCAGCCTCATCCCCATGCCGGAAAGCGCCGAGGCGGCCAGCGACGGTGCCAGCTCGTTCCTCGCGTCGGCGCCCGCGGCGTATCGCCGCGCCACCGCGATCACGCGCTCGCGGGCGTGCAGGGTGAGGAAGGTCTCCTTGTCGCCGGCGTAGCGGTCGTGGCTCTCCATGTGCAGGTAGAGGACCGGCACCAGGCTCTCGGCGGCGGCGGCGGCGAGGCCGGCGACGACCTCGTCCTGGGCGGCCGCGAGCGCTTCGCGGGCGTCCTCCTCGGTCGACTCGAGCGCCTCCCGCTCGAGGTGGGCCAGGTCGTCGAGGGCTTCGCCGGGCGCGCCCGAGGCCAGGCGCTCGAGGACTCCGCGGTAGGCGCGGACGATCGTTTCGTGGCGTTTCCTGGCGCGGCGCTTGGCGGCCAGGTCGAGGGCCTCGCGGCGGCGCTCCGGCTCGGCGGCGAGACGGTCGATCCCCGTCCACGCCACGCCGCCGGCGTCGAATTCGGCCCCGAGCACGTAGACCGGCAGGTTGGACGACGGCCGGCCGTCGACGTCGAGGGAGGTCTCCAGCACGTAGTTCCCGGTCGCCAGGTCGGGCACCTCGAACGCCGCGGCGAGCGGCCGGGCCGCGCCCGCCTCGGGCGTCACGCCGACGTCGGTGCGCGGCCGGCGCTCGGCGTCGAGGAGACGCGCGGCCAGGCGGGCGCCGGGGTCGCTCGTCCACAGCCAGGCCGTGTGGGTCCGGCCGGCCGCCAGCACCGGCAGCGCGGCGGGCGCGTCGCCGTTCGCCGGGGCCGCGTCGCCGGCGGCCCGCACCGGGATCCAGGCGCCGCCCTCGTCGGCGAAGAGCGGCGGTCCCAGGTAGGGGCCCCTGGGCGCCGGCACCGCCAGCGGCAGCACCCGCAGCACGAAACGCTGCGACCGCGTCTCGCGCACCAGGAGGCGCAGCTCATGCTCGCCGGGAACGAGCCGCAGCCTCCCGGCGAATTTCACGCCGCCGGCGGCGAGGGCGTCGCCGTGCTCCTCGAGCGGCAGGGAGAAGGCCTGGGAGAACGCGCCCGCGAGCGTCCCCGCCTCGGCCATCGCGTAGGCGTGGACCTCCACGCGCAGGCTCTCGGGCGTCTCGCCCTCGCCGAGGAGGTGGCCGCCGTCGATCTCGACCCAGACGTCGACGTCCGTCTTCCCGTCCCCCTCCGCCTCCTCCCCCGGGTGCGGCACGGCGAGGACCGCGGCGCGCAGCGTGCCGCT